>DATDBI010000127.1:0-1263 GCA_036524915.1 Lysobacter sp. | reverse complement strand
AGCACGTGCTCCAGCACGCTCGCCGCGTCGGGCTCGTAGATGTAGTCCCAGTCGTGGTGCGCGACCTTCGTGTCCGATTCCGGCAGCGGCAGCAGCTGGTCGAACGCCGCGCGCTGGGTCATCGTGTTGACGAAGTCGTTGTAGCAGATGAAGACGCGGTCGATGTTGCCGCTGCTGTAGCCATCGAGCATGACCTTGATCACGCCGACGAGCTGCTCGAGCTTGGGCAGGTCGCCCAGGTGGGTGACCGAGCCGATCATGTTGACGTTGATGCGACGGAAGAACACCGAGGCCTTCTGGCCGATGGTGACCACGTCGATCTCGACGCCCTGCTCCTGCCACTTGCGGAACTCGCCGAGCAGCTTGCGGAACAGGTTGTTGTTGAGGCCGCCGGCGAGGCCACGGTCCGAGGACACGATGATGTAGCCGACGCGCTTCACGTCTTTGCGCTCGACCAGGTACGGATGCTGGTAGTCGGAGTTGGCCTGGGCCAGGTGACCGATCACCTGCTTCATCACGCGCGCATACGGACGCGAGACCTTCATCCGGTCCTGCGCCTTGCGGATCTTGGATGCCGAGACCATCTCGAGCGCGCGCGTCACCTTGCGGGTGTTCTGCACGCTCTTGATCTTGGTTTTGATTTCGCGGCCGCCTGCCATGTATCGCTCGCTTTCGGTTCGTCATCGGGCGGGCCGGAGCCCGCCATTGCCGCAACGACGGGCCGGAGCCCGCCGATGCAACGCTTTACCAGCTGCCGGTCTGCTTGAACTCGGCGATACCCTGCTTGAAGGTCGCCTCGATCTCGTCGTTCCAGCTGCCGGTGGAGTTGATCTTGCTGATCAGCTCGCCCTGGGTGTTGACGAAGTGGGCGTGCAGCCCGTCCTCGAACGCCAGCAGCTTGCTGACCGGCACGTCGTTGAGGTAACCCTCGTTGACGGCATAGATGGACAGCGCCTGCAGCGCGATCGACATCGGCGCGTACTGCTTCTGCTTCATCAGCTCGGTGACGCGCTGGCCGTGCTCGAGCTGCTTGCGGGTGGCTTCGTCCAGGTCGGAGGCGAACTGCGCGAACGCAGCCAGCTCACGGTACTGGGCAAGCGCGATACGGATACCGCCCGACAGCTTCTTGATGATCTTGGTCTGGGCCGCACCACCGACGCGCGACACCGAGATGCCGGCGTTCACGGCCGGGCGGATGCCGGCGTTGAACAGGTCGGTCTCGAGGAAGATCTGGCCGTCGGTGATCGAGATCACGTTGGTCGG
>DATDBI010000126.1:0-1373 GCA_036524915.1 Lysobacter sp. | reverse complement strand
GTCCGGGTGTCAGCTGACGGTGCCGGGGTGGTGTCGCATGCCGGGGTTGGGTTGCTGCGGGAGACCGCTGAGTACACCGGCTTGGTCGACGCTGTCTCTGAGGCGTTGCTCGACACCTACCGGGGTGTCCCGATCCATGCTCCGGGCCGGGTGTTCGCCGATCTCGCGGTCGCGGTCGCTGACGGCGCGGACGCGATCAGCGGGATCGCGGCCCTGGTGGACCGGCAGGATCTGCACGGGCCGGTGGCGTCGATGCCGACGACGTGGCGGGTGCTGGACCGGATCGACGCCGGCCATCTCGACGCGGTCCGGGCGGCGCGGGCGGTGGCCCGTGCTGCGGCGTGGGCGGCCGGTGCCGGGCCTGACCTGTCGGAGGAACTGCGGTTGGACTTCGATGCCACGATCACGATCGCGCACAGTGAGAAAGACCATGCTGCGCCGACCTGGAAACGCACGTTCGGGTTCCACCCGTTGCTGTGTTTCCTGGACCGGCCCGACGTGGCCGGCGGGGAGGCGCTGGCCGGTCTGCTGCGGCCTGGGAACGCGGGCTCCAACACTGCCGCCGACCATCTGGTCGTGCTCGATCAGGCGTTGGCGGCGTTGCCCGAACAGGCCCGGCCCCGACCCGGAGATCCGACGGGGCCGCGGCTGCTGGCGCGGTCGGACTCCGCCGGTGCCACCCATGCGTTCGCGGCTGGATGTGTGGCCCGCGGCGTGGAGTTCTCCTTCGGATTCCCTGTCGACTGGCGCATCCAGACCGTTGTCGACGTCATCCCGGAGGCGTGTTGGCATCCTGCGATCCAAACCGACGACGACCTGCGTGAAGGGGCCTGGGTGGCTGAGGCGACCGGCCTGGTCGACCTGTCCGGCTGGCCGGAAGGGTCGCGGCTGATCCTGCGGAAGGAACATCCCCATCCGGGTGCGCAGCTGAGTTTCGCCGATGTCGACGGGATGCGGATCACCGCGTTCTTGACCAACACCCCACCCGGCCGGATCCCCGGCCAGGCCGCCGGACTGGAGCTGCGGCATCGTCAACACGCCCGGGTCGAAGACCGGATCCGCGAAGCCAAAGCCAGCGGGTTGCGTAACCTGCCCTGCCGCGGCTGGGACGAGAACGCGGCCTGGCTCGAAGTCGTGCTCACCGCCATCGATCTGGTCACCTGGACCAAGACGATCTGCTTCACCGACGCCCCCGAACTCGCCCGATGCGAGATCGCCACCTTCCGCTACCGGGTCTTGCACGTCGCCGCCCGGATCACCCGCTCGGCTCGACAGACCAGACTCCGCATCGACCACACCTGGCGCTGGGCGAGCCGGATCGCCGCCGCCTTCCACCGCCTCCGGGCCGCGTTCACCTGACACCAGGCACCCCC
>DATDBI010000125.1:0-2925 GCA_036524915.1 Lysobacter sp. | reverse complement strand
CGCTGCGGTCATCATCATCAGAAAGGAACGGCTCATGGGTTTTCTGCAAGGCAAGCGTGCACTGATCACCGGCATCGCCAGCGAGCGCTCGATCGCGAGCGGCATCGCCGAGGCCATGCACCGCGAAGGCGCGCAGCTGGCGTTCACCTATCAGAACGAGAAGCTCAAGTCGCGCGTGGAATCGGCGGCCTCCGACTACGGCAGCAACATCGTGCTGCCTCTGGATGTCAGCGATGACGCCCAGATCGCCGCCTGCTTCGAGCAGCTCGGCCAGTACTGGAGCGACGGCTTCGACATCCTCGTCCACGCGATCGCATTCGCTCCGCGCGAAGCCATCGCCGGTCAGTTCCTCGACGGCCTGACCCGCGAGAACTTCGCCATCGCGCACGATGTTTCGTCGTACTCGCTGTCGGCGCTGGCCAAGGCATCGCGCCCGCTCATGAAGGGTCGCAACGGCTCGATCCTGACCCTGAGCTACCTGGGCGCCGAGCGCGCACTGTCGGGCTACAACCTGATGGGCGTGGCCAAGGCCAGCCTGGAATCCTCGGTGCGCTACCTCGCCGTCAACCTCGGCCCGGAGGGCACGCGCGTCAACGCGATCTCCGCCGGCCCGATCAAGACGCTTGCTGCCGCTGGCATCGCAGGCTTCCGCAAGATCCTCGGCCACGTCGAAGAAAACGCACCGCTGCGCCGCACGGTCACCATCGAGGACGTTGGCAATGTTGCCGCGTTCCTGTGCTCCGACCTGGCCGGCGGCGTTACTGGCGAAGTCACCTACGTCGACGCCGGTTACAACATCCTCGGCATGACCGGCATCGGCAACGACTGAGCCTGCCTGACAAGACAATCAAAAGCACGGCAACAAAAAAAGGCCCGGCATTGCCGGGCCTTTTCTTTGCGTGCAATGAACCGCGCGGTCAGAGGTTGCGCTCGACCACGGTGACCGTGACGCGCTTGCGCAGCTGGGAGACCAGCGCGCGCATGTCATCGTTGCCACCGATGCGGGCGATCTGCTGCTGGAGCATCTCGCGCTGCGGTGCAGGAATGGTGGCCAGGTCGCCCGGCGTCACCTTGCTCACCGCGAACAACACGATCCGGCCATCGGTCAGCTGCGACTGACCCGGCGTCACCTTGCCAGCAGCCGGGGCGGCCACTGCAAAGATCGCGTCAGCGACACTGGCTTCCGGCACCGGCGCACCACGCGGCACGCCCGTCAGGACCTGCGGCGGCGGCAACAGGCGCGAGGCTGCGATCGCCACCAGCGTCTCGCCATTCTTCAAGCGCGCCACGAGCGCGTCTGCATCCTTGCGGGCGGCCTGGGCCACGCGGTCGGCACGCACCGCTGCAATTACCTTGTCGCGCACCTGCGCCAACGGCAACGCGCGCTCAGGCGCATGCGCGGTGACGCGGATCAGCACGCTGTGGCCCGGTGCGATCTCGATCGGATCGCTGATGGTGCCGTCCTGGATCAGGTTGTCCGAGAACGCTGCGCGCACCACCGCCGGAGTGGCGAGCACGCCCTGCGCGTTCGTGCGCGCGAACGGGCCTGCCTTCTGCAACGGGAGGTTCATCTCGCGTGCGGCCGGACCCAGCGACGACGGATTCTTCAGGGTCAGGTCGACCATCCGGCTGCTGAATTCGCTGGCCGCACGTTCGCGATCGGCTTCGGCCTGCTCGCGGGCAAGCGCGTCACGGACCTGCTCGAAGCTCACCTGCGCGCCGGTCTTGAGTTCGCGAAGCTGGATGACGTGCCAACCGAACTCGCTCTTCACCGGCGCACTGATCTCGCCCGTCTTCATCGCGAACAGCGCGTTTTCGAACGGGCCGACCATCATGCCCTTGCTGACCCAGCCCAGGTCGCCGCCCACGGCCTGCGAGCCGGTGTCGTCGCTGCTGGTCCGGGCCAGCGCGGCGAAGTCGGCACCCGGCGCCCGGGCCTGCGCGGCCAGCTGCGTCGCCTTCTGCTCTGCCGCCTTCTGCGCGGCCGCGTCGGCGCCTTCAGGCACGCGTACGAGGATGTGCGAGGCCAGGCGCTGCTCGGGCTCGACGAAACGGTTCTTTTCCTGCTCGTAGCGCTGGCGCAACGTGGCCTCATCGGCCGGTGCCGGTGCCGGCAGCGTCGCACTGTTGATCTCTACGTACTCGAGCGACACCGATTCGGGCGCGCGGTACTGTGCGGCATGGCCGTCGTACCACTTCTGGATTTCGGCGGCGCTTACCGCGCCGGTATCCGCAGCCGGTGCCGGCAGCGGCAGCACGCTGACATCGCGCTGCTCGCCCATCAGTCGCAGCAGGCGATCGAGTTCGACGGCGGTGACGAAATTGCTGTTGGCCACGCTGTAGGACATCAGCGACTGCTGCAGGCTTTCGCGTACGGTCTGCTCGAACTGGCGCTCGGTCTGTGCCGGCACCTGCGAAGCCAGGGCCAGCTTGTAGCGCGCATAGTCGAACTTGCCGTCAACCTGGAAACCAGGCACTTCCTGGATCGCCTTGCGCACCAGCGCATCGCTCACGACCACACCGTCGCGCTGCGCGGACATCTGCTGCACGCGGGCGTCGATCAGGGCGTCGAGGATGGCGCGCTTGTTGTCGACGCTTTCAAATGCACGCGCATCAAAGGCCTCGCCCTGCTGCGAGCGCTGCTGCTGGCGCGCCTGCTCGAAGCTCCGACGGAACTCGTCGACGCCGATGGACTCGTGCTGCCAGAACACCGACACCGGCCAGAACGACGGGGCCGACGCCCACCAGCTCGGCGGCACGTCGATCTTCGCCACCGAATTGTCGGTGCGCTGGCCGAGGTACTGCTCGATGCCGACGAAGGCGAAGGGAACGATCAGCAGGCCGAGGATCACGGTGGCGATCCAGCCCGAGGTCTTGTCGCGAAGTTTCTGCAGCATGTCCGGTACGCGTCAGTCGTAAGCCGGA
>DATDBI010000124.1:0-9980 GCA_036524915.1 Lysobacter sp. | reverse complement strand
CGATGGTGTCGGCATCGGCACTGAGCACCGCGCGCACGCCCAACCTCTCTAGCGCGTAACGCACCGAGCCGATGTTCCCCCCACCCCAGTCGATCAGCACGACCTGCGTCACGTGTGTTGCACTCCAGTCACATTGATTGCCTTTGCCGCGATTGCGCCTACAGGCTGCCTTTGGTGCTCGGAAGCTCATGACCCTCGCGCCGGATCGCCTGGCGCAACGCGCGCGCGACCGCCTTGAAGCAGGCCTCCACCTTGTGGTGGTCGTTCTCGCCGTGCACGCGCAGGTTCAGGTTGAGCCCGGCGCCCTCGCACAGCGAACGGAAGAAGTGCGGGACCAGTTCGGTCGGCAATCCGCCCACGTGCTCGCGGCTGAAGGCACCTTCAAACACGAAGTACGGCCGCCCTGAGAAATCCAGCGCGGCACTGGCCAGGCTTTCGTCCATGGGCAACGTGAAGCCGTAGCGTCCGATGCCGCGCTTGTCGCCGAGCGCCTCGCGCAATGCCTGCCCCAATGCCAGCGCGCTGTCCTCGACGGTGTGGTGCTCGTCGATGTGGAGGTCGCCTTCGCAGCGCAGTTCGAGGGCGAAGCCGCCGTGCTTGCCGATCTGTTCGAGCATGTGGTCGAAGAACCCCAGCCCGGTCGTCACCGACGGTTCGGCGCTGCGGTCCAGATCAAGACCGACGTCTATCCGGGTCTCGCGCGTGGTCCGCGTGACGCGCGCAGTGCGCGGCGCATCGGCGAGGGCGTGGGCAATGCCGCTCCAGTCCCACTCGCCACCGAACTGCGCGGTGCGCAACTGGAAGGCGCGGATGCCCAGGTTGCGGGCGAAGGCGTTGTCGGTGTCGCGGTCGCCGACCATGGCCGAGCGCGTCCAGTCGACGCTCCGATCCTGCAGGTAAGGCAGCGCCAGGCCAATGCCGGGCTTGCGCGTGGGCGCGTTGTCGGCCGGCAGGCTGGTGTCGATCAGCACATCGCGGAACACGATGCCCTGGCTTTCGAACACCTGCATCATCAACTGGTGCGGGCCGTCGAACTCCGCGCGGGGGAATGTGTCGGTGCCCAGACCGTCCTGGTTGGTCACCATCACGAACTGGTAGCCGGCATCACGCAGCCGCAGCATCGCAGGGATGACACCGGCGACGAAGCGCAGCTTGTCGAAGCGGTCGATCTGGTAGTCGGATGGCTCCTCGATGAGGGTGCCGTCGCGATCGACGAACAGGATGGGAGTGGCCGGACTCATCGCGCCACCTCCGCCAGCACCGCCAACACCAGCCGGTTCTGTTCGGGCGTGCCCAAGCTGACGCGCAACGCATCGCCAAGACCGGGCGCGGCGCGCATGTCGCGGACCACGACACCGGCGGCGAGCAGCCTGTCGAACGTCGATTGGGCGTCGTCGAATCGCGCGAGCACGAAGTTCGCTGACGAATCGTAGGCACGACGCACGCCCGGCATCGCGGTCAGCGCCGACAACAACGTCTCGCGTTCACTGCGAACGGTGGCGACGTGCTGCGTGGTCAGCACACGCGCCGCCGGCTGCAACGCCTGCAACGCCTGCTCCGCACAGGCCGCCGGGAGCGGATACGGCGCCTGGCAGCGCCGCAGCAGTTCGATCAGCTCGGCATCGCCGATGACGCTGCCGATGCGTGCCGCGGCCAGCGCGTGCGCCTTCGACAGCGTGCGCAGAACGACGACGTTGCGCTGCGCCGGCAGCAGGCTGATCGCGGACCGCGCGTCCGCATACTCCAGGTAGGCCTCATCGACGACCACCAGGGCGCGACCGTCGATCTCGCGCGCCAGCAGTGCGATGTCCTCCAGCGGCAACAGCGCGCCGGTCGGATTGCCCGGTGAGCACAGGAACACCAGCTTCACGCCGTCGCGCCGCACGGCCAACGTGATCGCCGCGAAGTCGCACTGCCAGCCCTTCGTATCCTCGCGCAGTGGCACGTCGACCACACGGGTGCCGTGCAGGCGCGCACTCACCGCATACATGCCGAACGTGGGGGTGGTGACGAGGATGGCATCGCCACCGGGCCGGCACACGGCACGCACCAGCAGGTCGATGCCTTCGTCGCTGCCGCGGCCAGCCAGCAGCTGGTCCGGCGCGCAGCCGTACAGATCGGCCAGTACCACCCGCAGGGCTTGCGGCTGCGGATCGGGGTAGCGGCGCAACGCGCCGTCCGGGTCGGCATCGTTGTGCCACGGCGACTCGTTGGCGTTGAGCCAGACGCGCCCCTGCAGGCGCTCGCTGCGCGCCGACCGGTACCCGGCGAAGTCGCGCAGGTCCCCCCGCACCAGCGATAGCGGGCCAGTGCCGGATGTCATCGCGTCCACGGCCGCACTCATGCCGCCACCGCCTGCAGGCGCAGCGCCACGGCCAGCAGGTGCGCATCGAGCCCTTCGGCGCGCGCCAGTTCCACCGCGCATGGGCCGATCGCGGCGATGCCTTGTGGCTGCACCTCCTGCACGGTGATCGCGATCTGGAAGCTGGCGACGTTGAGGCCGCCGGTGAAGCGCGCCGCGCCGCTGGTCGGCAGGACGTGATTGGTGCCGCTGCAGTAGTCGCCCAGCGCTTCGGGCGCCCAGTCGCCGAGGAACACCGAACCGGCCGCCTGCACCTGCGGCAGCCAGCGCCGCGCGTCGCGCAGGGCGAGGATCAGGTGCTCGGGGGCGTAGTCATTGCTGACCTGCAGTGCCTGGTCGATCGAATCGACCTGGATCGCGCACGACGCCGCGAGTGCCTGCCTGGCGATGTCGGCACGCGGCAATGCCTGCAGTTGCGCGAGCAGCTGGCCTGCGACCGCATCGAGCAGCTCGCTGCTGTCGCTGAGCAGGATCACCTGCGAGTCCGGCCCATGTTCGGCCTGCGACAGCAGGTCGGCGGCGACGAACGAAGCATTGGCGCCGGCATCTGCGATCACCATCACTTCCGAGGGGCCGGCCGGCATGTCGATCGCCGGCCCGTCCTGGCCCATCGCCACCTGGCGCTTGGCCTCGGTGACGTAGGCGTTGCCGGGACCGAAGAGCTTGTCGCAGCGCGGCAGGGTGTCGGTACCCAATGCCATCGCCGCGATCGCCTGCGCGCCACCGACCTTGAACACGCGATCGATTCCGCAACGTTGCGCGGCATGCAACACCGCCGGATCGGCCGTGCCATCGCGCCGCGGCGGCGTGCACAGGACCACGTCGGGGCAGCCGGCCAACTGCGCCGGAACGCCCAGCATCAATGCGGTGGAGGGCAGCGGCGCCGATCCTGCCGGCACATACAGACCGACGCGACGGATCGGGCGCAGCACACGTTCGCAGCGCACGCCCGGTGCGGTGTCGATGGCGTAGGCACTGCTCATGCCCGCTTCGTGGAACAGGGCAATGCGCGCCGCCGCTTCGTCGATGGCCTGGCGCAATGTCGGCGCCAGACTGCTGCTGGCGGCACGCATTTCATCGCGGCCAACGCGCAGGTCGTCGAGTTCTACGCCATCGAAACGCAGCGCGAAGGCGCGCAGCGCGGCGTCACCGTTGTCGCGCACTTCCTCGATGATGGCCGCGACCGCGGTGGCAGTGACGGCCGATGTCCGCTGCGCGGGACGACGAAGCAGTTGCGCGCGTTCGGCGTCGCCGAGGCGGCTCCAGTCTTCGCGACGCATCAGCGCGTCAGTGGCGGTAGCGCTCATGCCAGCATCCCTTCCACCGGCAACACCATCAGCCCGCGCGCGCCGGCGCGCTTGAGTTCTTCCAGCCGCTGCCAGGTAACCGCGCCGTGACACAGCGCCTGCAATGCCAGGTCGTCGCCGTCGTCCAGTCGCATCACCGTGGGGGCCTCGGCATCGGGAAGCAGCGGCAGCAGGCTCGGCAGCAGGTTGCGTGGCGCCTGGAACATCAGCAGCTTGCTGTGGCGGATGCGCAATGCACCATCGAGGCGGCGCAGCAGGAGTTCGGCGAGTTCACCGCGGACGGGGTCGAATGCCTCGGCCGGTCCGGCGAGGACGGCCTCGCTTTCCAACAGTGTCATCACCGGCTTGAGCTGATTGGCCGACAGCGTCGCGCCGCTGGACACCAGATCGCAGATCGCCTCGGCCTGACCGAGGCGTGGCGCGATTTCGACCGAACCCGACAGCAGCACGACATCGGCTGCGATCCCCTGCTCGGCCAGCCAGCGCGACAGCAGTGCCGGATAGCTGGTGGCGATGCGCTTGCCGGTCAGCTGTTCCGGGCCCTGCCAGTCCCAGGCATCGGGCACCGCCAGCGCCAGCCGGCATGCGCCAAATCCGAGCGGCCGCCACTCGCGGAAAGCCGGCGTGCGACCGGTGCCGACGCGGCCGCCGTCCTGCTCGAGCAGGACGTTGCGGCCGACGATGCCCAGATCGCAGACGCCATCGGCAATCAGCCCCGGGATGTCGTCGTCGCGCACCAGCAGCAGGTCGATCGGCAGGCTTTCGCCATAGCAGAAGAGCCGGTCGCGGCTCTCGCGCCAGCTCAGGCCACACGAGGCGAGCAGACCGCGCGCCGGCTCGGCCAGGCGACCGGACTTCTGGATGGCGATGCGCAGTCGATCGCGCACCGGGGTGTTTGCGGGGGGGCTCATCGGCGGGGCTCTTGGATGGACGCGGGACTAGTCGCTGCTGCGGGAGGACGCCGGCCGGGACTCGCCGGTCTGACGCTGGTAGGCGATGGCGTAGCCGCCGGCGCCGCGTTCGAGGGTGCGGGCAACCCGCCCGATGGTGGTGACGCTGACCTGGGTGCGGTCGTGGATCTCGCGATACGGGACGTTGTCGAGCAGCAGGGGCACCACCCGCCAGCGGTCGTTCATCGCTTCGAGCTCGGCCGGCGTGCACAGGTCCTCGAGGAACGCGCGGACCTCCTCCGGGCTGCGCAGCCCAAGCAGGGCCGAGGCCAGGCCGGCGAACTCGTCTTCTCCACGATCGGTTTCCAGGGGGCGTCGCTTCATGTCCGTGCCTTCATGACCAGGCCCCGAAAGGCTGTACTAATGTAATAACGTGCTATTACATTAATCGGAGCCCCGCCCCCCGTCAATGCCCTCCTCCCCACCCTGAAGGCCTGTGAACGACGTTCACGCCGTTTGCCTTGCGATACGGATATAGCTGTCAGCCGTACCGACGGGGACGGATGGCGGCCGGTTCGCGCTTAAGCTGCGCGCACGCCACACCGTCAGCTCCGTGACGGCCGGGCGACTTTGGCAAGGGGGAAACATGGGACGTGTTTCGTCGTGGTTCTGGCTCTGGCTGGCAGGCCTGTGCCTGCTGCTGGCTGTGCCGGTCCAGGCCGCGACCACCGCCGACACGACCCTGCAGCTGGGTCCCGACGTGCAGCAGGTGGCACTGTCGCCCTACCTTGGTTACTACCACGACGCCTCTTCGGACGACGACGTCGATGCTGTGGCGCGACGGCTGGCGCAGGGCCAGTTCGCGCCCTTGCCCGGCGGACGCAGCGCGTTTGGATTCCGCACCGGCGCATTCTGGTTCCACACGCGCATCGTCAACCGCGGCAATCCCGAGCAGCGCTGGTTGCTGGTGCAGAGTTACGCGCTGAGCGACCACATCGACGTTTACGCGCGCTATCCCGATGGCCACACCGCCTTCCAGGCCGGCGGCGACCACCTCCCCTTCAGCGCCCGCAGCGTGCGTTACCGTCATCCCAATTTCTGGCTGTCATTGCCGCCCGGCCAACCCGTCGACGTCTACGTTCGCGTCGAGAGCGAAAGTTCGATGCAGGTGCCGCTGGGCATCTACACGACGGTGGCATTCGCCGAACTCTCGCGCGATGCGCAGCTGGTGATCGGGCTGTACTACGGCATCCTGCTGGCGTTGTTCTTCTACAACCTGGCGCTCTGGCTGAGCCTGCGTGACGCCAGTTACTTCTGGTACGTGTTCCACCTCTCGGCGTTCGGGCTGGTGCTGTTCACGCTCAACGGCTTCGGCTTCGAGTACCTGTGGCCGCAGTCGTCGTGGCTCAGCGACCGGATGGTGCCGCTGTCGATCTGCCTGGCGCAGATCGGCATGCAGCAGTTCGCGCGCATCTTCCTCGGACTGCGCGAGCGCTGGCGCATCGGTGACCGGATCGGCCTGGGCCTGATCAGCTTCTTCGCCCTGCTCGGCATTGCATCAACGTGGTTGCCGTACCACATCTCCACGCCGATCGCCTCGGCGGCCGTGCTGGTCAGCATCGCCTGGATCGCCGTCGTGTCGGTCACCATCGTGCGCCGCGGCTATGCGCCGGCGCAGCTGTTCCTGCTGGCCTGGGCGATGTTCCTGCTCGGCACCGGCCTGTTCGTGGCGATTGCCTTCGGCCTGATGCCCAAGACGTTCATCACCGAATACGGGGTGCAGATCGGCTCGGCTCTCGAGATGCTGCTGCTGTCGATAGCGCTCGGTCACCGTTACGCGGCGCTGCGCAACGAGAACGAGCGCATCGTGCGCGAAGCCAAGGACCAGCTGGAACACAAGGTTGAACAGCGCACCTCCGAGCTGCGCAGCGCCCTGGGCCAGCTCGAAGACGCGCACGCGCGACTGCGCGAAAGCAGCCAGCGCGATGCCCTCACCGGCCTGCACAACCGAAGCCATTTCCGCGACCGCTTCGAGTCATTGCTGCGGCAGGCGCGCGAGCATCACCGGCCGCTGTCGCTGCTGATGATCGACCTCGACAATTTCAAGCTGATCAACGACCAGCACGGCCACCTGATCGGCGACGAGTGCCTGCGCTGGGCGGCGCGAACGCTCGGCCATGGGCTTCGCCCACACCACGACGCATTGCTGGCGCGATTCGGCGGCGAGGAGTTCGTCGTGGTCCTGCCCGGCCTGAACCTGTCGGCCGCCACGCAGGTCGCCGAGGACCTGCGCCAGCACCTGCGCGAACAGCCGTTCCATGACAGTGACAGCCAGATCACCGTCACCGCCAGTATCGGCGTGCACGCGATCGAGACGATGTCGTTCGGCGGCATCGACCCGCTGCTGCAGCTGGCCGACCAGGCCCTGTACCGGGCCAAAGCCGACGGCCGCGACTGCGTGCGGACCTCGCAGGTCGAGACGGTCTGACGGCTAGCGGCGCGCGGCAGCCAGCACGGTGCCTTCGCGTACCAGGCGGACTGCGGTGGCGACTTCGCCATCGAGCGCGCGGTCGCGGTCGAGGAACGGGATCGCCTCGCGGATCGCCGCGTGCGCCGCTGCCACGGCGCGACCCGGATGGAACTCATCGGCCGCCGCCAGCTCGGCGCGCAGGCCTTCGACTTCGGCCAGGAATGCGTCGAACTCGGGGCTTCCTTCTGCCGGCGCACCCTGCACCTTTGCCGCCAGTGCGCGCGCGTCGGCGCGGTCGGCCAGGTCGCGGGCGGCATTGATCATGTCGCGGCGCAGGTCCAGCGCCTGCGCGGCCGTGTAGAGCTCCAGTGCCAGCACCTTGCCCAGGTCGTCAGCCATGGTCAGCACGTGGCGCGCCTCGTTGGCGCCCATGGAGACGTGGTCTTCGGCGTTGGCGCTGGTCGGGATCGAGTACACCGATGCCGGGTGCGCGCGACTGGCAAGGTCGTTGACGATGGCGGCCGCGGTGTACTGCACGATCATGTGACCGGACTCGGTCGAGTCTTCGTTGCCGATCAGGAAGCCCGGCAGGCCGTCGTTGGTCGCCGGATCGACGAGCTTGTTGAGGCGGCGCTCGGAGATGCTGGCCAGCACCGGAATGGCGGCCTTGACGTAGCTCATCGCCAGCGCCAGCGGCATGCCGTGGAAATGGCCGGCGGAAATGACCTGCTGCTCGACGAACTCGGCCTTGGCATCGGGGAAGATGATGGGGTTGTCGGTCAGGGCGTTGAGCTCGACCTCCAGCACCCGCGCCGCCTGGGCGACGGCATCGCGCACGGCGCCGTGCACCTGCGGGATGCAGCGCAGCGAATAGCTGTCCTGCGGCTGGTGCTTCTTGCCGCCTCGGAACGGACGGAAGCGCAGGTAGAACTTCTCGCGGCCGTGGCGCTGGCTCAGCGGCACCCAGTCCCAGCCGATGTCGAAACGCAGTGCCTGCGATTGCGGCGTGTCCCAGCTGCGCGGCTGCCAGGCGCGGAACTTCGGCACCAGGTGATACGGGATGTCGGCCAGCGTGGAGCCACCAAGCAGGTCGCGCAGGTGCGCGGCGCTGTGGACCTGGCCGGGATGGGGACGCAGTGCATGCACTTCTTCGGCGAACGCGCCCAGGCGGCCGGCGAAGGCATCGATGGTCATCGCGGCGGCGAGGTCGGCGGTGTCGAGCAGGTCCTCGAGCTGGGCCAGCGCGAGCACGCCACAGGCGAGCATCTGCGCGGTGCCGTTGTTCAGCGCCAGGCCTTCCTTGTACGACAGCGTGACCGGCGCCAGGCCAGCGCGCCTGAGTGCCTCCGCGCCCGGGATGCGCTCGCCTTCATGGAAGGCTTCGCCGCCGCCGAGCAGCACGATGGCCAGGTGCGAGAGCGGTGCCAGGTCGCCGCTTGCGCCCACAGAACCCAGTTGTGGCACCACCGGTACGATGCCGGCGTTGAGCATCGCGGTCAGTGCCTGCAAGGTTTCGACGCGGATGCCGGAGTGACCGCGCATCAGCGTGTTGATGCGGATGCACAGCATGGCGCGGACGATTTCCGGCGCGAAGGGTTCGCCGACGCAGACCGCGTGGGTGACGATCAGGTTGCGCTGCAGCTCTTCGTGCAGGGTGATGCCCGAGCGCGCCGCGCCCGGCAGCTCGTCGCGCAGGTGGTGATTGCCGAGCAGACGGTCGGCGTTGCTGCCGAAGCCGGTGGACACGCCGTAGATGGGTTCTTCACGACGAACCTGTTCGGCCAGGAACTCGGCCGCGCGGGTCACCGCGGGCAGTTGCTCCGGCGCCAGCTGCACATGTGCGCCGTAGGCCACGTCCACCAGCTGCGCGCGGGTCAGCGAGCGGCCATCGAGTCGGATCGGTTTCATCGTTTCACCTTGCAGCTGCCTGCCATCTGCGCCGGCCACGCATGGGCGTGCCGGCGTCCCCTGTCTTCAACGGCGTGAGCGGACGTCGTCGTCCACCCCGCCTGCGTTGGCACCGGCCTCAGCGGCCGGCGAGTGCGCGGTACTGCTCCAGCTCCACGCGCAGCGTGCTCGCCAGTTCTTCCAGCGGCACTTCGAACTGTTCCTCGCGCAGCAGGTCCTTGACTGCGACCACGCCACGCGCCTTCTCGTCGTCGCCAGCCAGGGCGACGAAACGGATGCCGGCGCGGGAGGCGTACTGGAACTGCTTGCCGATCTTGCGCGCTTCCATCTGCACTTCGGTGTTGATGCCGGCCGCGCGCAGGCGGCGGGCGATCTCGAGCGCATCGGTCAGCGACTGGCCGTCCATCAGCGCGACCATCGCCTGCACCGTGCTGCCGGCGGCGTTGCCGAGCAGGCCGGCCTCGCGCAACTGCCAGAACAGGCGGGTCAGGCCGATCGAGATGCCCACGCCGGGCAGCTTCGACTTGGTGTAGTGGCTGGCCAGGTTCTCGTAGCGCCCGCCCGAGCAGATCGAGCCGATCTGCGGGTAGTCGTTGAGCGTGGTCTCGTAGACGGTGCCGGTGTAGTAATCGAGGCCGCGAGCGATCGAAAAGTTAAGCGCATAGGCGCTTTCCGGAACGCCCAGTGCACGCACCAGCTCCAGCACCTCGCGCAGCTCGGCGACGCCTTCGCGCAGCGCGTCGTTGCCTTCGCCCAGCGCGTCCAGCCTGGCCAGCGCATCCGCGTGCGAAGACGAACGGACCTTGACGAACTCGAGGATGCGCGCGACCGCATCGGCCGACAGGTCGAAGCCTTCGCCGGTCAGGGTTTCGCGGACATGGTCCTCGCCGCGCTTGTCGAGCTTGTCGACCTCGCGCAGCACCAGCGCCTGCAGCTCGCCGTCGACGATGCCCTGGGCCTCGAAGAAGCCGCGCATCAGTTTGCGGTTGTTGAGCTGGATGGTGAACGCGCCGATGTCGAGCTCGGAGAACACCGCGTGGATC
>DATDBI010000123.1:0-13786 GCA_036524915.1 Lysobacter sp. | reverse complement strand
GTCGCGTGCGTCCTGGGCGCTGAGGGCGTCGGCGAACGGCTTCATCACCGCGGCCATGCCGGTATTGCGCTCGCCGCTCTTGAACAGGGCGATCTGGTGGGCGATGTAGCGCTCGCTCTGGCCAGCCAGGCGCGGGTACTGCGGGTCGGTCGGGTTGCCGTCCAGGCCATGGCAGGCAGCGCAGGTGCCGGCCTTGGTCGCGCCGGCCTTGGCGTCACCCCAGACGACCTTTTCCGGCGCGGTGTTCAGCGGCGCGGCCTGGACCGGCGCATTGTCCGGGACCGGGGTAACGGTGGTCTGGGCGTAGGCGACGGCAGCGGCCGCCATTGCGGCGAGGCCGATCATGCCGAGGACGCGGGCTTGGCTCATGTAGCTGGGCTCCGAAACACTTTATGAGGCGCCCTCGATGCGGACGCCGGAACCGCGGAATTATCGTCGCCGCTCCCGGTCGGGTCAACGCGGATTGCGTGCATGAGCTGCCCGAGTCAGGCGTTTTGCGCTGTTTCCGGCCTTTCCCATGGGCCGTGTGGGGGGCGTGGCCACCGATTCGGCCGGCCGGGGGCGTGGCCATGCGATCCTATGGCATGGCCAATCCCTTCGTCCGCGCCCGCTACCTGCTGGCGGCGCACAATCACAAGCAGCTGCCGCCCGAGGGCGGAACCGAGGTCGCCTTCGCCGGCCGCTCCAATGCCGGCAAGTCCAGCGCCCTCAACGCGCTGTGCCAGCAAAACGCGATGGCACGGGTCTCCAAGACCCCCGGCCGGACCCAGCAGCTGGTTTATTTCGACATCACCCCGCCCAGCGAGGAGCCGGTCCCCGGCCGCTACCTGGTCGACCTGCCCGGCTACGGCTACGCCAAGGTGCCGCAGGACCTGCAGGCGCACTGGCAGGCCTTCATCCACCAGTACTTCCAGACCCGCGAGTCGCTCAAGGGCCTGGTGGTGGTGATGGACATCCGCCATCCGCTGCGCGAATACGATCGGCAGATGCTCGGCTATGCGGTCAATCGCGGGCTGCCGGCGCATGCCCTGCTGACCAAGGCCGACAAGCTCGGACGCGGCCAGCAGACGCAGACGCTGAACGCGGTCAAGCGCGATCTGTTCAGTGCCTTCGGCGACACGGTCAGCGTGCAGACGTTCTCGGGCGAGTCCAAGCAGGGCGTCGAGGAAGCGCGCGCCATGGTCGCCGGTTGGCTGGGCTTCTGAGCCGAGTCCCAAGCCGAAGACCTTGCAGTGACTTGCCGGGGCAATCCCCGCCCCTGCGGACAGCGCCGCTCCGAAGACCGACTTCGCGCGCCGCAAGAGGTCACCCATAAAAAACCCCCGCCGGATCGCTCCGGCGAGGGTTGGTTCTGCAGCCCGTGGAGGCGGATCAGAACTTGTAGGACGCGCCGACCAGGTAGGTGCGGCCCCACTCGATGTACTCGAGCGGACGGTCCTTGGAGCTTGCGTAGGTCTGGTACGCCGAGTTGGTCAGGTTGCTGCCCTGCAGGTACAGGCTCAGCCCTTCCATCGTGCCGGCACCGAACTCGTAGCTGATCTGCGCATCGAGCTGATCATCGCCAACCACGTAACGCAGCGTGCGGTTGCCGTTGAAGTTGCCGATCTCGCCGATGAAGTCCGAACGCCAGCGCTCGCTGACGCGCGCCTCGAAACCACCGCGCTGGTAGTACGCCGTGAGGCTGTACACCTCGTCCGACAGACCCGGAAGCGTGATGGGAGCTGCGCCAACGCTGCTGGCACTGTCCGGATCGACGATCTCGATGTCGCTGTCGTTGAAGCTGGCGTTGGCCTGGATGCCGAAGCCCTCAAGCGACTCCCACATCATGTCCAGCGGCAGCGATGCGCTCAGCTCCAGGCCCTGCAGCATGCCGCCCTGACCGTTGTAGGGCGCCGTGAAGTTGCCGGTGGTCTGGGCCGGGACGCCACCTGCCGGCGGCACGTAGTCGGCGACGAACGCGCTGAAATCGTAGTTGTCCTGCGTCTGCTTGTAGATGTAGCTGCGCAGGTCCTTGTAGAAGTACGCCGCGGCCACGTAAGCCTTGGAACCGAAGTACTTCTCGTACGAAATGTCGAACGCGTTGGCACGCCAGGGATCCAGGCGCGGATTGCCGCCGCTCGCGCCCGGCTTGCCGGTCGAGGTGTCGACGCCGAACTCGAGCGAGGCACGCATGTCGTCCACGCGGGCACGCGCGACCTGGCGTGCAAGGGCCACACGCAGGGTCTGGTCATGCTCGAACGAGAATGCCAGGTTCAGGCTCGGCAGCACGTCGGTGTAACTCGCGCCGTCCTCGAACGGCTTGGGCGCGCCAGCGCCACCGTTGGCGGTGCTGTCCCAGTAGTTGGCGTTCGACGACTGGTCGGTGTGCTGGATCTGCACGCCGACGTTGCCGCGCACCCCGACCGAACCCCATTCTGTGTCGATGTCGGCCTGCACGTAACCGGTGGTGATCTCTTCGTCGACCGTCCAGGCCTTCGGGATCAGGTACGACAGGTTGGAGACCGGATTGAAGCTCATGTAGCGCGCAACAGCAGCCGGCACATTCCACGCCGGGATGTAGCCGACGCCGGCAAAGCCCAGGTTGACCGGGTCGAACTGCAGGTCCGAAGCGATCGCCGTTTCGCAGCCACCGCAGATGTTGATGTTGCCCTCGGGCTGCGTCTTCTGCTTCTGGCGATCGGCGTAGTTCAGGCCGATGTCGATGTTCGACAGCCAGCCCCAGGATTCCGGCGACGGCAGGGAAACCACGACGCGCGCGCCCTTGAGTTCGTCGTCGACGCTGGGCACCTTGCCGTAGCCCGAACCGTAGATCGTGCCGGCCAGGAACAGCGTGTTCGGATCGGAGTAGTCCAGGCTAGGATCCAGCTGCGAGAAGCCGTTGTTGGTGAAGCCCAGGTTGACCGTGTCCAGCTGCGGCGAGGGCCAGCGCTGGGTGTTGTTCTCCAGGCTCAGTTCGTCGCGGCTGGCCTTGGAATAGCTGATGTCGGCGTTGACGCGTGCGTTGCCGACGGCGAAATCATTGTTCCAGCCAAACGCGTTGATCTCGTCCTCGCGCTTGTTGTACATGCCGCGCACGAGCGGGTACAGACCGCTGGCGCTGCCACCGACGAAGGTGTTGTTGCCGTTGATCTGGGCACCGGTGATGTTCAGGCCCGGGGTGAAGTTGCCGTTGTAGTTGCCGAGGTTGACCTCGAACTGATTGGCGGTATCAACCTGCTCGGCCTGCGTGTGGAACAGGTCCAGCGTGCTGGTCCAGGCATTCGACGGACGGTACTGGACGGTGGCCATGATGCCGTCGCGCTCGGCGTAGCCGGTGCGGCGCAGGGCCTTGATGCCGTCGGAGTAGTACGTGCCTGCGGGCACGCCCGGGCGTGCGCCGGCGCCAACGGCCGACCACGGCTCGTACAGGCCGACCTGCTCTTCCTGGATCGGCGTTTCCAGATGCGAGTAGCCGAACGAGAAGCCCAGGGTGTTGTCGAGGAACTGGCCGATATAGCTGAAGTTGATGCGGTTGCCGTCGCCGTCGCTGTCAGCAGCCGAACCCAGCGAGTTCTTCTGGTAACGGGCGCCGAAGACCGCGACCGGCTCGCTGTAGCTCAGCGGGCGCACGGTCTGCATGTCGATGGTGGCCGACAGGCCCTGGCCGACCAGGGAAGCGTCGGGGGTCTTGTAGACGGTCACGCCATTGAAGAGCTCGGACGGGTACTGGTCGAACTCGACGCTGCGGTTGTCGCCGGTGCTGACCACTTCACGGCCGTTGAGCAGCGTGGTGGCGAAGTCGGGCGACAGGCCGCGCACGCTGATAACCTGGGCGCGGCCGGCGACACGCTGGGCGGCCAGGCCGGGCAGGCGGGCGATGGATTCAGCGATGCTGATGTCCGGCAGCTTGCCGATGTCTTCGGCCGAGATGGCTTCGACGATCGACGTCGAATCCTTCTTGGTCGAGATGGAGCTTTCGATACCGGCGCGGATACCGGTGACCACCACCGAGTCCAGCGTCGTGGCGTCTTCGCCAGGCGTGCCCGGCTGGCCGGCTTCCTGCGCCTGGGCGCTGACGGCGATCAACATCGTTGCCGATGCCAGTGCCACGCTCAGCAGATTGCGCTTGAGTTGCATCTCCCCTCCCACTGCAAGTTGTTTTTTATAGTCGGCTTGCGTACGTCGCGGTCATTGCGCCGCCGATCGTCGAAGCCCGCGCGCCAGGATTGGCAATGTGAAAGGCCGTTCCAGAACGTAGCGCGATGGTAGACGCACGCATCGCTGCACAAATTCCATTGCATACGTATTCATCGATGCCGCGCGCATACAGGAAGGGCATGCAATCGTTTTCCGGGCACGCGGAGCCGCCGCCGTCGGCCAGCCGGGCTGGCGCAGCGGTGGGGTCACGCACCTGTCTGCGCCGCCGCTAGGGCGAGGGACTTGCCGGCGCAGGAAGGTAGTCGTGGCAGCGCGGCATCGCCGCGGCGTCCGGCGTGGCATAGGCCCAATGCAGGAACACCGGCAGCATCCGCGCCCAGGACGCCTGGTTGTGGCGTCCATCGGCAAGGAGCAGGAAATCAACGTCGGCCTGCGGACGACAGGGTGCATACGCCAGCGACACCGAGTATCCGTCGCCGGCCAGGCCGCGCAGTTCGCGCGCACCGTCGCGACCGCCGCGGATCAGGGTCAGGGCGTCGTCGAGGGCATCGAAGACGCCGTCGTGGTCGCGGTCGTCGGTCTCTTCCGCGGTGCCCACGGCAATGAACAAGCGCAGCCCATCGCGCTTCGGGCCGCGCTCGACGAGTCCCTGCGCGAGGCGGTCATCGCCGTCCTTGTGCATCGGCGGCAACCAGAAAGATGGCGAAAACGCACCTACGCGCCCGAACAGCTCCGGGTACTGCCAGCCCATGTCGAACGCCTGCAGCGCGCCCAGCGACCAGCCGAGCATCGTGCGTGCGGACGCTTGCGGGACGGTGCGGTAGTGCGCATCGACGTACGGGACCAGCGTGGTCGCCAGCCATTGCGCGTAGTCGTGCGCGCGCGTGCCGATGGGCCCGAAGCGCGAAGTGCCCGGCAGGCTGGCGCCGGCAGCGCGGTCCGACAGGCCGTAGGTGCCCATGCGATCGCCGAGCATGTCGATGGCGATGACGATCACCGGTTCGATCGCCTGCCCGGCATACAGCCGCGACAGCGTCGATTCGAGGCCGACGGCCGGGATGTCCTGGCCATCATTGATATAGAGCACGCGATAGCGGCGATCGGCCGAAGCGTCGTAGCCCGGTGGCAGGTAGACGCCGACCTTGACCTGTTCCGGGGCGAACGCGGGGGCGTCCAGTTGCAGGCGCTCCGGCGCGGCCCGGGCGGGCAGCGCCAGCGATGCGATCAGCGCGAACGCGGCAAAGGCAGCGCGCGCGCCCATCGTCGTGTCAGCCAATGCGCGCGTAGAACACGCCGTGCGCAGGCAGCGTCAGCACGCCGCCGGCGATCCCGCCGGCAAGCAGGCCATGGTCCTCGACCGCGGCAAGCGTCGTGAACCGCGAGGGCAGCGCCCATTGCTGCGGTTGTGCCGACAGGTTGAACACCACCAGCATCGACTCGCCGTCGCTGCCGCGCGTGAATGCCAGCACCGGCTCGGGTGCATCGAGGAAAGCGATGTCGCCGGCCACGAGCGCAGGGTGCGACCTGCGCCAGCGCATCAGGTGGCGCACCCCGTTGAGCACAGAATCGGGCTGCGCATCCTGCACGGCCACGCTGCGCGCGCTGTGCGTTTCGGCGACCGGCAGCCAGGGCTTGCCGTCGCTGAAACCCGAGTGCGTGCCGCCGTTCCATGGCATCGGCGTGCGGCAGCCGTCGCGGCCCTTGAAGTTCGGCCAGAACGCGATGCCGTAGGGATCCTGCAGCGATTCGAACGGAACGTCCGCCTCGGTCAGGCCAAGTTCCTCGCCCTGGTACAGGCAGACCGAACCGCGCAGCGAACACACCAGCGCCACCAGCTGCCTGGCGAGGTCGTCGGAAGCGCCCTCACCGCCCCATCGCGTCACCGCGCGACGGACGTCGTGGTTGGAGATTGCCCAGCACGGCCAGCCGCGGGTCATCTTCGCTTCCAGGTCTTCGACCGTGCCGCGGATGTAGGCGGCGCTGAAGTCATCGGTCAGCAGCTCGAAGCTGTAGCCCATGTGCAGGCGACGCTCATTGACGTACTCGCCCATCGTTGCCAGCGAGTCTTCCGACGAGATCTCGCCCAGCGTGGTCGCGCCTGGGTAACGGTCGAGCAACGCGCGCAGGTCCTCGAGGAACGCCACGTTCTGCGGCTGGGTGTTGTTGTAGTGGTGGTACTGGAAGGCGTACGGGTTGTCCGGGCTGAACCCGCGGCCGGTGCGCAGCTCCGCCGGCTTGGGCGGGTTGTCGCGCAATTGCTGGTCGTGGAAGCAGAAGTTGATCGCGTCCAGGCGCAGGCCGTCGACGCCACGGTCGAGCCAGAACTTCACGTTGTCCAGCGTCGCCTCGCGCACCGCCGGGTTGTGGAAGTTCAGGTCCGGCTGCGACGACAGGAAGTTGTGCAGGAAGTACTGGCCACGGCGCGGTTCCCAGCGCCAGGCAACGCCGCCGAACAGCGACAGCCAGTTGTTGGGCGGGGTGCCGTCGGGTTTCGCGTCGGCCCACACGTACCAGTCGGCGCGCGCGTTGCCGCGGCTCTCGCGGCTTTCCCTGAACCAGGCGTGCTCGACCGAGGTGTGGCTGAGCACCTGGTCGATCATCACGCGGATGCCGAGCGAGTGCGCCTTGGCGAGCAGGCGGTCGAAGTCGTCGAGGGTGCCAAACAGCGGGTCGACGTCGCGGTAGTCGGCGATGTCGTAGCCGAAGTCGGCCATCGGCGACTTGAAGAACGGCGAGATCCAGATCGCGTCGACGCCCAGGCTGGCCACGTAGTCGAGACGCTCGATGATGCCGGGCAGGTCGCCGACGCCGTCGCCATTGGTATCGAGGAAGCTGCGGGGGTAGATCTGGTAGATCACCGCGCCACGCCACCAGGCAGCATCGTGCTGCATCGCCACCTGCTTGTCCGTTGTGCCTGCCGCCATGGTCATCCGCGCGCCGCTTGTGTGTCGTGTGGCGCACCGCCCGGGTACGCATTGGTGCGCACTATTCCATGCCGCGTTGCCGCCGGCATTGCCGTGGCGGCCTGCTGGGCGATGAATACGTATGCAGCACGCCCATGTGCATCCGTGCTGCGAACTACCATGGCCGCTGTGCGCAAAGGGGCGATGCATGAGTCAAGGCGAAAGGGCATGGATTCCAGCGGGGAGAACGGTTGGAGGCGCTTGCGCTGGCCTGCTCGCCGCCGCCTGCTCGCTCGCCCTGGCACTCGATCGCGTTGCGCCTGCCGATGCTGCATGGCAGCACGGATTGTCCTGGCGCGGCCAATCCGTGGTCATGCGCGAGCAGGGGCCGGGCTACGCGCTCACGGGTGCCACCCTCCCGCGCACGATCGACGCCCAGGCCATGCGCAGCCAGAGCGCGAGCCCGCTGTTCGATGGCCTGTTCGCACTGGCCCAGGCCGAGTTGCAACAGGCCCAGGTCGAGTCGATCACCGACAGCGCCTTCGACAAGGGTCAGCCCATGGCATGCCCATGCTTCGAGACGGGAGAGAAGTGGCGCTACGTCTGGACCCGCGATGTTTCCTATGCGGCCGACCTCGCGCTGGCGAGGGTGTCGCCTGAACGCACGCGCGCATCGCTGCGCTTCAAGCTGTCCGGCACGCGTGCGCCTGCCGTTGCCGGCGGATTGTTCGTCGCCCAGGACACCGGCTCGGGCGGCAGCTGGCCGATCAGCAGCGACCGCGTGGTGTGGTTCCTCGCTGCGCGCCATCTGATCGATGACACCAGCGCTGACGGAAAGCGCTTCGCCGACGAGACCTGGCGCGCGCTGACCGGCACGCTCGCGCAGGACCGCAGCTTCGTCTTCGACGAGAGCGTCGGCTTGTACCGTGGCGAAACCTCCTTCCTCGACTGGCGCGAGCAGTCGTATCCGCGCTGGACGGCCACCGATGTTGGCTTCATCGCGCAGTCGTTCGCGCTGTCGACCAATGTGCTGCAGTACCAGGCGCTGCGACTGGGCGAGCAGATGGCGACGCGTCGCGGTGACGCGCGCGCGGCGACCTATGCGAATCAGGCGCAGGCGCTGGCAAAGGCGATCGACCGCGCGTTCTGGCGCGAGGATCGCGGCCTGTACATGAGCTACATCGGCACGGCCGAGCACCGTGTGGCGTTCGAGGCGTATGACCTGCTCGGGCTGGCGCTGTTGATTGAAAGCGGCATCGCCCCGCCCGGGCGCGCTCGCCGCGCGCTGTCCCGTTACCCGGTGCTGGAAAGTGGCAGTCCGGTGATCTGGCCGCAGCAGCCCGACACCGCGATCTACCACAACCGCGCGATCTGGCCGTTTGTCAGCGCCTATTCGCTGCGCGCCGCGCGCCAGGTCGGGCACGCGCCGCGCATCGCGCACGAGATCCGCTCGCTGATGCGCGGTGCCGCCCTGGCCGGCTCGAACATGGAGAACTACGAGCTGGTGACGCAGGCGGTGCATGTCGACGACGGCGCACTCAGCGGGCCGGTCGTCAACTCGCCGCGCCAGCTGTGGTCGGTGGCGGCCTACCTGGACATGGTCATCGAAGGGGTGTTCGGCGTCGGCGAGGACGGCAGCGTCCACCCGATGTTGCCCACCGAGCTGGTGCCGATGCTGTTTGGCGATCGCGACGGGATCACGCTGCAGCTGCCCGCGCGCAAAGTCACGCTGCGGCGGCCGCGCACGATCGATGGCGACCTGCTGGTGGCCGGCGCGACGCACGTCGAAGGCGCCGATACCGTGGTCGACCTGGTGGCCACGCGCAGCGCACCTGCGACGCTGGCGATGGATGCAGGAGCATTCGCACCGGCCTCACCGGAGGCGCCGCAGGTGCGCGAAGGCGACACGCAGCTGCAGGTGACGCTTGCGCCGGGGTCGCGCCTGTACGTGGATGGCAAGCGCAGCGCGGATGGCGCGGGAACGTCGCCGACGACGGTGACGCTGGCCCGGCAGCCGTATCAGCAGTGCATCAGCCTGACCCGCGTCGGCCCGGACGGGCTCGAGTCGCTGCACAGCCCGACCCGATGCATCGGTGACGACGTCGAGGTCGGTGGCCAATGGCCGCGACGCTGGACCGCGCCTTCTGGCGACCGCTACTCGGTGCGCCTGGACTTCCTCAATACGCACGGCCCGATCAACACCGGCATCACCGCGGCGGTGAAGACGCTGGTTGTCGATTGCGCCGGGCAACCGCAGCAGACCGGCACGCTGGTGATGCCACACGGCCAGGCGCGCCAGCGCTCCAGCGCGGTCGTGTTCGACGCGAGCGCGGGCGCAGCTTGCCGCTTCGACCTGCGCGACGGTTTCAACATGAGCTACCTGCGCCACTTCGTCCACTACACCGGCGGGACGGGCGGCGCGACCGGGGCGTTGAACGACGCGGTGCTGGGCAACCTCCACCTGACCCCACTTCCCACCCGCCCCGCGAAGGCGACCCAGTGACTTCCGCCCCCGCCGCAGTCAAAGTCAAAGCCCCGGGGTTTCCGCCTGCGCGGGAATGACGGGTTCCATCTCAAGGGGATCGGCACGCAATGACCACCAAACCACAGCTGTCGTTCTGGCAGATCTGGAACATGTGCTTCGGCTTCCTGGGCATCCAGTTCGGATTCGCCCTGCAGAACGCCAATGTCAGCCGCATCTTCCAGACCCTCGGCGCCAGCGTCGACGAGATCCCGGCGCTGTGGATCGCCGCGCCGCTGACCGGACTGATCGTGCAGCCGATCGTAGGCTACCTGTCCGACCGGACCTGGACGGGACTGGGGCGCCGCCGCCCCTACTTCCTGGTCGGAGCGGTACTGGCGACGCTGGCGCTGTGCGCGATGCCGAACTCGCCGACCCTGTGGATCGCCGCGGGCCTGCTGTGGGTGCTCGACGCCTCGATCAACATCTCGATGGAGCCGTTCCGCGCCTTCGTCGGCGACCAGCTGCCGACGTCGCAACGCGCCAGCGGGTTCGCCATGCAGAGTTTCTTCATCGGCATCGGCTCGGTGATTGCCAGCCTGCTGCCGTGGTTCCTGGCGCAGGTCGGCGTGGGCAACACCGCCGGCCCGGGCGAGGTGCCTGACACGGTCCGCTACGCCTTCTACTTCGGCGGTGCGGCGCTGATGCTGTCGGTCGGCTGGACCATCGTGCGCACGCGCGAGTACCCGCCGGACGTGCTGCGCGCGCACGACACCCTCCAGCGCGCGCCGCAACGCAAGCTCGATCATGTGCGCGCGCGTCGCAACGGCACCATCTGGCTGCTGCTCGGCGCGGCCGGCGCATTCGTGGTCATGCATTACCGGCTCGATCGCCAGCTGTACGTCCTCGCCGGCCTGGCTGCAGGCTACGGGCTGGCGCTGCTGGCGGTGACGCTGACAAGCCGCGACAGCGCTTTCGCCCACATCATCGGCGACATGCACGACATGCCGGCCGAGATGCGCAGGCTCGCGGTGGTGCAGTTCTTCTCCTGGTTCGCGCTGTTCGGCATGTGGATCTACACCACCGGTGCGGTGACCGCGGTGCATTACGGCAGCAGCGACACCGGTTCGGCCGCGTACAACGAAGGCGCCAACTGGGTCGGCGTGCTGTTCGCCGCCTACAACGGCTTCGCCGCGCTGGCGGCGGTCGTGATCCCGTGGATGGTGCGCCGCATCGGCCTGCGCATGAGCCACCTGGTCAACGTGTGGCTCGGTGGCCTGGGGCTGATCTCGTTCCTGTTCATCCGCGACCCGCACTGGCTGCTGCTGTCGATGGTCGGCGTGGGTTTCGCCTGGGCCTCGATCCTGTCGCTGCCGTATGCGCTGCTGGCTGACAGCGTGCCGGCGGAAAAGATGGGTGTGTTCATGGGCATCTTCAATTTCTTCATCGTGATTCCGCAGCTGGTCGCGGCGAGCCTGCTGGGCTTCCTGCTCAAGACGTTCTTCGGCGGCCAGCCGATCCAGGCGCTGACCATCGGCGCCGCCAGCCTGTTCGTCGCCGGCCTGTGCGTGCTGCGCGTGCAGGACCCGCGCGCGGCCACGCTCGCCGCCAGCCATTGAGTCCATTGCCAATGCCGAAACTGAAACTCCGCCCGCTTGCCGCGCTGCTGCTGGCCGCCATCTCCGCACAGGCCGTAGCAGCCGACAATCTGCCGGATTACTACGGCACGCTCGAGCCGTTTGCCAGCGAAGCGGTGTACTTCGTCGTCACCGACCGGTTCGTCAATGGCGACACAAGCAACGACCAGCGCGAGCAGGGCGGGCCCGATCCGGCCACGCGCACTTTCGACCGGCCGGTGCCCGGCCCGAACGGCGAAACCGACAACATCGGTTACCTCGGCGGCGATTTCAAAGGCGTGCTCGACAACGTCGGCTACATCCGTGACATGGGCTTCACCGCGGTCTGGATCACGCCGATCGTCGACCAGCCCGATGCGGCCTTCACTGGCGGCAAGCCGGTCAGCTGGGGCAGCTTCTGGACCGACCAGGGCAAGACCGGCTACCACGGCTACTGGGGCGTGAACTTCTACAAGCTCGACGAGCACCTGCCGAGCCCGGGCCTGGATTTCGCTGGCTTCACCAAGGCCATGCACGGCCAGCAGATGAAGGTGGTGCTCGACATCGTCGGCAACCACGCATCGCCGGCGTTCTCGATGCCGAAGAGCCAGCCGGAGTTCGGCAAGGTCTACGACCGCGATGGCACGCTGCTGGCCGACCATCAGAACCTGCCGCCGGAAAAGCTCGATCCCGTACACAACCCGCTGCATGCGTTCTATCGCTCTCCGGCCGAAATCGCCGAGCTGGCCAGCTTCAACGACACCAACCCGGCCGTGCTCGACTATCTGTCCGGTGCCTACCTGCAGTGGCTGGGGCAGGGCGCCGACGCGCTGCGAATCGACACCATCGGCTGGATGCCGCACGAGTTCTGGAAGGCGTTTGCCGACCGCATGCGCGCGCAACGGCCCGGACTTTTCATGTTCGGCGAAAACTTCGAGTACGACCCGGCCAAGATCGCCCCGCACACGCTGGCGAAGAACGGCGCCATCAGCGTGCTCGACTTTCCGATGAAGGAACGCATGGCGCAGGTGTTCGGCCGCGGCGAAAAACCGCACGGTTTCGAGAACCTGCAGCCGCGGCTGTACCTGCACGGCGGCCCGTACGCGAACCCGTACGACCTGATGACGTTCTACGACAATCACGACATGCCGCGCCTGGACGCCAGTGACGAAGGCTTCATCGACGCGCACAACTGGCTGTTCACCGCGCGCGGCATTCCGGTGGTCTATTACGGCTCGGAGGTCGGCTTCATGCGCGGCCGCGCCGAGCACGCCGGCAACCGCAACTACTTCGGCCAGGAGCGGGTCAACGCCGCAACCGGCAACCCGATCCGCGAGAACCTCAAGCGCATCGCCAAGGTGCGTGCCGCATCACCGGCGTTGCAGCGTGGCGTGCAACTGGACGTGCTGCTGAAGGGCGACCGCGCGGCGTTCTATCGCGTGTACCAGCACGAGGGCGTGTCGCAGGTCGCGCTGGTGCTGCTCAACAAGGGCAATGCCCCGGCGTCGTTCGAGGTCAGTCAGATGCTGCAGGCCGGCCGCTGGAACGCGGCCATCGGCGGTGGAGCCGTCAACGTCGCGGAAGGAAAGGCATTGACGACCACGGTGGCGGCACACGGCGTCGAGGTCTATCTGCTGGATGCGCCCGTGACACGAGGCGACCTTCGGCGCGAGCTGGATGTGGCAATGCGGACGAAGCGGCCACACTGAGATGTTCCTTCTCCCCTTGTGGGAGAAGGTGCCCGGGCTACGCCCCGCTCGACTTGCGCACCACCAGCGACGCCGGGAGGGTGATGCTCTGCGTCGCCTCCCCGTGGACCTGGCGCATCAGCGTCTCCACCAGCAGTTCGCCGGCGCGCTTGGTGTCCTGGAACACCGTGGTCAGCGGCGGCGTGGCGAAGCGCGCCATCGGGATGTCGTCGAAGCCGACCACTGCGACGTCCTCCGGCACGCGCAGGCCGGCGTCGGCCAGGGCACGCATCGCACCGATGGCGATCAGGTCGCTGGCGGCGAATACGGCATCGAACGCGCCACCGCGCTCGATCAGTTCGGCGGCGGCGTTGTAGCCGTCCTCTTCGGAGCTTTCCGCGTCGACCTGCAGGATCGCCTCCATCGCCGCGCCGACTTCGCGCAGGGCGGCGTCGCAGCCGCGGAAGCGGTCGAAGAATTCCGGGCAGTGACTCGATGCCCCGCCGAGGAAGGCGATGCGTCGCCGGCCCAGGCCGACCAGGTGCTCGCCGGCCAGGCGCCCGCCATTGAAGTTGTCGCAGCCGATCGACTGCCCGGGCTGGTCCGGCAGCACCGCGCCCCAGCGGACAAAGCGCGTGCCCTGTTCGACCAGTTTCTCCAGCTTGCCCTGGTAGGCCAGGTAGTCGCCGTATCCGAGCAGGATCAGGCCGTCGGCCTTCATGCTGTCCTCGTAGTCGGCGTGCCAGTCGGTCGACAGCTGCTGGAAGGACACCAGCAGGTCGTGCCCGTGCTTGGCGCAGGCGCGGGTGATGGAGCCGAGCATCGACAGGAAGAACGGATTGATGTGCGACTCGTCGGGCGTCGGGTCCTCGAACAGCAGCAGCGCGAGCGTGCCCGAGCGCTGGGTGCGCAGGCTCGACGCGCGACGGTCGACCTTGTAGTTGAGCTCGCGCGCCACGGCTTCGACGCGCGCGCGCGTCT
>DATDBI010000122.1:0-7535 GCA_036524915.1 Lysobacter sp. | reverse complement strand
CGACGGCGATGATGCGGGCCATGCGGCTCGTCCTGGGCTGTGTGCGGAAGTGGACCGGCGTGGGGCCGGACCGAGGATTATGCCCGGATGGGGACCCGTGCGCGTCCCCGGGTTGCTGTCTGGGCGATATGCCGGTGATCTGCAGCCAAACTGCCTCGGCGGGGCGACGAGCGGCGACGCCGGATCAATCACTTGCGCGAATCGGCGCGCCGGCGAGTGGCTACGACGCGCGTCCCACCACGACCAGATGCCGTTCGGCGGACAGGCCGGGAACCGTGAGCGGGTGCACATTCCGCACCGTCCATCCCGTCGGCAGCGCGGCGATCTCGTCGACCGGATGCACCCCCTTCATCGCCAGCAGGCAGCCGTCAGGCTTGAGCAGGTGGCCGCCCAGTTCAATGATCAGCGGCAGCGTGGCCAGGGCGCGCGCGGTGATGGCGTCGTACTCCCCGGGCTCGGCCAATGCCTCGATGCGCGATTCGGCGACGCGGGCATCGCGCAGCCCGAGCTGGCGGATCGCTTCGCGCATGAAGCGCGCCTTCTTGCCGGCGCTCTCGACCAGCGTCACGCGCAAGCCCGGTTTGACGATCGCCAGCGGGATGCCGGGCAGGCCGGCGCCGGTGCCCAGGTCGGCAAGGCTACCGCCGCGTGCTGCAATGGCATCGACAAACGGATGCATGGCCAGCGAGTCGAGCAGGTGCTTGCTGACCATCTCCAGCGGATCGCGCACCGCGGTGAGGTTGTAGGTCTTGTTCCAGCGCAGCAGCAGGGCGAGGTAGTCGAGCAACGGCGCCGACAGGGCTGGATCGAGGGCAAGCGCGCGCAGGCCGTCGTCGAGCGTCCTGCGCAGCGATGCATCGAAGGGAGCGGGGGTATTCATTCGGCGCGCAGTATCGCCGATGCGTGTGCCTGTTCCTACGACCGCGGCCGCCAGGCCAGTGCGCCCAGGTAATCCTGCGCGGGTTGCAGTTCCTGCAGTTGCCAGTCCAGGGGCGACCCCAGGGCCGGATCGCAGGCCACCAGGCGCAGGTCGCCGCCTTCGTCCTCGAAGCGCAGCCGGTCCAGGCCGAACGAAATACCGTGGCCGTGCGCCTTCAGCACCGCCTCCTTGGCGCACCACAGCCGCAGGAACGCGTGATCCCGGACCGCCGCCGAAGGCGCCGCGTGCAGCCAGTCCACCTCGGCCACCGTGAAGTAACGCCGGGCAAGCTCCAGTGCCCGGGCGCGCGGGCGCAGCCGTTCCAGGTCGATGCCGACGTGGACGCCTTCGCCCAGCGCGATCAGCAGGCCGTCGCCGCTGTGGCTCCAGTTGCAGTCCCAGCCCGCCAGTTCGCCACCCAGGCGCGGCCGCCCGCGCGGGTCACGCGCCAGGGGCAGGGCGGCGGCCGGCACGCCCAGTTCGGCCGCCAGCCAGTTCCGCGCCAGCGGCTCGGCCGGCTGGCGTGGCAGGTGCGGCCGCCAGGCCCAGCGCACGGCGCCTCGCGGCGGAATTGAGGTGGCAGACAGGGACATGAACTTGCATTCGGGTTCGCCGGCGCCCTCCAGCGTAAGCTAATGCCGGGGAAAGGCGGCGCCAGCCGCAGGAACAAACGTCATGTCCGCCGTCATCGACGCCAGCATCGCCAACCGCTCGCCCGTGCCGCTGACGCACGGCGATGGCGTGCGCCCGATTGCGTTCGATGCAGCGGGCGCGATCAGCCTCGACAGTTTTTCCCGCCAGGTGCGGGCCGTGGCGGCGATGCTTCCGGCAGGCCAGCACGCGATCAACCTGTGCGAAGACCGCTACCGTTTCCTGGTGGCGTTCTGCGCCGCCGCGGTGCGCGGGCAAACCACGTTGATGCCGCCGTCGCGCGCGCCGGCCGTGATCGACCAGGTACGCGAGCAGTATCCCGACAGCTATTGCCTCGGCGACGACGCGCTGGCCCTGGTTCCGCCCGATTGCTTCCAGCTGCCACAGCCGTTGCCCGAACTGGACGGCTCGCCGTTGCAGCTCCAGGCCGATGCCGTGGTCGCGATCGGCTTCACCTCCGGCAGCACGGGCCAGCCGCGCCCGTATGCCAAGACCTGGGCGAGTTTCCGCACCAGCACCGCGCAGAACCTCGCGGCGCTGGCCGGCCTGCTCGACGACTGCCGCGTGACCCACGCCGTCGCCACCGTGCCGCCGCAGCACATGTACGGCATGGAGATGTCGGTGTTGCTGCCGCTGCTCGGCCCGGTTGCGGTGCATTCCGCGCGGCCGCTGTTTCCGGCCGACGTTGCGCGCGCGCTGCACGACGCGCCAACACCGCCACTGCTGGTCACCACGCCGGTGCACCTGCGCGCGCTGGTCGCCGAGGGACTGGAACTGCCGCAACTGGCGGGCATTGTCTCGGCCACTGCGCCTTTGCCGGCCGAGCTCGCACTGGCCGCCGAGGAGCGTTTCGGTTGCGAAGTGCGGGAAGTATTCGGTTCGACCGAAACCTGCGTGATCGCGCGTCGACGCACCGCGCGCGAAACCGCGTGGACGCCATTGCCGGGCATCCGCCTGGCGCCGCAGCCCGACGGCACCGCCGTGCATGCACCGCACCTGCCCGAGCCGGTGGTACTCGCTGATCTGGTCGAAGTGGATCCGCACGATGGCCGCTTCGAACTGCGCGGCCGCAATGCCGACATGCTCGAAATCGCCGGCAAGCGCGCCTCGCTCGGTGATCTCACCCGCAAGCTGCTGGCGGTGCCCGGTGTCGTGGACGGCGTGGTGTTCCAGCTGGAGGATGCCGACGCGATGGGCGTGCGTCGCATCGCCGCACTCGCGGTTGCGCCGGGGATCGACGAAGCCGCGATCGTGTCGGCACTGCGCAAGCAGATCGATCCGGTGTTCCTGCCGCGGCCGTTGCGACGCGTTGCCGCGTTGCCGCGCAACGAGACCGGCAAGCTGCCACGTGGCGCGCTTGCCGCATTGCTGCATGGTTGAGGGCCGCACATAAACACGCGGTTTCGCGGCGCAAAGCCGCCGGTTCGCCGCATTTTCTGACATCGCCATCACGTCGCCCCGTCCAGACTCGCTTCGCCCCATCCCAGGGCGCATGGCTTCCCCGGACCCTTCCGCGGATCAAGGAGACACGAGCATGATGGGCATCCTCGTCTGGCTGATTGTTGGCGGCGTCATTGGCTGGGTCGCCAGCCTGATCATGAAGACCGATGCGCAACAGGGCCTGTTCCTCAACATCGTCGTCGGCATCATCGGCGCCTTCATAGGCGGCTGGCTGGGCGGCATGTTCGGTCTTGGCGGCGACATCAACGACGGCAACTTCAGCATGAGCGGCCTGCTGATGTCGCTGGTCGGCGCGATCGTTCTGCTGGCGATCGTCAACCTGTTCCGCCGCGGGCGCGTGCGCTGACGACGCGCCACGATCGAATCGGATCGACCAGCAAAAAGCCCGGCATTGCCGGGCTTTTTGCTGGATGCGCATTGCGCGGATTCAGTCGCCCAATCCAGCCGCCCAGTTCAGTCGCCCAGCTGTACCCACGCCGGTGCATGGTCGCTGGGCCGGTCCCAGGTCCGCGTTTCGCGGTCGATGCCCGAAGCGGTGCAATGCGGGCGCAGCGCCTCCGACACCAGGGTCAGGTCGATGCGCAGGCCGAGGTTGCGGCGGAAGCCGCCCTGGCGGTAATCCCACCAGCTGAACTGCTTCTCCTCCGGGTTCTGCGCGCGCCAGGCATCGTGCAGCCCCAGCGCGTTGATCTTCAGCAGTGCATCGCGCTCGGCACGCGAGGTGAGGATGTGGCTGTCGTTCCAGACCGTGGCGTCGTGGACGTCGCGGTCGTCCGGGGCGATGTTGAAGTCGCCCAGCACGATCATGCGCGGGTGGGTCACCAGCTCGGCCGCCAGCCAGTCGTGCACGGCCTCGAGCCAGCGCAGCTTGTAGGCGTACTTGTCGGTGCCCACGTCCTGGCCGTTGACCACGTACAGGTTGACGATGCGCAGGTCGCCGACGGTCGCGGCCAGCACGCGCTTCTGCTCGTCCTCGAAGCCGGGGATGCCGATCTGCACGTCCTTGGCCGATTCGCGCGAGAGCACGGCCACGCCGTTGTAGGTCTTCTGCCCGGCGAACACGCTGCGGTAACCGGCGGCGAGCAGGTCGTCGTCCGGGAAGCGTTCGTCCTCGAGCTTGGTTTCCTGCAGCGCGACGATGTCGGGGTTGGCCTGCGACAGCCACTGCTGCAAGTGCGGCAGGCGGACATTGAGCGAGTTGACGTTCCAGCTGGCGATCTTCATGGGGGGAAGTTTAGCGGCATACTCGGCGCCGATACCTCCCGCCGCCATCACCGCCACGCCATGAACTGGATCGACCTGCGCAGCGACACCGTTACCGAGCCCACCGATGCCATGCGCGAGGCGATGATGCGCGCGCCGGTCGGGGATGACGTCTACGGCGAAGACCCGACGGTCAACGCGCTGCAGCAGCGGCTGGCCGATGACCTGGGCTTCGCCGCCGGGCTGTTCGTGCCCAGCGGCACGCAATCGAACCTGATCGGGCTGATGGCGCATTGCCAGCGTGGCGACGAGTACATCGTCGGCATGGATGCGCATACCTACAAGTACGAAGGCGGCGGTGCCGCGGTGCTGGGCTCGATCCAGCCGCAGCCGGTCGTGCAGGGCGACGACGGGACCCTGCCGCTGGACGTGGTCGAGCGCGTGATCAAGCCGGTCGATCCGCATTTCGCCCGCACGCGGCTGCTGTGCCTGGAGAACACCTGGCACGGTCGTGCCCTGTCGCTGGACTACCTGGCGCAGGCTCGCGCGCTCTGCGATCGCCGCGGCCTGGCGCTGCACCTCGATGGCGCGCGCATGTTCAATGCCGCCGTCGCGCTGGGCGTGCCGGCGCGGGAGATCACCCGACACTTCGACAGTGTGTCGGTGTGCCTGTCGAAGGGATTGGGCGCGCCCGTGGGCTCGGTGCTGCTGGGCACGCAGGCGCTGATCGAAACGGCAAAACGCTGGCGCAAGGTGGTCGGCGGTGGCATGCGCCAGGCGGGCATCCTGGCTGCGGCCGGTTCGTATGCGCTCGACAACAACGTGGCGCGGCTTGCCGACGATCATGCCCGCGCGAAGCGATTGGCCGATGGGCTCGATGGGCTTGCAGGGCTGCGCGTCGTCGCGCGGCACACCAACATGGTGTTCATCGATGTGCCGGTGGAGCGGCACGATGCACTGCGCGGGGTGCTGGAGCAGGCGCGGATCCGGGTGTCGATCGGGTACACGCCGGCGATACGGCTGGTGACGCATCTGGGTATCGATGATGCGGGCGTGGACCGTGTGGTGGAGGTTCTGCGCGGGTTTGCCGCGGGCCGCTAAATCGCCCCTCTCCCTCGGCGCGTTGCGCCTTTCCCTCTCCCGCCAGGGGAGAGGGGAAAACACTACTTCGCGAGCATGCGAATCATCTTGTCGATCATGCCGCTGTAGGGCGGCTTGAGCAGGTCGCTGGCCGCCATGCGGCGCTGGCGGAACACCGGCAGCAACTTGCTGAAGGTGTCGAAGCCGGTGCGGCCATGGATCGCGCCGATGCCACTGGGGCCGATGCCGCCAAACGGCAGGTCATGCGCGCCGAAGTGCAGCAGCGTGTCATTGACGGTGACGCCGCCGGACAGCGTGTTGGCGAGAATCTTCTCGATGCTCGCGCTGTCGTGGCTGAACGGATACAGCGCCAGCGGACGCTCGAGCGACTGCACCTGTGCGATCGCCTCATCCAGCGTGCGATACGTCAGCACCGGCAGGATCGGGCCGAAGATCTCGTGCCGCATCACTTCGGCACCGGCCGGCGGGTCAAGCACCAGGGTCGGCGGGAACAGGCGGTCCTGTGCGTTGCGCGTGCGGGCCTCGTCGTCGAGGTCCGGCGTCACCGGCTCGATCACGGTCAGGCCACGCGCGCGCGCGTCGTCGACGTAGCCGCGCAGTCGTGCGAACTGGCCATCGTTGATGATGCGGGTGTAGTCGTGCGGCGCCTTGAAGTCGCCGTAACGCGAGCGCAGTTCGGCGTTCATCGCGTTGACGAAGGCATCGCGGCGCGCTGCGTCGACCAGCACGTAGTCGACGCCGATGCAGGTCTGCCCGGCGTTGAACCACTTGCCGGTGGCGATGCGCGCCACCGCGCGTTCAATCGGATAGTCGGCGCAGACGATCGCCGGTGCCTTGCCGCCGAGTTCCAGCGTTACTGGCGTGAGGTTGGGTGCGGCCGCCGCCATCACCTTGCGTCCGACCGCAGTCGATCCGGTGAACAGCAGGTGGTCGAACGGCAGCGCGGCAAACGCGGCGCCCACGTCCGGGCCGCCGAGCGCCACGGCGACGCGATCGGCGGGGAACACATCGGCCAGCAGTTCGCGCATCCACACACCGGTGCGCGGGGCATGCTCGGACGGCTTGAGGTAGACGTGGTTGCCGGCGGCAATGGCCGACACCAGCGGCACCAGTGCCAGGTTCACCGGGTAATTCCAGGGCGACAGGATGCCGACAACGCCGACCGGTTCCGGACGGATCCGCGCGCTCGCCGGCCAGAAGCGCCAGCCCACCGCGGCGCCACGCGGGCGCATCCAGCGACGCAGGTGGCCGAGCGCGTGGTCGATCTCCGCCAGCACGATCATCGCTTCCGACAGCAGGTTCTCGTGCTGGCTGCGGTGGCCGAAGTCGGCGCGGATCGCGGCGTCCATGTCGGCGATGCGGGCGCGGAAGGCATCTCGCAGGCGAACCAGGTCGGCGCGGCGCTGTGCGTAGTCAGGCTTCTTCGCCTGCCAGGCCTTGCGCAGGCGCTCGCGGGTGACGTCCAGCTCGTTGAGGGGCGTATCGGCGGTGATGTCCATACGGGTGAGTGTAGACCGCACCGGCCAAGGCAGAGCAGGGGAAAGGCGGACATCCATTGCGCCTTTCATCCCCCCCTGCGCCCCCTCCGGCACCCCCTCCGATAGAATCCAGCCATGACCATGCGGCCCTACCTCGACACCTTCCCCAGCCACGGCGAGCGGGTTTATATCGACCCCACGGCGGTGGTCATCGGCGCCGTCTCCATGGGCGACGACGTATCGATCTGGCCGATGTGCGTGATCCGCGGCGACGTCAACAGCATCCATATAGGTGCACGCACCAACGTCCAGGACGGCACCATCGTGCATGTCACCCACGAAGGTCCGTTCACCCGTCCGGGCGGGGTGCCGACGGTGATCGGCAACGATGTCACCATCGGCCACGGCGCCATCCTGCATGCCTGCACGCTCGACGACTTCTGCCTGATCGGCATGGGCGCGCGGGTGCTCGACGGCGCCCGCATCCACCGCTATGGTTTCGTGGGCGCCGGGGCGGTGATTGCCCCGGGCAAGCAGGTCGGCGAGGGCGAGCTGTGGCTGGGCAATCCGGCCCGGCTGGTGCGCCGGCTCAGCGAGCGCGAGATCGAACAGCTGCACTACAGCGCCCAGCACTATGTACGATTGAAGGACCACTACCTGGGCATGACGGGGTAGTGAGCGGCAAGCCGCGGCAGGGGGTCGCGGGCACCGCAACACGCAAG
>DATDBI010000121.1:0-1477 GCA_036524915.1 Lysobacter sp. | reverse complement strand
CATGATCAGGGCGGCAGCACGGGCTTCGTCGATACCTTCGATATCGGTCAGCTCGTCAGTCGCCATGTCGGCCAGGTCATCACGGGTCACCACGCCACGCGCGGCAAGCGCGTAGGCGGTGGCCTCGTCCATTCCATCCAGACCCAGCAGGTCGGCCGCCGGCTGGTGCTCGTCGAGCTCCTCCTCGGCGGCCAGTGCCTCGTTGAGCAGCGCGTCGCGGGCACGCGAACGCAGCTCCTCGACGATGTCCTCGTCGAAACCCTCGACCGCGAGCAGCTCGCCGACCGGGACGTAGGCGATTTCCTCGACGGTGCTGAAGCCCTCGGAGACCAGGATGCCGGCGATTTCCTCGTCGACTTCGAGCTTCTCCTGGAACAGCTGCTTGGCGGTGGTCTGCTCGGCCTCGGACTTGGCGGTGACCTGGTCCTGGGTCATCACGTTGAGCTGCCAGCCCGACAGGCGGCTGGCCAGGCGCACGTTCTGGCCGCCCTTGCCGATGGCCTGTGCCAGACGGTCCTCGGCCACGGCCAGGTCCATCGAATGCTTTTCTTCATCGACGATGATCGACTGCACTTCGGCCGGCGCCATCGCATTGATGACGAACTGGGCCGGGTTGTCGGACCACAGCACGATGTCGACACGCTCGCCGTTGAGCTCGTTGCTCACGGCCTGCACGCGCGAACCGCGCATGCCGATGCAGGCGCCGATCGGATCGGTGCGGTTGTCGTGGGCAAGCACGGCGATCTTGGCGCGGTCACCCGGATCGCGTGCGCAGGCACGGATCGAGACCAGGCCCTGGCCGACTTCCGGCACTTCCAGCTTGAACAGCTCGATCATGAACTCGGGGGCGGCGCGGCTGATGAACAGCTGCGGGCCGCGCGGCTCGCTGCGCACGTCGAACAGGTAACCGCGGACGCGGTCGCCGGTACGCAGGACGTCACGCGGGATGCCCTTGTCCTTCGGGATGATCGCTTCGGCGTTGCCGCCGAGGTCGACGTAGATGTTGCCGCGCTCCACGCGCTTGACCACACCGGTGACCAGCTCGCCAACGCGGTCCTTCCAGCCGTCGACGACCTGCTGGCGCTCGGCCTCGCGCACGCGCTGGACGATGACCTGCTTGGCGGCCTGGGCGGCGATGCGGCCGAACTCCGGGTTTTCGATCTGCTCTTCGATGTAGTCGCCAACCTCGACGCCCTCGACCTCGTCGATCGCGTCCATCAGGCGGATCTGGCGATCCGGCGATTCCATGACGACGTCGTCGGCGACGACTTCCATGCGGCGGAAGGTCTCGTAGTTGCCGTCCTTCTGGTCGATCGAGACGCGCACGAGCACGTCTTCGTCGTGATAGCGCTTCTTCGCGGCCGAAGCCAACGCGGCCTCGATGGCCTCGAAGATGACTTCACGCGGCACGCCCTTCTCGTTGGCGACTGCATCCACGACCAGCAACAATTCCTTGCTCATCTCGTTACTCCGCACG
>DATDBI010000120.1:0-2611 GCA_036524915.1 Lysobacter sp. | reverse complement strand
AGGGCGTAGCCCGACCGCAGCTGCGACAAAATCGTGGCGCGGCTATGCAGCCGCCACCAATGCCTGCACGCCGAAGTAAGCCTCGTCGGGTGTGCGTCCGTCAAGGCTCGAATGTGGGCGTTGCTGATTAAAGAAAGCCAGATATCGAGCGATCGACGCTCTGGCATGCGGTACAGTGTCGTAGGCGCGCAGATAGACCTCCTCGTATTTGACCGATCGCCACAGACGCTCGACGAAAACATTGTCGCGCCATGCCCCCTTGCCGTCCATGCTGATCTTGATCTCCCGGTCGAGAAGGACCTTGGTGAAATCCTGGCTGGTGAACTGGCTGCCCTGATCGGAATTGAAGATGTCGGGCTTGCCGTGTCTGGCCAGCGCCTCTTCGAGGGCTTCAATACAGAAGGCTGCATCCATGGTGATCGACAGCCGCCAAGCGAGCACCTTGCGGGTGAACCAGTCGATGACGGCGACCAGATAGCAGAAGCCGCGCGCCATCGGGATATAAGTCAGGTCCGTCGCCCAGACCTGGTTCGGCCGTTCGATCTTCACCCCGCGCAGCAGATACGGATAGATCTTGTGTCCCAGCTCGGGTTTGCTCGTATTCGGGCGGCGATAAAGCGCCTGGATGCCCATGCGCTTCATCACAGTGGCGATGCGACGCCGGCCAACCCGTGTGCCCTCGCGTTGCAGCAGCAATCGCAGCATCCGAGCCCCGGCGAAAGGGTAGTCGAGATGCAATTCGTCAAGCCGCCGCATCAGCGCCAAGTCCTCGGCCGAAACAGGCCGAGGCTTGTAGTAGACCGTGCTACGCGCCAGCGTCAGAACCTTCGCCTGACGCTGCACCGGCAAATCGTGGCTGCGGTCGATCATCGCTTTGCGCTCAGCAGGCCGGCTTTGCTGAGCGCGCCGGATAAAAAATCGTTCTCCAGCGCAAGTGACCCGATCTTGGCATGCAACGACTTCAAATCAATGGGAGCCGCTTCGGCCGAACCAACCTTGTCATGGCCAAACACCCCAGCCGCTCCTTCAAGAAGCTGAGACCTCCACGTCGTAATCTGGTTCGCGTGCACATCAAACTGCTGCGCAAGTTCCGAAAGCGTCTTCTCACTCTTTATCGCTGCCAATGCCACCTTCGCTTTGAAGGCCGGCGAGTGCGTCCTGCGACTTCTCTTCGTCATCCGTTGCTCCTGATTCGCGGCCAAATCCTTCGCCGCTGTCAGGCAGAAAATCCACCTATTAAACTGTCCGAATTCCCGAGGCCACCTCTCATATGGTCATGCGACTGGCCCCAGCTTCGCACCATGCAATCAGTTGTCGTGACCTCGAACTCCTGTTGGACGTATACGTTGCGGCACGCCACGTTGAAGCCACACTGCCAGACGAGGATCTGGCATGCATTGCCGCCAAGAAGATCATCGCGTCCTTTCACAGCGATGTAGGCACCTCGACAAACCTCAAGTCGGCCATCCACTAGTGTCCTGATCGACAAATCAGCTACATTCTCGCGAAGTTGAGCGACGGAGGCGGGAATGGCGAAAGGCCGAGCGGTGGCGATCATACTGGAAGCGCCGGAGAAGAGCGAACTGACAGCGTTGACGCGCAAGCATGGCGCGCCGCAGGTATTGGCGGGGCGGGCGCGCATCGTTCTGGCTGCGGCGGACGGCCTCAACAACAAGGAGATTGCCAGCAAGGTCGGCGTCTGTGCCGCAACGGTTGGGACATGGCGCAACCGCTTCGCGCAGAGGCGGATGGATGGCCTCTACGACGAGCCGCGCCCCGGCGCGCCGCGCCAGATCGGCGACGACGAGATCGCAACCACGATCCGCAAGACGCTGGAGACGCTCCCGAGCGGTGCGACGCACTGGAGCCTGCGGACCATGGCCAAGGAGATCGGCCACGCGCCCTCGACCGTGCATCGCATATGGAGCGCCTTCGGACTGCAGCCGCACCGTGTCGAGACCTTCAAGCTCTCTTCCGATCCGCTGTTCGTGGAGAAGGTGCGTGACATTGTTGGGCTCTACTTGTCGCCGCCCGAGCGCGCCGTCGTGCTGTGCGTTGATGAGAAATCCCAGGTCCAGGCGCTCGATCGCTCGCAACCTCTGCTGCCGATGCGACCCGGCCAGGCCGAACGGCGCACCCACGACTACAAGCGGAACGGAACGACATCGCTGTTCGCGGCGCTCGATGTGAAGGCTGGAACTATCGTCGGCAAATGTATGACCCGGCATCGGGCAACGGAGTTCCGCAAGTTCCTCGACGAAGTCGAGCGCAATGTGCCTGCCGATCTCGACATTCACGTCGTCATGGACAACTACGGCACGCATAAAACAAAATTGATCCGCAACTGGTTCGCCAAGCGTCCGCGCTGGCACGTGCACTTCACGCCGACATCGGCGTCATGGATCAACCAAGTCGAACGCTTCTTCGCGCTGCTGACTGACCGCGCCCTCAAGCGAGGGATATTCCGCTCGGTCGCCGAACTCGAGAAGGCTATCAACGCCTACATCGAGGCCACCAATGCCGAACCGAAACCCTTCCGCTGGACCAAGACCGCAGACGACATCCTGGCCAGCATCCAACGCTTCTGCCTCCGAACTCTCGAGGCAAACGC
>DATDBI010000119.1:0-11283 GCA_036524915.1 Lysobacter sp. | reverse complement strand
CAGTATATCAGGCCGGGAGGGTCGGGGCCGGACTCAGGATCGAAGGAGGAAGGTGACCGGGCCGTCATTGACCAGGCTGATCACCATATGGGCACCGAAGCGGCCCGTTTCCACCCCCCCTGAGTGTTTTTCACGGCAGATCCCAACCAGCCTGCTGAACAAAGGTTCAGCCAGCTCCGGTGCGGCGGCGGTACTGAAGCCTGGACGCATTCCGCTGCGGGTATCGGCCGCCAGCGTGAACTGGCTGACCAGCAACAACCCACCACCGGTGTCGCCAAGACCGAGGTTCATTCGACCGGCCTCGTCGGCAAATACACGGTAACCGAGGAGCCGTTCGGCCATCCGCTGCGCCTGGGCCTCGCCGTCCCCCGGCTCGACCCCGACCAGGGCCAGCAGGCCCGGTCCGATTGCCCCGACAGTTTCGCCTTCGACCCGGACGGCCGCTTCGGTCACGCGTTGGATCAGGGCCAGCATGCAGGTGTCGGAGGTGGGCGCCGGAAGTGGCTGTGCAGCGCTGTTGTAGCCTAAGCCGCGGCCCGGACGGAAGCCCGGCCATCCTCCCCCACTTCGAACCTGCGCCATGACCGGCTTTGTCGCCCGCCTGCTGTACGCCTTCGCCTCCCTGCTCGGCCGGCTGCCGTGGCCGTGGCTGCTGCGCCTGGGCGATGGCCTGGCGGCATGGTGGCGCTGGCGCGACGTCCGCGAAAGCCGGGTGGCGCGGATCAACCTCGAACTGGTCTACCCCGACCTGTTGCCGGCGCAGCGCGACCAGCTGCACGCGGCAATCCTGCGCACCACCGCGCGCCAGGTGCTGGAAACCGTGCGGTTGTGGACCCGCCCGCACGCCGAGAACCTCGGCCTGCTGCGCGAGCAGCACGGCACCGACCTGATGGACCAGGCGATCGCCGCCGGCCGCGGCGTGATCATTGCCGCCCCCCACCACGGCAACTGGGAGCTGCTCAACCAGTGGCTCGCCTGGCGCACGCCGCTGGCGATCCTGTACCGGCCACCGGAGTTGGCGGTGGTGGAGGCGTTCCTCAACCTGGTCCGCGCCGACGCCGGTCATGATGGCGACGGCAGCGGCGACGGCGAACGCGTCACCCAGGTGCGGGCCGAGGGCCCGGCGATCCGCCAGCTGTTCAAGCGCCTCAACGAGGGCGGCGTGGTCGGCATCCTGCCCGACCAGCAGCCCAAGGTCGGCGACGGCGAGTTCGCGCCGTTCTTCGGCGTGCAGGCGCTGACCATGACCCTGCTCGGCCGCCTGGCTGCGCGCACCGGAGCGACGGTGCTGTTCGCATGGTGCGAGCGCGTCGACACGCACACCGGCCATCCCGGCTTCGCCCTGCACATCGAGGCGGCACCCGCGGCCCTCGCCGACCCGGATCCGAAGGTGGCCGTGGCCGCGCTCAATGCCGCGGTCGAGCACATCGCCCGACGCGACCCGGCGCAATACCAGTGGACCTACAAACGCTATACGCTGCGACCGCCGGGTTCCGGGGAAGAGAACCCGTACTGGAATCGTTGACCGGGCGATGCCCCGACACCGTTTGAGCGGCTTGCTCGAAATCGAACGCATCGCCGGCATCGCCCCGGATGGAAGCCCACTGCTCCTGGAAGCCCATGCTCACGCCCGATTCGCCGCAAGCTGCGCCCACGACCGACGCCATTGCCACTGCTGACTGGCAGCCCTTGCCCGAGCGCGCGCGGGCACTGTGCTTGCTGGGTGCGATCCCGCTGGCGATCCCGTTCGCCATCGGCGGTTTCGTCCTGACGCGGGTTCTCGACCTGCCTGCGGTGATGCTTCCGCTGGGGCTGGTGATCGGTGTCGTGCTCGGCATCTGGCTTGGGCTGAAGCAGTACCGTCACACCTTCTGGCGCCTCGACGAAGACGGCCTGGCGGTCCGCCGCGGCCGCATGTGGCAGCGCGAGACCCGGGTGCCGGCGACGCGGGTGCAGCACCTGGACCTCAAGCGCGGCCCGCTGCAGCGCCGGCGCAACCTGGCCACGCTGGTGGTGCACACCGCCGGCACCCGCCACAGCGCGGTGACGGTGCCGCACCTGGACGCCGACGACGCCGAGCGCCTGCGCGACCGGCTCGGCCGCCAGATCGACCACGATGACGACCAGTAAACGGCGACGACACCGGTCATGAATCCGCCCACGCCCGCCTCCGAGCCCGAGCGCCGCCTGCATCCGATGTCATGGCTGTTCGTGCTGCTGCAACAGCTCAAGCAGTTCATCGTGCCGCTGGCGGTGCTGCTGTTCTTCGGTCGGGGTGACCGGAATGAGCTATGGCCGCTGATCGGCGTCGCCGTGCTGGTGGTGACCTCGCTCTGGCAGTACTTCACCTACCGCTACGGCGTTGCCGGCGACCACCTGGTCGTACGCAGCGGCCTGCTCGAACGCAGCCTGCGGGTGATCCCGTTCGCCCGCATCCACAACGTCGCCCTGCAGCAATCGATGCTGCACCGCCTGTTCGGCGTCGCCGAAGTGCGGCTGGAATCGGCCGGCGGGGCCAAACCCGAAGCGCAGATGCGCGTGCTCAAGCTCGACGATGCGCTGGCGCTGGAAGCGCTGGTACGACGTCGCGGCGCCAGCGCGCCGGCCGATGCGGCGGTCGACGAACCCGCCGCCGACACCCTGCTGACCTTGCCGATGGGCGAAGTGCTGCGACTCGGCCTGGTGTCCAACCGCGGCATGATCGTCATCGGCGCGGCATTCGCCGGCTCGGCGCAGTTCAGCCCGAAACTGATCCCGAACCTGTTCGAAGCCGTGGGCATGCGCCTGTTCGGCTATGCCGGCGAGCACGGCTTCGGTCCGCTCGAGTACGCCGCGGCCGGGCTGGCGGTGGTCGCGCTACTGGTAGGTGCCCTGCGGCTGCTGTCGATGCTGCTCGCGCTGCTGCAGTACTACGGCTTCACCCTCAGCGAGCAGGGCCGACGCCTCACCGTCGAACGCGGGCTGCTGGCGCGCTGGCGGACCAGCGCATCGCGCCGCCGCATCCAGGCGTGGACGTTGCGCGAAGGCGTGCTGCACCGCCTGCTCAAGCGCCGCAGCCTGGAAGTCGATACCGCGGTTGCCGAGGAGGGCCAGCAACAGCGCGCGCTGCGTGAACTGGCACCGATCGCAACGCCGGCCGAATGCGATGCGTTGATCGAACACCTGCTGCCGCGCGCATCGTGGTCGCAGCTGGCGTGGCTGCCGTTGTCGCGATCGAGCGCGTGGCGGTTGTTCCTGCCGTCGGTGCCATTCGTGCTCGCCGCGACCGTCGTGCTGTGGGTGAAGTTCGGCGCCTGGGGCCTGTTGGCGCTGCTGTGGCTGCCGTGGTCGGCGTTCAAGGCGCACCGGCGGGCGCAGCGCGCGGCCTATGCGGTGGGCGACCAGGTGATCGCGGTGCGCGAAGGCTGGTGGACGCGGCACTGGCGCTTCGCCGAACTGGACAAGCTGCAGGCGCTGCAGCTGTCGCGTTCGCCGATCGACCGCCGCTGCGGTACCGCGACGCTGTGGCTCGACACCAGCGGTGCCGGCGCACTGGCACCGCCACTGCGCGTCCGCTTCCTGCCGGAGGCCGAGGCGCGGGCGCTCTATGCGCGCCTTTCGCACACGTTGGCCAGGCGCCCGCTGCGCTGGTGATCCAACTACGGCCCGGCCGCGCTCAGGGTCGCCAGTAGCCCAGCTCGCGACGGATCTGCAGCGCGCGCCACAGCGACGACAGCGGTTTGCTTCGCAGCTGGCCCAGCTCGCCGCGCAGGAAGGCCTCGGTGGCGGCGATAACGCGCTCGGACGAGCGCCCGTCGCGGTACGGGTGGATCGAATCGGCATAGGCCGACAGTGCATCGATCAGCGCGGGCTCCGGCGCGAACGCGCGAGCCAGCATCTGCGGCAACCGTGCCGGATCGTCGAAGTCCAGCATGTGCGGCTTCGGCGCGCGATTGCGGAACGTGACCACCGGCTTGCGCTGCACGACGAACTCCGAGACCACCGAGGTGGTGTCGGCCAGCAGCACGTCGGCGGCACGTTGCGCGGCCACCAGTTGCTCGGTTTCGAAGAAGGCGGCGTTGGCGCCGGCGAGCGAGCGATAGCGCGCGAACAGTTCCGGCGGGCATTTGGGGTGCAGGGTCAGCAGCCAGTAGCGCTCGCCCTTCGCCACTTCCGCGGCGATCGCATCGAACAGGTGCGGCGCCGCGCTCAGGCGCTCGGTGAACGTGGACGCGAACATGACCACCGCTCGCGAACCGGCTGGCGCGCGCAAGGCCGCCGAAGCGCCATCGTCATCGCGGAACAGCGGGTCGAGCTTGGGCCAGCCGGTCTCGACCACGGCGAAATGCCCGGCCTCGGCGGCCAGCGCCCGGAACGGCGCGGTCGTCGCCGGCCCCTGCGTGCAGTACAGATCGAACAGGCCGCGCACGCGGAAGTGGCCGCGCTCGTCCGAGCGCTTCTCGACGTTGAAGCCATGGAACAGCTGAACCTTGGCGCCGGAGACGAAGGGCGGCACCCAGTTGGCGGCGCTGAACACCGCGCTCGGTTTCAGCGCGACCGCCTCGTGCAGGCCTATCATTCGCACCGGCGCCGGCAGTTCGGCGCCGGCGGCGCCATCGACGAACCAGGCGTGGACGCCGTGCCCCGCAGCTTGCAGCGCCTGCGCCAGCGGTTGCAGGATGGGCAGCGCATAGCGTTCGCTCGCGAACAACAGGTAATCGGCCATCAACGCTTCCTCGAATACGCCATCGACGCACGACACGCCGGCAACCGCGCTGACAGCATGCCCGGTCTCGGCATGCCCGGTCTCAGGATGCATTATCGCGTTCAACGAGGCCGACCGCATCGGTGACTGCATCGCCTCGCTGGCGTTCTGCGACGAAGTCGTGGTGGTCGACTCGCATTCCACCGACGCCACCGCGCAGATCGCCCGTGACCTCGGCGCTCGCGTGATACAGCGACCGTTCGAGGGTTTCCGCAGCCAGAAGCAGTTCGCCATCGAACAGGCCACGCACGACTGGGTGCTGTGCCTGGATGCCGACGAGCGCGTCGGCGATGCGCTGCGCACCAGCATCGAGGCCGAACGCAGCCGGGCCTTCGGCGACGATGCCGGCTACCGGTTCGCCCGCCTCAGCGAGTACTTCGGCAAGTTCCTGCGCCATGGCAACGCCTATCCCGACCGGGTCCTGCGCCTGTTCGACCGCCGCCGCGGCGGCTGGCGCGGCACCCGCGAGGTACACGAGGCCGCCAGCGTCGACGGACCGGTCCGGACCATTGCCGGCGACCTGATCCACCACCCCTACCGCTCGCTTGAGCAGCAGCTGCTCAAGACCCAGCGCTACGCCCGGATGATGGCCGAGCACGACTTCGCCCGCGGCAAGCGCGCGACGCTGACAGGCCTGGTGCTGTCGCCGGCGTGGCGGTTCTGGCGCGGTTACCTGCTGCGCGGCGGCTTCCGCGATGGCTGGCACGGCCTCGTCTACGCCTATGTGCGCGCCAACTACGTGCGGCAGAAGACGATCATGCTGTGGATGCTGCAGAACGGGCAGCCCGTGACCGGTCCGGACCGATGAACACCCCTGCCCCGCTGCGCGCCAGCGTCGTCATCACCACCTACAACTGGCCGCAGGCGCTGGAACTGGGGCTCGAAGCACTGGCGCGCCAGCACACGCTCCCGCACGAAGTCGTGGTCGCCGACGACGGCTCGCGCGACGACACCCGCGCCATGCTCGAACGCGTCGCAGGCGGCTTCCCGGTGCCGCTTCGCCACAGCTGGATCGAGGACCGGGGCTTTCGCGTATCGCTCGCCCGCAACCGCGCGATCGCCGCCACCGGTGGCGATTACGTGCTGCTGCTCGACGGCGACATGCTGCCGCACCCGATGTTCGTCGCCGACCACCTGCATGCAGCGCAACGCGGAAGCTTCGTCCAGGGCATGCGCGTGCTGACCGACGAGGAAGGCCGCGACCGCCTGCTGAAGCACGAGGTGGCGCAACTGGGCTTCTTCGACCGCGGCCTGACCCGGCGCCGCCACACCCTGCGCATCCCGCCGCTGGCGGCCCTGTCGCTGCGCACCACGCGCAGCCAGAGCGGCAGCGCAATCAAGACCTGCAACCAGGGCTGGTGGCGCGACGATCTGGTGATGCTCAACGGTTTCGATGAGCGCTTCGAGGGCTGGGGCCGCGAGGACAAGGACCTGGCCGTGCGCGCGTTCCATGCCGGCCTAGAGCGGCGATCGCTGCGCTTCGCGGGCCTGGCCACCCACCTGTACCACCCCGAGCGGCACGAGGAAGGCGCCAGCCCGAACGACGCATTGCTGGCGGACACCCGCGCCAGCGGCCGCGTGCGCAGCCCGGTGGGACTGGACCGGCACATCGCCGAGTTCGCGGGCCATCCCCTGCCCGACCTGCGTTCCGCCTAGACGCGCACGCCCGCCCCGGAGGCGGCCCGTGGCCTTGCCCGGGCTACCTGCAACCCGCCGCTGCGGCGCCCGGCACCAGCGTCCAGCCACGGCGGTTGGCATTGCCCAGGTGTTGCGCCGTGGCCGTGTCGATGCACTTGGCCAGCGCCACGTCCTGTACCAGCAACCAGCGCGTCGACGGGGACTGCCGCTGCCAGGCCAGCCCGCGCTGCATCTGCTCGTCGAAGTCCACCTTGAAGCCGAACTCGGCGACACGGCGGTCGGCCATCAGCAGGTTCTGTTCGCGCCACGCCACCAGGCCCAGCTCGGCCTGCGGACCGATGCGGTGTCCGACTTCGGTCATCAGGCCGCGCGCCGACGAGGAGTCGTTGAGCAGCGGCGCCATCGCCAGACCGAAGCACACCCACAGGCCGGCCAGCGTCGCCAGCATCGCGGCGATCGGACGCGCGCGACCGAACCAGAGCAGGCACGCGACCCCGAAGAAGCCCACCGCCGTGACACTGGCGGCGAGTGCCGTGGACACGTCTTCGATCGAACGCTCGGCAACGAAGCGGCGCTCGAAACCCGGGTCGCCCAGCAGCATCGCCAGCCCGCCGATGAGCAGGCCACCGGCCAGCACCGCCGTGAACCCATACGCCAGCCGGCGCACGCCCCTGCGCCGGATCAGCCCGGGCAACAGTGGACCCAGTGCCAGCGCGAACATCGGCAGTGCCGGCAGGATGTACATGTCGCGCTTGCCGTTGGGCAGGGTGAAGAACACCAGCACCAGCAGCCACCACGCCAACGGCAACAGGTAACGCGGATCGCGCCGGCGCAGGCGTCGCCACCAGGCCGGGATCGCCCACGGCAGCACCAGCACCGTCGGCAGCCACATCGTCGCCATCACTTCCAGGAAGTACCAGACCGGCTGGCCGTGGTCCCACGACGCGCCGTAGCGTTTGGCGGTCTGCCGCACCAGGATGTCGTTGACGTAGGCGGCGTACTCGGGACTGGCGTTTCCAAACGCCGCGATCAGCATCGGCACCAGCCACACGCACGCGGCCAGCACGAAGGCGAGCGGCCCGAGCCAGAACCTCGCACGACCGGCATGGACCTTGACGTCCCAGCCACGCAGCGAGGCGATGCCGGCGGGGATCAGCATCAGCAGCGCGATGAAACCAACGCCCTTGCTGATCGTGCCAAGCGCAGCCGCGGCCCAGCCGAGCATCCACATCGGCCAGTTGGGTCCCTGGTTTCGCGATACCTGCAACACGTGCCGCAGCAGCCCGTAGTTGGCCAGGGTGATCCAGAACACCACCAGCGGATCGATCTGCGCCTTCTTCGATTGCCAGGTGAACTGCAGCGCGAACAGCAGCGCATAGCCGGCATACAGGCCGACGCGACGCGTCCACAGACGACGACCGAGATCGACCACGCACCACAGCGTGCCCAGCGCAGCCAGCAGCGACGGCAGCAGGAAGGCGACGCGCCAGTTGCCGAACACCGTGTACGCGATGGCCTGCAGCCACATGAACAACGGCGGCTTGTCGGAGTACAGCTCGCTGCCACGATGCGGGAACAGCCAGTCGCCGCTCTCGATCATCTGCCTGGCGACCAGGGTGAATCGCGGCTCGTCGGCGGGCCACGGGTCGCGCAGGCCCAGGCCGGCGCCGAGCACGAGCAGGGCGATGATCCAGAACAGCGTGGTGTCGTTGCGCCAGGTCGGGCGCGAGGCGATCGGCTTGAGCATGGCGCGGATGATAGCCGCAGGGCGTCGTCGCGATGTCGGAATGCAGCGCGCGAACGCGCTGGTGTCACGGCGTCAGGCGTGCTTGCGCAACCGGGCGTAGAAGAACCCGTCGCAACCCAGCTCACCCGGCAGTCGCTGGCGCCCCGCACCGCTGGCGCGACCGAAGCGGTCGTCCAGCGGTTCGGCGACTGCGTCAGGCGTGCGCGCCAGGAACGCGTCGACCTGGGTTTCGTTCTCGTCCTTGAGGATCGAGCAGGTCGCGTACAGCAGCACGCCGCCCGGCGCGACGGTCGCCCACAGCGCATCGAGCAGGCGCGATTGCGTCGCCACCAGCGCGGTGAGATCGGAGGCGCGACGGTGCTGCAGCACATCGGGCTGGCGGCGGACGATGCCCGTCGCCGAACAAGGTGCATCCAGCAGCACGGCGTCGAACGGCGTGCCGTCCCACCAGGCCTGCGTGTCGGCGGCGTCGGCCGCATGCAGTTGCACCTGGTCGCCCAGACGCAGGCGGATCAGTCCGGAGCGCACGCGGTCGAGTCGCTGCGCATCGATGTCGAGCGCCACCACTCGCAACGAGGCATCACATTCAAGCAGATGCGCCGTCTTGCCACCGGGCGCAGCGCAGGCGTCGAGCACGCGCGCCGACGGTGGCGGCGACAGCGCTTCGGCGACAAGCTGCGCCGAGGCATCCTGCACGGAGGCGGTTCCTTCGGCGAAGCCGGGCAACATGGCGACGGCGGCCGGCGTGTCCAGTCTCAGCGCATCGGGCAGCCGGTCGTCGACCTGCGCCTCGATGCCTGTCTGGTGCAGGCGTGCGCGATAGTCATCGCGTGATTGCAGGCGGCGGTTCACGCGCAACCACATCGGTGGCTCGGCCGCGCTGGCATCGAGGATTGCGGCCGTGTCGTCGGGCCAGTCGCGGGCAATGTGTTCGCGCAACCACGCCGGCCAGTGCGCATGCGGCTCGCCCGGCGGCAGGCCTTCGCGCTGGGCGCGGCGCAGCAATGCGTTGACCAGCCCGGCCTGGTGACGGCGGCCGAGCGTGCGCGCCGCTTCCACCGTGGCGGCCACGGCGGCATGCGCCGGCAGCCCGAGCGGATCGAGCTGGGCAAAGCCGACAAACAGCAACGCCTTGAGTTCGCTGTCGCGCTTGGGCAGCGGACGCGGCACCCATGCCGCCAACGCCGACTCGAACCGCGCCGGCTGGCGCAGCACGGCGAAGCAGATCGCCTCCACCAGCGCGCGATCGCGCGGATCGGCGATGCGTGGCAATGCCACGGCAAGCTCGGCCTTCAGCGAACGGCCGTGATGCAGCACCGCATCGAGCACCCGCGCGGCAACGGCGCGCGATGCGGCGCCGCTGGTCGTGCCCGGGGAATGGTCAGGGGCTGGCATGGCCGATCACCTCAGCGCAGGTCCGGCCGGCCGTTGAGGTAGTCGGCAGCGGTGATCGCCTTGCCGCCGTCGCGCTGCAACAAGCGGATGCGCAGCACGCCGGTGGCGCAGGCGACGTCGAGGCCCTCGCGGCCGGTACTCAGCAATGTGCCCGGCACGGCGTCGTGGGCGTCGTCCAGGGCCACGGCGCCGTGCAGGCGCAGGCGCTCGCCGGCGACAACCGCCTCGGCCATCGGCCACGGGTTGAACGCGCGCACCTTGTTGGCCAGCGTCACGGCCGCCTGCGACCAGTCGAGACGGGCCTCGGCCTTGTCGAGCTTGTGCGCGTAGGTCACGCCCTCTTCGGGCTGCGGCTGAGGCACCGGCCGTATGTCGGCACGCAGCAGGCCCAGGCCATCGGCGAGGACCTGTGCGCCGAGCGCGGACAGGCGGTCATGCAACTGGCCGCCGGTCTCCTGCTCGCCGATCGACAGCGATTGCGAAAGCAGCACCGGGCCGGTATCCAGGCCCTTCTCCATCTGCATCAGGCACATGCCCGACTCGCTGTCGCCGGCTTCGATCGCGCGCTGGATGGGCGCCGCGCCGCGCCAGCGTGGCAGCAACGAGGCGTGCACGTTCCAGCAACCGTAGGTGGGGATGTCGAGTACCGACTGCGGCAGGATCAGGCCATAGGCGACCACCACCATCAAGTCCGGCTTCAGCGCGCGCAGCGCGTCCTTCGACACCGTAGACCTGAAGTTCTCCGGCTGGAACACCTCGATCCCGCGCAGCAACGCCTCGCGCTTGACCGGCGAAGGCGTCAGCCCCCGTCCGCGGCCGGCCGGGCGGTCGGGCTGCGTGTACACGGCGACCACTTCATTGCGTTGCGAGGCCGCGCGCAGGCACGGCACGGCGAAGTCGGGGGTGCCGGCGAAGACGATTCTCAACGGGACCACGAAACGGTCAGGCCGCGGCCTGGCGACGCTGCTTGGCCAGCTTCTTGCGCACCATTTCGCGCTTGAGCGGCGAGAGGTAGTCGACGAACAGCTTGCCGGCCAGGTGGTCCATCTCGTGCTGGATGCAGACCGCCAGCAGGCCTTCGGCCTCGAGCTGCTGCGGCCTGGCGTCGCGGTCGAGGAAGCTGACGGTGATGCGGTCGGCGCGGGTCACGTCGGCGAAGATGCCGGGCACCGACAGGCAGCCTTCCTGGTATACCTGCTCGCCATCGCGGGCAATGATCTCGGGGTTGATGAAGACCCGCGGCTCGTCATGCTCCTCGCTGATGTCCATGACCATGAAACGCTGGTGCACGTCGACCTGGCTGGCGGCCAGCCCGATGCCCGGGGCCTCGTACATGGTCTCGAACATGTCGTCGAGCAGTTTCTGGAATTCGGCGCTGGTCACGCGTGCGGGATCGACCGGCGCGGCAACGGTGCGCAGGCGGGGATCGGGGAACTCGAGAATGGGGAGCAAGGCCATGGCGTTTAAATGGGGGCGTGTGTCACAACCACAACAAGTAGTGCGATTGTAACCCCGTTGGGCGCCCACGACGCTTGCAACCATGCGGTTCTTCTGGGCTATATTGCCGCGGGGCCCCGCCTTCACGGGCGAGTGGGGAAGCTGCCTTTGGCGGCACGTCGGGCCTTCGAACCAGGCTCATTTAGGGGAAAACCAGATGGTCACCATTTTCAAACCGTTGCGCACGGTGCTGACCGCTGCGTTGCTGACGGTCGCCACCTACGGCGTGGCCGCCGAGGTCGCGGGCAACCATCCTGACACC
>DATDBI010000118.1:0-2769 GCA_036524915.1 Lysobacter sp. | reverse complement strand
CTGTGCAGGTTTTCGGCTGCCGGCAATGACGAACCTCTCCACGCGCTCTGGCGGCCGGCGGCCGAAAAGCGCCAAGGCACGAAATCGCGGGCAATGGTGCAGCGGCGGTGCCGCAGGCGCTATGGGGATTTGGCCACGGGGTATGGCTTGAGGAGGTTTGAGCGGAGCGCTTGTGACGATCGGCTTTCTGCCAAGTAAGGGTAAGCGCGTCGGTGCGAACGAGTGGAGCGCATGGTGTGTGAGGAGATTGGCGACGCGACTGCGGACCAATCTGGTGTACTGGCGCAAGCCTGGGCGCTGCCGGCTGGGAGCCGGCCAGAAGGGCGAGTGTCAATACGGTCATCGATCGGCGGTGACGGCATCATGATGTATCAATCCTGATCACGGGCGCTGTTGTCTCTGGCTGATGCTTTGGCTCACAGCCGCGTGCGAAGGTCTCGATGATGATCATGCGGCCACCGCAGCAGGGACATGGACGCAGCAGCACGCGGGGTTCGTCGATTGCTGCTTCGGACGTCTCGGGTTCTTTCAGGCGAGACGGCACCGCGAGCAACTCGCGGGCGCGTGCGATATTGGCCGCGCGGTTGCTATTGGCAAACAGTCCGTAGTGGCGGATGCGGTGGAAGCCGTGCGGCAGGACGTGGATGAGAAAGCGGCGGATGAACTCGTGCGTGCCGAGCGTCATGACTTTGTATCGCGCGCGGCCATCGGCGCGATAATCCTTGTACCTGAAGGTGACGCCGTTGTGGTTGGAGGCGATCAGCCGGCGGTTGGAGATGGCGACGCGGTGGGTATAGCGCGAGAGATAAGCGAGCACCGCCTCGGGTCCACCGAACGGAGGCTTTGCGTAGAGGTACCACTCGATCTTGCGCAGCGGCGCCAGATACGCCTTGAACGCTCGGGCGTCATCGAGGTGGGCGTGGACGCCAAAAAACTTGAGGTGGCCGGCCTGGTGGGCGGCGCGGAGCTTGGCCAGGAACAATCCCCGGAACAGGCGTGAGAGAACCGGCACGGGGAGGAGGAACCTTGGGCGGCCAGACACCCAGCGCTGGCCGTCGCGCGAGATGCCGCCGCCCGGCACGATCATGTGGAGGTGCGGGTGATGGGTCATGGTTGAACCCCAGGTGTGCAGAACCGCGGTGATGCCGATGTGGGCGCCGAGATGCTTGGGATCGGCTGCGATCGTCAGCACGGTCTCGGCCGAGGCTTTGAACAACAGGTCGTAGATGACCGCCTTGTTCTGGTAGGCGATATCGGCGATCGGACCAGGCAGTGTGAACACGACGTGAAAGTAGCCGACGGGCAACAGCTCCGCCTCACGCTCGGCGAGCCATTCCTTGGCGGCAGCGCCCTGGCACTTGGGGCAGTGCCGGTTGCGGCAGCTATTGTAGACGATGACCATGTGGGCGCACTTGTCGTTCTCGCAGCGCGCCACATGGCCGCCGAGCGCCGCCGTGCGGCAGTGCTCGATCGCACTCATGACCTTCATCTGGCCGAGGCTCACATGGCCGGCATTGGCTTTGCGCCACGCCGCCCCGTGGTCGCGGAAGATATCCGCGACCTCCAGCGCTGGACGGGACATGGCGCCGTTACGCCGTCGGCTGGTCTTTCCTGCTCTTCTCTTTGGCTTTCTTGGGCTTCTTGCGCGGCTGCGACAGAAGGTCGAGCGGGCTTTCGACGCTGGCGATCATGCCGGTAGCGACGCGCGTATAGCGCGCCGTGGTGTCCAATTTGTCGTGACCCAAGAGCGCCTGGATGATTCTGATATCAGTGCCGCGCTCCAGCAGGTGGGTCGCGAAGCTGTGGCGCAGCGCGTGCAGCGTCACGCTCTTCTTGATCCCGGCTTCATCGGCCGCCTCGTGGAACAGTCGGCTCAGCTGGCGGGTGGTCATCGGCTTGCCCAGCCTGCGGCCAGGAAACAGCCAGCGTTCTTGAAAGGGCGTTGTGTCATCGAAACCCCGACGCACCTTCCACCACTGCCGCAACAGATCGACCGTCTCCGGCGACAGCATGACATGGCGATCCTTGCGGCCCTTGGACTGCTCAATGCGAATGATCCTCTGCGCGCTGTCGATATGCTTGACCTTCAGCCGGACCACCTCGCCGGCGCGCAGGCCGCAGCCATAGCTGAGACTGAGCAGCACGCGGGCCTTGAGGCTCGTGGCCACGGCCAGCAGGCGCCGCGTCTCGTCCGGGCTCATCACCTGCGGTATCTTCTGCGGCTCGCGGAGGTGATAGATCTCGGCGGAAAGATCCAATCGCCGCAGTGTCACGCGCAACAAGAACCGCACTCCGGTCATGATGCGGTTGCGATTGCAAATGCTCATGCCCGTCTCGGCCAAGTGCAGCTGGAACAGGCGAATGTCCTCAAGGGTAGCCGTGTCAGGGGAGCGCTCTAGAAATGCAGCGAACCGCTTGCAGCTGTAGATGTGGCTCCTCTGCGTGTGTGCACCAAGCTTACGCGAGTTCATGTCCTCGATCATGCGCTGGCGCAGCGGGCTGATAGCTTCCGTACTCATAGGCAACTCCTGTCTGAGATGAGGTTCACGACACCTCGATCTTCAAGACAGGGCGCCTCGTCCGCTATTGACGATCTCGCCTCCGATTACCGCACTCGCGGTCGGGCTACCCGCGCAGCGGGCTATCGCGCAGCGATTTTGTGGTGTGCTGGGCATGTTCAGTAGCTTGGAGGTGAAAGTCCTCTACCCAACCTGATGGAGGTGAAGGGTTAGCGACAACGCAAGGGCTGTCGCCGCGAGGCGAGGTCTG
>DATDBI010000117.1:0-3534 GCA_036524915.1 Lysobacter sp. | reverse complement strand
GCGTGGACCGCGCTGAAGGCGGCGATAGCGCCGACCATCAGACCCACCGACCCGCTGCGCAAGAGCAGGGGGCGACGGGCCGGTCGCGTGCGAGTGTTGAAAACGATCATCGTTGCTATCCCCCAATCCCTATTGATCTTCCAACGCGACCGTGGCCGGACGTTCCAGCCATCCACCCGCGCCGTCCGGCACCAGTTCCACCAATTCGATGTGGTCTTCGAAAACGGCGGTCACGCGACCGTCGCTTTGCCCCATGTATGCGCCCGGCTGGATCCGGTACGTGACCTTGTCCGGCGCCATCACCAGCGCCACGACACCACCGCCCTTGCCGAGCGTACCGACCATGTCGAGGCTGTCGAGCGGGAACTGCTCCAGCGTCTGCTTGCGTCGCGCCGAATCCGGACGCGGACCGTTGCCGCCATCCTCGTCGGTGAACGCCGAGCTGAACGGATCGCGCATCGCGTAAGCGTTGTATTCGAACGTTTCGAACTGCTGCATGACCGGCAGCGGATCGAGCGGCGGCGCCGGACGCGCCTTGACCTCGGCGATCCACTTTTCCAGGTTGGGCGCCTCGCCCGGAGTGCTGGTGATGCCGCGCGAGCAGCCTGCCAGGACCAGGGCGATTGCCACCATGGTCAGGACACGCGGCGCCGCGCTGTTACGAATCGAAATTGCGCGCATCTCAGGTCCCCCCCTGCTTGCCGGCGGTTGCCGCGGCCGCTTCCTGCTTGGCCACCTCATCCTCGTCGAGGTAGCGGTAGGTCTTGACGGTACCGGCCAGTTCGAGCGGGCTGTTGGGCGTGATCGCAGCGCCGGCTTCCTTGCTGCGCGGCTTCAGCGAGATGTCGTGCATGGTCATGATGACCACGCGCGGCAGCGAGGCGACGCCGCTGACGAAGCCGCCGAACTGGTGGTAGCTGCCCACCATCCGCAGTGCGATCGGCTTCTCGGCGTAGAACTCCTTGGCCTGCTCGGCGCCGGGCTGGAACAGCTCGTTGGTGATGCCGGTGGCGAGCGCGGTCTGCGAAATGTCGACGATCAGGTCGGGCATCTCTGTCTTGCTCGGCAGCTGTCGCAGCATCTGCTGCAGCTGCTGCTCCATCTGCGCCAGCTGCTGCTTCAGCGGTTCCAGGTTGGCGGCGCGACCCTGCTTGGTTTCGTACTCGCCGCGCAGGTCTACTTCCTGTCGCTCCAGCCCCTCCAGTTCGCTCCGCTTGTCGCTGACGAACAGGTACCAGGCCAGGCCGACGATCAGCAGCGAGACGAGGACGCAGAAGCCGAGCTTGGCCTGCTGCGGCCACGAGCCGATGTTGTTGAAATCGAGTTCGTTGAGCTTGATGGATTTCTTCTTGCTCATGACGCCGCTCCCTTGGTCGGCGCTGCAGCCGGCGCCGTCGGCGCATTGGCGGGGGTCGCTGCCGGCGCGGAGGCCGGAGTGCTTACCGGTTGCGCAGCCGCGCCCGGTGCCGGCGCGGTCGGCGCCGTACCTGCGGGAGCTGCGGGCGTACCGGCGGCGGTGGTGGCATCAGCCGATTGCGCGATCTGCGAGGTCGATGCGGCCGGCGCGTCCGGCACGCCATCGCCGTCCTCGTCCTTGGGCGCGTTCGGGTTGGCCAGCTTGACCTGCAGCTTGAACACGTACGGCAGGCCCTTGTCGGCACCCTGCGCTTCGATGATCGACAGGTCCGGATTGGTCATCCAGCCCGAGCCTTCGAGGTTGCGCATGTAGGTACTGACGCGGGCGTTGGACTGCGCGCGGCCTTCCAGGGTGAGCGTCTGGCTGTCCTGCTTGATCGAGGTCAGCACGGCGCCATCCGGGATCGTGCGCACCAGCGAATCGAACAGGTGCACCATCTGCGAGCGGTTCGCCTGGAGCTGTTCGATGACTTCCTTGCGGGCGAGCAGCTTGGCCTTCTTCTTGTCGAGTTCCTCGATCTCCTTGATCGCCTTGTCGACCTGCGTGATCTGGTCACGCATGTAGGTGTTGCGCTCGTTCTGGCCGTCGATCTGCCCGTTGTAGTAGCTGATGATCACGAACGAGAGCAGCACCGCGCCCAGCGCCGCCATCGCGAACATCACCGCGAACTCTTTCTGGCGCAGCTTGCGGCGCTCTTCGCGCCATGGGAGGAGGTTGATGCGTGCCATCAGTCGAAGCTCCTCAGGGCGAGGCCACAGGCGATCATCAGCGCCGGCGCATCCTGGGCGAGGGCGTGCGCCTGCACGCGCGGCCCCAGGGTCATGTGGGCGAGCGGGTTGGCGATCGTGGTCGGCACGCCGAGCTGCTCTTCGACCATCTCGGCGATGCCGGCGATCGAGGCGCAGCCGCCAGCCAGGACGATCTGGTCGACGCGGTTGAACTCGCTGCCGGCGTAGAAGAACTGCAGCAGGCGGCTGATCTGCTGGACCATCGCCTCCTTGAACGGCTCCAGCACCTCGGCGTCGTAGCTCTCGGGCAGGCCGCCCTGGCGCTTGGCCAGGCCGGCTTCCTCGTAGCTCAGGCCGTAGCGGCGCATCACTTCGTCGGTCAGCTGCTTGCCGCCGAACACCTGTTCGCGGGCGTACAGGCTGCGGCCGCCGCGAAGGACGTTGAGCGTTGTCATGGTGGCGCCGGAATCGACCAGGGCGACCAGGCCGTCGCGCGGCCCGCCGAGCTGGTCGGCGACCAGGGCGAACGCGTTCTCGAGCGCGAAGGCTTCGACGTCCATCACCCTGGGCGTCAGGCCGCCGATCTCCAGCGCCGAGGCGCGGACTTCGACGTTCTCCGAGCGCGACGCTGCCAGCAGGACCTGAAGCATGTCCGGGCTGCCTGGCATCGGACCCAGGACCTCGAAGTCATGGTTGACCTCTTCGATCGGGTACGGGACGTAGTTGACGGCCTCGAGCTCGACCTGCGACTCCAGGTCGTCATCGTCCAGATCACCCGGCATCGGGATCACCTTGGTGATGACCGAGGAGCCTGCGACGGCGGCCGCGGCGTGTTTTGCCCGCGTGCCAGAACGCGCCACGGCCCGCTTGATCGCCTGTCCCACCGCCTCGACCTCGACGATGTTCTTCTCGACCACAGCATTGGGCGGCAGCGGTTCGACCGCGTAATGCTCGACGCGATAGCGGTTGCCGCTCCTGGAGAGCTGCAGCAGCTTTACGGCAGTCGAACTGATATCCACGCCGACGAGTGCCGGCTGGCTTTTTGTGACGATCCCCACGGTATTCTCCCCTTGTCACAGGCGCTTACGTGCGCTTCGTGTGACCCCGCTTTAAATATCGAAGTTTGCGCAGCCTGGCAACCGTTAGTTTCGGAATTGCCTTACTGCGTCACTTTCCAACCCTAAACGGCTGGCCAGCCCTGCCCCGCCCGGCCCCTCCGCCCCGCCCCTTGCCCCGCTCAAGTGCCAATCCCCGCGTCATCTATACTCCACGGCCACTACACCCGCAATCGGAACCTGCCTTGATGCCCCGTTTCCGCCGCCTGCTGCGCTGGGCGCTGATCGCGTCCGCCGGCCTGGCCCTGCTCGGCGCCATTGCACTGGCCACCCT
>DATDBI010000116.1:0-1066 GCA_036524915.1 Lysobacter sp. | reverse complement strand
ATCGGAAAGCCAAAGAGCGCATGGCTTTCACGGGTAGTTTTGGGGACAAGAGTTGGTCGAGGAATTCGATTATTTGAACAGCACTTGCGGCAACGAAGATTTTGCGGAGCGTGTTCAGGCCGAGAGCGAATAACGACCACGCACGTCGGCCGTGGTTTTTGATTGGAATGGCATGCAGGCGCGCCATGGCGACGCCGGTTTTCACCGTCAGCGCCACGGCGAAAGCCATGAGTGCGAGCAAGGTGCATAGTTTGTCCGGGTTCGTCAGGTGCGTAGCCTCGAACGCGAAGCCTTTTGTTTTGAGATTGCCAAACATGGTTTCGATGGTCCAGCGTTGGCGATAGCGGGCGAGCGCATGACGCGCGCTGCTGGAACAGGCCACCGCCAATAGTTCGCCGGACGCGAGCCGCGTCACCACGAGCCGTACCGGTGCGGACAAGGTCTCGTCGTGACGGCCGAGCCGGCATCCGCCCTTGACGATCATTGTTTCTCCGGTTCTGAGATGCCGCGCGATGGCGGCAATCGACATGGCGGCATAGCCCTCGCGCAGGACATGCTGGTTCTCGCGCAAGCGCAGGATGAAAGGGATGTTCTCGCGCTGCAGATAGGCCATCCAGGCATCGCCGATGAACTCGCGGTCGCCCATCAACGCCGCGATCTTCATGTCCGGGAACGCCGCACGCAGGCGATCCAGAAGCTCGGTCCGCTCCGAGGTATGCGAGTTTCCCGCGGTTGGCAGCAGCATCCACAGCAGCGGAACGCCTATGTCGTTCCAGACCACCGAGATCATCAGAATGTTGATCGTGACCTTGCCAAAATCCCAGTTCGTGCGATCAATCGCCAGAACCCACGGCTTGCCGGAAAGGCCCAGCAGCTCGACCACCACACGCGCAGCCAGTGTGCTGTCGAGCCAGACAAACTGAAAGAACCGATAAAATCGCCGCCGCACCGAGGCGATATGCGCCGCGCTTGCCACATGCGCTGCCAGCCGCCACAGGCTGATCGTTCCGTGCTGCATGATCAACAGCGCCAGCCACGACAACGTCTCCCGTCTTGTCGCCGACAG
>DATDBI010000115.1:0-28900 GCA_036524915.1 Lysobacter sp. | reverse complement strand
TGTACCAGCAAAGCTGAAGGAACCCCGGCCCAGCTAATCACCTGCTCAAGGTGACGGTCATCTTTCCATTGCTGAGCGGCGTCCGTGCTGTCGCATAAACCGGGCTGCCGGGGCCTGACCAGAATCGCGCCTGAACCTGAGGCAATGCCATCGGGCTATGTCGCGAGACTGGGTAGGGTTTTTCTGACAATGCCTGCTGCACGTGACCGGCGTGTGTCCGTCATCGTCGCCTCGGCGCGGTTGAGCGCCGCTTCGCCAGTTCGCTGAGGGTGCGCAGCAGGCCCATCTCGCTGGACAAGGCAAGGTCGTAGACCAGCTCGCCGTCGATGCGGGCGTCGCGCCGCCAGACGCGGGCCTGGCCACCGAGAGCCAGGTCGGAGGCCATCACCAGGGTCCGGTAGCGTGCGCTGCGCAGGGCCGACTCGTGGGCACGCCAGTGTTCTTCGACGAAGTCGCCGCGGCCTTGCAGGATCGCCCGCGCCGGGCTGCCCGGCATGTCCTCGCCGTGGGCCAGCGCCGGCGACACCGCCAGCAGCAGATGGGCGGTGTCCTGGGCGAGGCTGGCGCGTTCCTCGGCGGTGTAACTGTGCTCGCGCCGAAGCAGCCCGTCAGCGCGCTGCTGGCAGGCTGCGAACAATTGCGACAGGGGGCGATCGAGGTACGGGTTGGTACCGGCAAAAGGCGATGGCCGGGGGCGGACCGCGATCGGACCGTGCGCGACAGGGGTGGGATGGGTCATGGCGGCAGCCTCTACTTCCGCCGTCTCAGGGAACAAGACTCGAAGCGACTCGAAGGTACGCCTCGGAGTGATAGCGCAGCGTCAACGCTCCCGGCCCCCGGTCGCAGCCAATGAGACGGCCATGCCGTCCACTCGCCAGCGCCCACGCAGGAGAACACGATGGCCCCGGCCAACCACGCGCTTGCCTTGAACCACGAATCCGACAAGCGCGCGATCGCATTGCGCCAGGACGGTCGCCCTGCCGCCGACAGCGGTCTGCTGGCGCAGGCGCTGTCGCGGCGCTACGCCAGCCGCATCACCGGCAACTTCACCCTGCCGGGCAGCGAAGGGCGCTTTGCGCCACTGCCGCAGGACCTGCCGCCGACGCTGGCACAGGCCCTGCGTGCGCGCGGGATCGACCGCCTCTACAGCCACCAGGCGCAGGCCTGGGACGCGGCGCAACGCGGCGACAACGTGGCCATCGTCACCCCGACCGCATCGGGCAAATCGCTGTGCTACACGTTGCCGGTGGTGGCGGCGGCGATGACGTCGCGCGCCAAGGCGCTGTACCTGTTTCCGACCAAGGCACTGGCGCAGGACCAGGTGGCCGAACTGCTCGAGCTCAACCGCGCCGGCGACCTTGGCGTGAAGGCCTTCACCTTCGACGGCGACACGCCCGGCGATGCGCGCCAGGCCATCCGCCTGCACGGCGATATCGTCGTGTCCAATCCAGACATGCTGCATCAGGCGATCCTGCCGCACCACACCAAGTGGGCCCAGTTCTTCGAGAACCTGCGCTACGTCGTGATCGACGAAGTGCATACGTACCGCGGCGTGTTCGGCAGCCATGTCACCAACGTGCTGCGCCGGCTCAAGCGGATCTGCGCGTTCTATGGTGCGCGGCCGCAGTTCATCCTGTGCTCGGCGACCATCGGCAATCCGCAGGCGCATGCGCAGGCGCTGATCGAAGATCGCGTGCATGCGATCACCGAATCGGGCGCACCGACCGGCGACAAGCACGTGCTGTTGTGGAATCCACCGGTTGTCAACGCCGACCTGGGCCTGCGTGCCTCGGCGCGGTCGCAGAGCAACCGCATTGCCCGCATAGCGATCAAGTCGGGGCTGAAGACGCTGGTGTTCGCGCAATCGCGGTTGATGGTCGAGGTACTGACCAAATACCTCAAGGATGTGTTCGATCACGATCCGCGCAAACCACCGCGCATCCGTGCCTACCGCGGCGGTTACCTGCCGAGCGAGCGCCGCGACGCCGAACGGGCGATGCGCGACGGGCGCATCGACGGGATCATCTCGACGTCGGCACTCGAGCTTGGCGTCGACATCGGCAGCCTCGACGTGGTCGTGCTCAACGGCTATCCCGGCAGCGTCGCGGCGACCTGGCAACGGTTTGGTCGCGCCGGCCGACGCCAGCAGCCGAGCCTGGGGATCCTGGTCGCGAACTCGCAGCCGCTGGACCAGTACATGGTCCGGCATCCGGACTTCTTCGCCGAAAGCCCGCCCGAGCACGCGCGCACCGCGCCGGACCAGCCGCTGATCCTGTTCGACCACATCCGCTGCGCCGCCTTCGAACTGCCGTTCCACGTGCGCGAGATGTTCGGCCCGATCGAGCCGGAGGTGTACCTGGAAGCCCTGGCCGAGTCTGCCGTCGTCCACCGCGAAGGCGAGCGCTGGGAATGGATCGCCGACAGCTACCCGGCCAATGCGGTGTCGCTGCGTTCGGTCGCCGACGGCAACTTCGTCGTGGTCGACCGCACCGACGGCCGCCAGACGATCATCGCGGAAGTCGACTACTCCGCAGCGGCACTGACTTTGTACGAAGGTGCCATCCACATGGTGCAGTCCACGCCGTACCAGGTCGAGCGACTGGACTGGGAGGGCCGCAAGGCGTACGTGCAACGCACCCATGTCGATTACTACACCGATTCGATCGACTACACGAAGCTCAAGGTGCTGGAGCGCTTCGACGGCTGCGCCGCCGGCAAGGGCGATGCCAGCCATGGCGAAGTCCATGTGGTGCGGCGCGTGTCCGGCTACAAGAAGATCCGCTACTACACGCACGAAAACATCGGCTACGGCCCGGTCAACCTGCCCGACCAGGAACTGCACACCACCTCGGTATGGTGGCAGTTGCCACAGCCGACCCTGCTGGCGTGGTTCGCCAGCAAACACGATGCGCTCGACGGCTTCCTCGGCGCCGCGTATGCATTGCACATCGTCGCGACGGTGGCGGTGATGGCCGACGCGCGGGATCTGCAAAAGGCCGTCGGCAACGGCGACGGCGCCTGGTTCGCCAGCAGCGACCAGGGAGGGCGCGGCATGCTGCGTGGCGTGGAGGGCGGAAGCATCGAGCTGGCTGATGTGCAGCAGTTCGTGCCGACCGTCTATCTCTACGACAACTTTCCGGGCGGTGTCGGCCTGAGCGAGCCGCTGTGGCAGCGCCAGGAAGAACTGGTCGGGCGCGCGATGGAACTGGTGGAACGCTGCGATTGCCGCAGCGGTTGCCCCGCCTGCGTCGGCCCCATCCTTGCCGCTAGCGAAGAGGGCGAGGGCACGACGCCCAAGGCACTGGCGCGACGGGTGTTGTCGCTGCTGAGCGCAGCACGTGAGCTGGAGGCCGATGCTGCCGATCAGGTCGTGCGGGCATGACGGTCACGCTGGAAAAACTGCGTGCGCTGCGACGGCAGGCGGGTGAGGCGGTGGGGAGGGCACCGGTGGCCGATGTCAGGATTCCGCAAGCCCTGTTCGCCGCGCCGTCCCATGGAGCGCCGCGCCCCGACCCGGGTGCGCAACTCGATGCCTTGCGACGCCTGCTGGGTGTTCGCCAACGCCACGCGCCGACGCCGATGGTATCGACCGACCGCGCGGTGCCGGGCGTCGAGATCGAGCCGGGCCTATACCTCTCCGAGTCGACGCGGCCGATGCACGCGCCACCGTCGGTGCCACTGGCATTCGCCAAGCGCGACGACGCGGTGGACACCGACGCACTGCTGTTCTTCGACACCGAAACCACCGGTCTGGCCGGCGGCACCGGCACGCGCGCTTTCATGATCGGTGCCGCGGACTGGAGCGCCGGCATGCTGCGGATACGCCAGCTGACGATCACCACGCTGGCGGCCGAGCCGGCCATGCTGCGCACGTTTGCCCAGTGGCTTTCCCCTGGCACGGTCCTGTGCAGCTACAACGGCCGCTGTTACGACGCACCGCTGCTCAAGACCCGCTTTCGCCTTGCGCGCATGGGGGATCCGATCAGCGCGCTCGATCATGTCGACCTGCTGTTCCCGACCCGCCGACGTTATCGGGGCGTGTGGGAGAACTGCCGGTTGGCGACGATCGAACGCGAAGCGTTGCGCATCGTGCGCGAGGACGACCTGCCGGGCTCGGAAGCACCGGCGGCATGGCTGTCGTTCCTGCGCGGCGGATCAGCGGCCAACCTGCGTCGCGTGGCGGAACACAATCTGCAGGACGTGGTGACGCTGGGGCGGCTGTTGGTGCACCTGGCGGAAGCGACGTAGCGCGCTCCCGTTCTGTCAGGACGTGAGCACCACGGGACCGGGCAGGATCTCGAACGCATCGGTCGAGTGCCCCCGGAATGCACGGATCCGACGCCCGTCGCTGGACAGTTCGAAGCGCTGCTTGTCGTTGCCGTCGACGACGGCGCGAATCAGGGGTGCGTCGAGTTGGTGACCGGCCCGACGCGCGCTCATGATCAGATCATCGATTTCGGCCCAGCCTTCCCGGTCCAGCGTCAATCCGATTGCGCCCGGTGCATGGCGCAGCACGTAGCTGAGGTATCGGATGGTATCGGTGTGTCTTCTACGCATGCTGCCTGCTGCTGTTCGAATGTCGGTGGAGTGCCGGCCGTGAGTTACCGGCCGTGGTACGGCTCGCAGCCGACACCATCGCCATCCCGGTCGAGATGGCTTCCGTAGCCTGCTTCGCCGCGACGCACGGGCGCGGCACCGGCGGCGCGGGCTTCAGCGCAGTTGCGGAATGGGCGTGAGGACGACCCGCTTGTGTCCGGAGCGAACAACGTCGGGCTCAGCCGGTCGCCGTCTGCTGGCGAAGCTGTCCCGCGATGGCAGTGGTGATCACCGGTCTTGCGATTGGTATGGCAGCCGTTCTTGTCGAGGCCGCCACCGTGCGCGTGCGCAGTAACCCAACCCGACGCTGCTGTCAGCGCGAGCAGGGCGAAAACGAGAGGTCGCATACAGTCCCCCAACTGTAATGTGACAGCGGTCGAGTCTAGCCGCCCTTCAAGGTCCAGCGGGCGCCGGAGAATGCGAGAAAAAGTCGCGGTCGGACGCGATCTCCCTGTTCAGCTGCCGAAATAACAAAAAGCCCCGCAAGGCTGCTGCCTTGCGAGGCCATTTCTGATGGGCTGGGTCTGAAGCGAGCCCTGCTCAGTCGTATCCCCACACCTTGAGTTCGGCGGTCGGTGCGTTGCCAAGGATCTTGTAGTTGATCGTCACGGATTTGAGGCGGCCCTTCAGCCCGGGAGCATTATGCGGAGCGGTTTGTCCGCCCGCCTTCAGGGTGCCGACGTCCTTCATCGTGTCGTCGGGGCGGTTGTCCCAGTGGAGGACGAGCGACGTGACCTGCACATCGGCGCCTTCGGCGGACAGCTTGATCTGCTTGACGTCCTTCTCCCATCGACCGCCCTGGCTCTTGATCTGGGTACTTGGATCGGCGGCCTTGATGGTCTGCTGTCCGAGCACGAACCACTCGTCGGCAGCGATGGCGTTGCTCATGCCGCCGATGAAGGCGGCGGAGGCGACTACGGATGAGGCGATCAAGATGCGGATATTCGTCTTCATTGACGGACCCTCTGAATTCCTGCGAACCCCTGTTTTGTGTCCGACGGCCGCTGGAGCCCATTCAGGTCGGCGGCACGACGACATTCGCGAGGATATCCGCAGGGGTGTTACCGGCAGGTCAATCGCAGGATGTGAAGGGCTACTTGTTGAGGAACGAGACCAGCGCAGGGATCGTCTGGTCCGGTGCCTCTTCCATCAGCCAGTGACCGGAGCCTTTCACCAGGACGCCCTCGACGTTGGAATCCACCATCCGACCCTGGTCGATCAGGAACTGGCCGCCGGCCTTCTCACCTGCAAGCACCAGCATCGGCATCTGCAACTTGTTCTGCGCGAAGCCCGCGAAGTCCTTCGCATCCTGTTCGAAACTCTTGAAGTACTCGAAGCCTGCGCGCATGCCGCCTGGCTTCGCATACTCGGCTGCGTAGAACTGACGATCCGCTTCCGGAACCGAATGGTTGCGATCGGCCGCGAAGTCGTTCCAGAAATGTTCGAAGTAGATGCGCTCGCGGCCGTCGACCAGCTTCAGCGGAGTTTCGCCGTAGAAGTGGAAGTGCCACAGGTCGCGCAACAGCCAGACCTTGGTCCAGTCGCCGACGCCAGGCAGGAACGCATCCATCAGCACGATGCTCTCCACTTCATCCGGGTACTGGGCCGCATAGGCGTAGGCAACCATGAGGCCGATGTCGTGGCCGACGATCTTGACCTTGGGGTAGCCGAGTGACTTCACCAGCGCGTGGATGTCCTGGGCCAGGATCTTCTTCTCGTAGCCGCTGTCGGGCTTGGACGACGAGCCCGCACCGCGCAGGTCAGGCGCGATGACGACATGGCGACCGGCCAGCAGCGGCATCAGTGGACGCCACATGTGGCTGGTCTCGGCATAGCCGTGCAACAGCACGACGGGCGATTGACTGCCCTTGCCGGCCTGGAGGTAATGCAGCGTGACGCCGTTGACCGTTGCCGAATGGCTCTGGATGACGTCTTTGCCGGCGGCCAGGGCCGTCGACTGCATGGCGAGGATCATCAGCAGTGACACAGCGGCACGCTTGAACGGACGCAACAAGGTGTTCATGACGATTTCCTTGGGGTGATTGCCGTTGGAGCCGGTACCCGATGCGAGGTACCGGTATCGATGTGGAGTGCAGGCAGGGCACCGGTGCCTAGAGCTGGCTCATGCCGCCGTCGGCGATGATCTCGGTGCCGACAATGTAGGCCGATTCCGGCGACGACAGGTGCAGGACGGTCGCCGCGATCTCTTCCGGCGTGCCGAACCGGCCCAGCGGAATCTGGTTCTGGATCTGCGCGGCCGTGGCTTCGAGCGTGGCGGCATCCAGCCCGAGCTTTCCGTAGATCGGCGTCGAGACCGGGCCCGGGCTGAGCACGTTGACGCGCACGCCCCGCGGCAGCAGCTCGGCAGACAGGGTCTTCGCCAGTGAGATCACGGCGGCCTTGCTCGCGGCATACACGGATGTGTTGGGCATGCCGATGCGGGCGTTGATCGAACCGTTGATCACGATCGAAGCGCCCGGGTTGAGCAAGGGCAGCAACGCCTGGATCTGGAAGTACGGGCCCTTGATGTTGGTGTCGAAGATCTGGTCCCACAGTGCCTCGTCGACGTCCGGGAAGGCGGCGAACTTCGCCGCGCCGGCGTTGACGAACACGGCGTCCAGTCGCAGGTCGCTTGCGGTCAGCGTGGCAGCAAGTGACCTGGCGTGGGCGGTGTCGCCGGCGTCGTTGACGAGTGCCACGGCCTTCGGGCCGATTGCCGCCCTGGCGTGTTCCAGTGTCGCGGCGTCGCGGCCGGTAATGACCACGCGCGCGCCCTCGGCGGCGAACGCCCTGGCGGCGGCCAAGCCGATGCCGCTGCTGCCGCCGGTGACCAGAACGGTCTTGTTGGTGAAGCGGTTCATGGTGATCTCCTTCGATGCCAGCTCATTGCTGTGAGGCCATACTGGGCTTGGCTTCCATGCTTTCCGTGCCACAATCCCGACGAACTCGTTCGAAGGCATCGAACATGTTGTCGGCAGACGAATTGGCCCTGCTGGAAGCCATCCGGGAAACCGGCAGCCTCTCCCGTGCCGCCGCCAGGCTGGGGAAGGCACCTTCGACGGTGTCGCACGCGGCGCGGCAGCTCGAAACGCGATTCGATGCGCTGCTCTTTGATCGCCGTCGTTATCGCCTGCAGCTCACACCGGCTGGCCATCTGCTTGCGCAGGAGGCCTCGCGCCTGATGCTGGATGTCTCGCGCCTGACCCAGCGGGTCAAGCAGGTGGCAGGGGGCTGGGAGGATCGCCTGTGGATCGTCACTGACGAGATCCTCGAGTTCGAAACGCTGCTGCCTGTCGTCCGCGCATTCGACGCGCTCAAGTCCGGCGTGACGCTGCGCATCACTCATGAAGTGCTGACCGGCACCTGGGATGCATTGCGTGACGGCCGCGCCGACCTGGTGGTGGGTGCGACCAACGAACCGCCGGTCATTCCCGGTCTGCGCTGGTTCGAGCTGGGCGTGATGGACTGGGTGTTCGCGGTATCACCGCGGCATCCACTGGCCAAGGCCAACGAGCCGGTGGAGGCATCGGCAGTGCTGCAACACCGCGCCGTCGTGGTGGCCGACACATCGAGACGAGTGGACGTGCGCGGTTACGGTGTACTGGGTGGACAGCCGTCACTGGCGGTGCCGAGCATGCGCGCCAAGATCCAGGCGCAAAGCGAAGGCCTGGGCGTTGGCTGGTTGCCGCGCGATCGCGTCGCCGGCCTGCTCAAGCGTGGCGAGCTGGTGGAGAAGACGATGGCGGACCCGCGCGAACCCAATCTTCTGTATGTCGCCTGGCGTGGCGATCATCAGGGCAGGGCGCTGGAATGGTGGCTGGCGCAGTTGCAGAACAAGCGGCTGGCGTCGCGGTTGGTCAAGGGCATCGCCGTGGAGTTCACGAGCTAGCCACGAGTCAGCCATGCGGCACTGCCGGCGTCATTCAGCGCCCGTTCTCTTTCAGCGGGTGCCGCGCACATCACGATCACTGTGGTCAGCAGACAGTCGTCGCTCCCGAAGCCGGAGCAACAACATGACCAATGAGAACAAAGACCTCAACCGCGATCCCATTACCGGAACTCCAGGGGCGCACCCTGTCGGAGTGGGTGTCGGCGGTATCGGAGGCGCTGCGGCCGGCGCAGTGATCGGCGCCCTGGGTGGACCGATCGGGATGCTGATTGGTGGCGGTGTGGGCGCGGTTGCAGGTGCACTGGCTGGCAAGGGTGTGGCCGAGCGCCTGGATCCGACGCTCGAGAACGAATACTGGAGCACCGAACACAAGACGCGCCCTTACTACGATCCCCAGTACGACTATCAGACCGATTACGGTCCGGCGTACGCTTACGGCGCCACGTCGCGCGCCGAGTATGCCGACCGCGGCTGGGATGCCTCGCTTGAAGACGACCTCCGCCAACGCTGGAGCGAAGCCCGCGGAAGTTCAAAGCTGGACTGGGAACGCGCTCAGGGCGCCGTCCGCGATGCATGGGATCGAAGCGACCGCAGCTATCGGGCCTTCGACTCCTCCGATCGCTATTACGAATCGCAGTTCAGTCAGTCGCCGTATCGGGTGTCCGGTTCCACGTTCGACGACTACCGCCCCGCGTATCGGTATGGAACTGCCGCGCGCAGCCGCTACCCGGACCAGCGCTGGGACGATGCCGAACCGGCGCTTGGCCGCCAGTGGGACAGCCTGAAAGGCAACTCGCGGCTGACCTGGGACGAAGCCAAGGCTGCGGTGAAGGACGCGTGGCACAACGTCGAGCGCGCCATCCCGGGTGACTTCGACCGCGACGGTCGTTGATCGAGAGGTACGAATCCATCAGGCCCCCCGACGCCTCGCGCTGACTCCGGTCGGCGCGAGGCGTCCTGACGAGCTCAATCCCCTGCAGCGTCTTCACGGGCGCCAGCTCCCGGCTGGCGTTCAAGTATTTCCCAACCCCGCCGATAAGCCGTTAGAGGCGCAAAAGCGCGACCAGGAACACAATTCCGGGGTGGCGTCAGGGTGGAAGGTTCCGGTACTTGCGAGGATGCACGAAGGTCATCAGCGGATGTGGACAGCCCGGCACGCTTTGGAACCGCCTTCGCATGAACTTCAAGGGCGCCGGGAGGCCGCGAAATGCCATTGAGCCGACTGTCCCCCCTGCGGGGATTTCTCATCGCCGCGGCCATTCTTATTGCGCTGGGTGTTTACGTCGCAGCAAACGCCGTGAGTCTCTCGGCGGACTATCGCTGGGTCAACCATACCCACGCGACGCTCAACCTGATCAGCCAGGTCGAAGCGCTCAAGCACCAGGCCATTGCCGAATCACGGGGCTACATTCTGGCCGGTAGCGATGAGAGTCGCGACAACTTCTGGCGGGTACGTGGCCAGCTGCAACGCGAGGTGGATTCGCTGGTCGACATGGTCAGCGACAACCCGGTGCAGCACCAGCGCAGCGTTGCCCTGCAGGGCGCGCTGGAGCGTCGGCTGGCGATCAGTTCCAATGCCATTGAGTTCTACCGCAACCGCGGCGTGCCGCCCGCCGCCAGTGACGCTCGCGCCAACCTGATCCGCGTCGGCGATGCCGAAGTTGCCAGGCGGGTGAGCGCGTTGCGGCAAGGTGAACAAGCGCTGCTCAATGCGCGCAGCCGCAGCGCCGAGCGTGGCGCATGGCTGATGCTGCTGGCGGCGGGCATCGGCATTCCGTTGAGCCTGTTCCTGGTCGGCCACGCACACCGCCTTCTGGCACGCGAGAACCGGGTGCGCACGACTGCCGAAGCAGCTGCTTCCGCGTCCAACGCAGAGCTGAGCAGGACGGTCTCGCAACTGGCGCGCCTGTCGGACAGCATGGCGGCCCTGAGCACGTATTCCGGAATGCTCCAGGGGGCCTCCGATGCCCAGGAGCTCTACGAGATCAGCTCCACGACATTTCGCAAGCTGCTGCCCGGCATCTCCGGCTTCCTCTACGTCATCCGCGCCTCGCGCGACCAGGCCGAGTTGATGGCCAGGTGGGGCGAACCCCTGGCGCCCAATGACCCGATGCCGGCTCCGCAGGCCTGCTGGTCGGTGCGCCGGAATGCGGCTTTCTCGATGGAAGACCTGCGCCATGGACTGCGCTGCCCGCACACCGGCAAGCCACCAGGCGCCGAAGACGTCATGGGTCTGTGCATCCCGCTCAGTGCCCAGGGCGAAGTGATGGGATGGATTTCCCTTCAAGGTCACGGACACGGGCGTATCCCGAACGAAAGCCTGGCCATGAGCCTGTGCGAGCAGATGTCGCTGGCGCTGGCCAACGTGCGCCTGAAAGAAAGTCTGCAGCACCAGGCGATTCGCGATCCGCTGACAGGCTTGTTCAACCGGCGCTACCTGGAGGAGTCGCTCAGTCGCGAGATCGCCCGCTGCGAACGCAGGCGCCAGCCGCTGGCGGTGCTGATGCTGGATGTGGATCACTTCAAGGCATTCAACGATCGCCACGGCCATGCGATGGGCGATGTCGCGCTGGCAGCGTTCGGAGCACTGCTGCAGGCCAAGTGCCGCGCCGAAGACATTGCATGCCGGTACGGCGGCGAGGAGTTCACGCTGATCCTGCCTGAAACGGATCTGGCCACCGCGCTGGAACGTGCAGAGAGCATTCGCGCCAGCGCCGCCATGCTGCAGATCGGACAGCCCGGCACGCTGCCCAGGATCACGGTGTCGATCGGTGTCGCGCTGATGCCCGAGCACGGCAATGTCGGTTTGGAACTGATGCGCGCCGGAGACATGGCGCTGTATCGCGCCAAGCATGAGGGTCGTGACCGGGTTGCGGTGGCGGATGCGCTGACGGTTTAGGGGGGGCGCTGAACTCCGCGTGAGCTTACGTCGTACCAGGGCCGCGTCCCACGGAATTGCCATTGGGTCGAACGGCATGCTGCGCTCGAATGGGCTATCAGGGCTGTGAGGGAAGTTATTTCCATCGTGTCCTGTCTCGCGTGCGCGGAGCGTTCTTGGATTCGACGGGCCCTTCCGGCATGCGAACAACGTCTACGTGCCGTGCGAAGTGACTTCGGGCGTCCCAGATCATCGAGCATGGATCCTCCACCCAACGCGTCCCGCGCTCTGCGCCGATCACGGATGCACATATCAGGAGTCGGATCGTGATCAAGGCTATGTTCGCGATTGGCCTGCTTGCAACGGTATGCGCCGGACACGCTCAGGACCGGGCGGCTGCTGTTCCGGACATGAAGGTTCTGCTTGAGAACCGCTGTGTTCGGATGCAGTTCCATGATGTCGCGGTCGGGGAGAAAACCCCCATGCATTCCCATCCGAAGTACGCCGTTTACGTATTCAACACCTACCAAGCCAGGATCACGCTGGCGGATGGTTCGCAACGCATCAGCCAGCACAAGGGCGGGGATGCCTTCTGGAACGAGGCATCTACGCACGTCGTGGAGAACATCGGGCCCACCCCAATCCACAATCTCGTGGTGGAGTTGAAGCCTGGATCGTCGTGCGACGAGAATCCTGGCGCGCAATAGAGGATTGCGCCAACAGCACATGTGCCTGGCATGCCTGCGCCAGGGCCTCTCGATCGCTTAAGGGAGCCACTCCTTCAAGTAGGGGGCGGTTCGACTTTCCTTTGCCCGGCTCACGTCTCCAGGCGTTCCGAACGCTACGACGCGTCCGCCTTCATCGCCCGCACCCGGGCCGATGTCCACAACCCAATCGCTGTCGGCTACCACACGCATATCGTGTTCAATCACGACAACCGTGTTGCCGGCGTCAACCAGCCCATGCAGTTGCGTCATGAGCTTGTCTACATCGGCCGGATGCAGCCCCGTCGTCGGTTCATCGAGCACATAAAGCGTCTTGTCGCGCTGACTTCGCTGCAATTCCGTGGCCAGCTTGATCCGTTGCGCTTCGCCGCCGGACAACTCGGTCGCCGGCTGACCCAAACGCAGATAGCCCAGGCCGATGTCGTGTAACAGGGCCAGAACGCGCTGGACGGAAGTTTCATTCGCGAAGAACGCCAGCGCATCATCGACTGTCATGTCCAGCACCTGCGCGATGTTCCGGTCTTGCCATTGCACTTCGAGTGTCTTGCTGTTGTACCGGCTGCCGTGGCAGGTCGGGCAGGGAGCATAGACGCTGGGCATGAACAGCATTTCCACGCTCACGAAGCCTTCACCCTCACAGGTTTCGCATCGCCCTTTGTCCACGTTGAATGAAAAGCGCCCAGCCGTGTAGTGCCGTGCCTTGGCCATTCTCGTCGCCGCGAACAGCTTGCGGACGTGATCGAACAACCCTGTATAGGTCGCAAGGTTCGACCGCGGCGTGCGACCGATTGGCTTTTGATCCACGTTGACGACGCGTTTCAGTGCATCGGCACCAGTGCGTATGCGCCCCGAGGTTGTGGCCATCGGCCCCGATTGCAACACGTCCCCTTCGGGTTCCTCTGCGGGTGGTTCGTGTCCGAGGTGTTCGCCCATCAACTCCACCAGAGCCTGCCCGATCAGGCTCGACTTGCCCGAACCCGACACCCCGGTAACGGTGGTCAATGCACCGAGCGGCAAACTGACGTCGACGTCACGGAGGTTGTGTCGTCGCACGCCTTCCAGTTCCAGCCAGCCCATGGCTTCCCGTGGCGCGCGGTGTCGCCGGTCAGGTCCGGCGAACAGGTGCGGGCGCGTCTGCGAGGGCTTGATGTTCCGTAATCCCGCCGGTGGCCCGCTGTAGATCACTTGGCCGCCGTGCTGGCCAGCGCCTGGTCCCACATCAACGAGCCAGTCGGCGCGACGCATGATGTCCAGGTCGTGTTCGACCACGAACACGGTATTGCCGCAAGCCTTCAGCCCTTCCAGGGCGCGGTACAAGGCTTGGCTGTCGGCCGGATGGAGGCCGGCTGATGGTTCATCGAGAACGTAAACGACCCCGAACAGGTTCGAGCGGATCTGGGTCGCCAATCGCAGCCGCTGCAGTTCGCCGGGGGACAGGGTAGGAGTCGGCCGGTCCAACGCCAGATAGCCCAGGCCGAGCTGCTGCAGGGCGCCAACGCGCTCGAGCAGGTCGTGGGCGATGCGTTGTGCTGCGATGCGCTTTTCCTCCGAGAGATCCGGGGTTCGGCGCACGTCCGCACTGGCAGAGTGAGCTGGGCCTCCTGCTGCCTTTCTCACAGCGGCATCGTCACGGCTACTGGCCCGACTTCGCCCGCGGCCAGCCGCGGGCTTGTCGAAGCGGCCTTCGGCGGCGGGCCTGAGCGCATCGGCGACGCCGCTTAGAGGAAGCCCCGAAAGAGTGCCTATATCCAATCCAGCGAAGGTGACGGACAAGGCAGCACGCTTGAGCCTGCGGCCGTCGCACACGGGGCATAAAGCCCCAACCATGTAGCGCGCCACACGCTTCTTCATGAGCGCGCTTTGTGTGGTCGCGAACGTGTGCAGTACATAGCGTCGCGCGCCACTGAACGTTCCCATGTAGGCCGGTTCGGTCTTGCGGCGAAGCGCGGTGCGCGTTTCGGCAGGGGTGAAACCCGGATACACCGGTACTACGGGCTGCTCATCGGTAAACAGGATCCAATCGCGGTCCTTCTTAGGGAGTTTCGACCAGGGGACGTCGACGTCGTAGCCGAGTGTCACCAGGATGTCGCGCAGATTCTGCCCGTGCCAGGCCGGCGGCCAGGACGCGATCGCGCGCTCGCGGATGCTCAGCGACGGATCGGGCACCATGGTCTTCTCCGTCACCTCGTACACGTAGCCAATTCCGTGACATTCGGGACACGCGCCTTGCGGGGTGTTGGGGGAGAAGTCCTCGGCATAGAGCATCGGTTGCCTGGGCGGGTATGTGCCCGCGCGGGAGTAGAGCATCCGCACCAGATTGGACAAGGTGGTAACGCTGCCGACGGTGGAGCGCACGCTGGGGCTTCCGCGCTGCTGCTGCAATGCCACCGCCGGTGGAAGGCCCTCGATCGAGTCCACGTCCGGTACGCCAACCTGGTCGATAAGCCGTCGCGCGTAAGGCGACACCGACTCCAGATACCGGCGCTGCGCCTCCGCGTACAAGGTGCCGAACGCCAGAGACGATTTCCCGGACCCGGAAACGCCGGAAAACACCACCAGTGAATCGCGAGGGATGTCGACGTCAACGTCCCTCAGATTGTGCTCACGGGCGCCCCGAACGCGAACGAAAGAATCCGGAGTCCGAGCCTTGTCAGCTTTGGAAGTCATGGAGGGATTGGACAACGCGGCCCGCCGCGATCACGTGACGGGCGGTCGGCGAATTCCCATTCATCGTGGGGCGTGCCGGGAGCCCAGGGCCGGTAGCCGTTGAGCGGGACGGCGCGATGTATTTGAGCCAGCGTGACAACGGTTTCACGGTCTCGGGCTTAGAAGACGCGTGTACCCAGCAGGAGACGCCAACTGTGGCCCGACCCATTTGGAGCGGTTCCATCTCATTCGGACTGCTCAATATTCCTGTCTCGCTGATGTCCGGCGAGCGCAAGACCGATCTGAGCTTCCGCATGCTCGACTCGCGGGACAAGAAGCCCATCCGCTTCGAGCGTGTGAACGCCGACACCGGCGAGGAAGTGCCGTGGAAAGACATTGTCAAGGCGTTTGAGTATGCCAAGGGCAGTTACGTGGTGATCGAAAAGGAAGACATCGCCGCCGCCGCCCCGGAAACGCACGAGACGGTGGAAGTCGAGACGTTCGTGGACGCCGACAGCATCAACCTGCGCTACTTCGAGAAGCCCTACGTACTGACCCCGGGGAAACGCGCGGAGAAGGGGTACGTTTTGCTCCGCGACACGTTGCGCAAGACCGGCAAGGTCGGCATCGCGCGAGTGGTCATCCGCACGCGCGAGTACTTGTGTGCGGTGATGCCGGAAGATGACGCGCTGGTCCTGATCCTGTTGCGCTATCCGCAGGAGCTTGTCGAGCCGGACGAGTACAAGCTGCCCACGGGAAAGGCCGCCGATCATCGCGTTACGCCGAAGGAGATCGCGATGGCAGAACAACTGATCGAGTCGATGAGCTCGCAATGGAAGCCTCAGAGTTATCAGGATGAGTTCCGCACGCGCTTGTCCGCCACGATCAAGAAGCGCATCAAGTCCGCCGGTGCGACCACCAGGTTCGAAGAACCCGAACCGAGGGAAGACGCCGCGACCAACGTCGTGGACTTCATGTCCCTGCTGCAGCAAAGCCTCAAGTCCAATAAGCGCACACCGGCCAAGTCCGTGGCGAGGAAGGCGCGGGCACCGGCCAAGAAGCCTGCCAACACGGCCAAGACGGCAAAGAAGACAGCGCGCAAGAAGGCCGCCAGCGCATGAGCCTGGTGGACTACCGGCGCAAGCGCAGTTTCGACAAGACGCGCGAGCCCGAGCCCGGCAAGGCCGTGCCCAAGGGGCAGCGGCCGATCTTCGTGGTCCAGCTTCACCATGCCAGCCGCCGCCACTACGACTTCCGGTTGCAGGTGGGCGGGGCGCTCAAGAGCTGGGCGGTGCCCAAGGGACCCAGCTACGACCCTGCCGTGAAACGCATGGCCGTCGAGGTCGAGGATCACCCGCTCGACTACGCCACGTTTGAAGGCGAGATCCCCAAGGACCAGTACGGAGGCGGGCACGTGGCGCAGTTCGACCACGGCGTGTGGTCGACGCAGGCCGATCCGGAAGAACAACTGGCCAAAGGCCATCTGCGCTTCGAGTTGTTCGGCAGCAAACTCAAGGGTGGATGGCACCTGGTGCGGTCGGGCAAGGCGGCGCGCCAGCCGCAATGGCTGCTGTTCAAGGACAAGGACGCGTTTGCCGGCACGCTGGAAGCAGACGACCTTCTGGCGGATGTTGCACCGGCACCGTCAGCCGACCTCAAGCGGGCAGGCTCTGGCAAACCCAACAAGAAGCAGCTGGCCGCAGTGCCCGCGCGCAGAAGGCGGCGCAAGGATTGGGGCAAGAAGGCGATGGCCCTGTCTGGCGCAAGGAAGGGTAAAGCTCCATCAGGCCCGTTTGAGCCGCAGCTGGCCCGCCTGTGTGAGACGCCCCCGCAAGGCGACGACTGGTTGCATGAGCTCAAGTGGGATGGCTACCGCATCCTGGTGACGGTAGCCGACGGCGAGGTGCAGCTCTGGTCGCGCAACGCGCTGGAGTGGACGGACAAGATTCCCGAGATTCGCGACGCGGTTGCCGCATTGGGCCTGCAGACCGCCGCGCTCGACGGAGAGCTGATTGCCGGCGCCGGAACCAAGGAAGACTTCAATCTGCTGCAGTCCACTCTGTCGGGCGAAACCCAGGGCATGTTGAGCCTGGTGCTGTTTGACCTGCTGCATGTGAATGGCGTGGATGTCGATCGCGCACCGCTGAGCGAACGAAAAGCCTTGCTCAAGGAAATGCTCGAGGATCCGCCCGCCCATCTGGCCTTCAGTGTGCATTTTGAAGGCGATGCGCAGGAGATCTGGGAGCAGGCCGCCCAGCGCCACTACGAGGGCATCATCTCCAAACGTGCCGACCGGCCCTACCACGGCGGCCGCAGCGAGGACTGGCGCAAAACCAAGCAACTGGCCAGTGACGAGTTCGCAGTGGTGGGCTACACCGCGCCCAAGGGGGGGCGGTCGGGTTTCGGGTCGCTTCTGCTCGCCAAGCCCGATGCGGAGCACGGCTGGCGCTTTGTGGGGCGGGTGGGCACCGGCTTCAATGACGCAATGATGCGCGAGGTCACGGCAAAACTTGGAAAGGGCGGAAAGAAGGTTCCCACGGCGCACGTGGGGACCACCGATACCGACCTGCGCGCCGCCACGTGGTTCGCTCCACGATTCGTGGTCGAGGTGTTCTTTCGCGGCATGGGCCGGCAGGGGCTGTTGCGGCAGCCTTCACTCAAGGCAATACGATGGGACAAGCGGATCGAGGACCTGGCCGATTCCGATTGCGCGCCAGTGGCCGCGCAGGCCGGCGCTGCGAATGCAGCCGGCAGACAAAGGAAGGGCACGAAGAAAACGCGTGCAAGGCGTGATCTGCCAACGCTGTCGAGCCCGACGAAGGTCATTTTTCCTGACAGCGGGATTACCAAGCAGCAGGTCTGGGACTACTACAACGCAGTGCTCGACCACCTGTTGCCGGAAATCCAGGGGCGGCCGCTTTCGATCATCCGCTGTCCGAGCGGCACCGGAAAGCCGTGTTTTTTCCAGAAACACCACACCGCCGGCTTGAACCTCGTCTCGTCGGCGCGGCTGAAAGAGGAGGGTGGAAACAATGCCTATTATCTGGTCGTGGAAGACGCCGCGGGGTTGATGGAGCTTGTGCAGTTCAATGCGCTCGAGCTCCACCCGTGGGGCTCACACGCGACCAGTCCCGATCGTGCGGACCGCGTGGTGTTCGATCTGGATCCCGGATCCGGGGTTCCGTTCTCCGAGGTCAAGAAGGCGGCGACGGACATCCGCAAGCACCTGTCGGAGTTGGAGCTGGAATCGTTCCTGCGCGCTTCGGGCGGCAAAGGCCTGCACGTGGTGGTGCCGCTAAACCCGGGCTGCGATTGGGACCTCACAAAGCGTTTTGCGCGGGGGTTCGCCGACGCACTCGCTCGCTTGCAGCCGCAGCGCTTCCTGGCCACAGCGACGAAGAGTCTGCGCAACAAGCGCATCTTCATCGACTACCTGCGCAATGGCCGGGGCGCCACCGCGGTGGCGTCCTACTCACTTCGCGCCCGACCGGGTGCTCCGGTGGCGATGCCGCTGGCGTGGGGCGATCTGGGCAAGCTGACAAGGCCCGATGCTTTCACGATCGAGAACGTACCGGCCAAGCTCAAGCGGCGCCGCAAGGATCCCTGGGAAGGCATCGACCAAATCGAGCAGAACCTGGCGCGTTGGGCGCAGGACGACTGATCGCCGCCCGCGCGGCTCAGATCCAGTCTCGCCATTTGGCCAAGCCGACACCGGCGACGGCGATGGCGACCATCAAGACGATCGCCACTGTCAGCCCGGTCATGCCAGTCTTGAAGATCGGCGCCTCGAAGTTCATGCCGAGCGCGCCGGCGACCACCGCCAGTACGCCGATCAGCACCGTGACGAATGTCAGCACCCGCACCACGTCGTTGGTCCGCAGCGCGGTCTGGTTGCTGAAGAGCTCGAAGCTGCCGATGACGATTTCACGGGTACCTTCGACCGCATCCAGGGCGCGCTGGAAATGCGTGTCCAGGGTGAGGAAGTGCTCGTTCGACTCCCGCTCGGCGGAGGGGCGGAAGTCCGGACGGGCAAGCGCGGAGAACACGCCACGATGGGCCGCGAGCATCCGGCGCAAGCGCGACGCGGCCTTGCGCAGGCTACTAAGCGTCTGCAGGCAGTGGTGGTGCGTGTCGTCGAGTATCGCGGTCTCCAGTCGCTCATCGGCGGCCTCGAAGTCCGACACGGCATCGAAGTAGGTGCCCAGGTGCCAGTCCAGCAGCGAGGCGACGAAGCTGTCGGCACTGAGCACACCCAGATCGGAGTTCCCGACCTCGCGTTCCCGGAGCTCATCGATGAATGCAATGGGCTCCGCGTGGATGCTGACCACGTAGTTGCTGCCGGCGACTATCGTGAGAACGATGCCGTTGAAGATCAGACCGCCTTCGTGCCGCGATGCGATTACTCGCACCATGAAGGCGTCCCCGCAGGTCCGGACCTCTGGCGTGTTACCCGGCACCATCTGACGCAGCGCTTCGGGCCAGCCAAGATGTTGCGCGACGGGTTTCAGGTCGGCGTCATTTCCCGTGAGGTCGATCCAGAGCAATTGCTGCTCGGTGATGCTGTCGATCGAAATGGCGTCCAATGCCACGTCGCGATCGGCGGCATTCACATCGAACAGCCTCGCGTTTGCCGAGAGCGCCATGGTCACGACCTCGCTGCGAGAACCGGCGATTTGCTCAACGTTGGCTGGCCTCGATCGCCTTGGCGCGCTCCAGATGATGGGCGACGTGCACGCGGGTCTGCGTGAGATGGGTCTTTGCCGGGTCGCTCTGGGCGGCAGGCAGCATCTTCTCGTCGATTGCCGTGAGGGCCTTCTGGTGTCCCGCCACCATCGCCTTGATGTACGCCTTCTCGTAGGCCGAGCCGTCCTGCTGACCCAGGGCCTGCAACTCTTTTGCGCCCTCTGCCTTCATCTGAACTACGTCAGGCGTGTCGATGGGGGTGATGATCTGCAGGGTTTTCGCCTGGTTCTCCCCGTGATCCTTTTCCATCATTGCGGCGTACTCCGCGACAGCCCCTTTGACACCCTTTCCAATCGCTTGGCGGGCGGCATCGATTTCGTGCTGGTTGATCGTGGCCAACAGGCTCAGCGCCTGGACATCGCCACTGTTCGCCTGCTCTCCGGGAGCGGGCGGTGGCGCCGGCGTCTCGGTAACAGTGGCTGCCTGTGGGGCGGCATCTGGCGGTTCACCCACCGTGGAGTTGCCATCGTTCTCCCGTCGGTCGCACGCGAGAAGCAGTGTCATCGCCGCAACGGCAGTTAGGATCGCCCGAGTGTGCATGACAAGTTCCTGACAAATTGGTGCGCAAAGCGTCCGACGGCCGCCATGATGAAGCCGTGACACTACGAACCATTCGTTCAGCTACCGTCCCCGCCCCGTGGTCGTCCCGTGATGGCCGAGGTGGCGGATAGCCCGCGTGAGGGTCGCATGGTAGCGAGGCGCGGCGATTAAGGAACTTCACACTGCGGGCAACCGCGCAGGGACATAGTCGGCCACGCTCGCCGCTGGGCGGCTGGGTCGCCCGTTTGATGAGGGCTCGGGTCGCAAGACGCGTTGCTGCATTCCGCAGCTGCTTCCACAATCGAGGATCGAACGTGCACAACGAAGTACTGCTGGATGAAGACACCGTGTTCGCGAGCGTCATCGATGGCCACAGGCACGTGATCAGGATCGGCGCCAGGGTAGGGGCAGTCATGTTTACAGAAACCGAGTACTTCTATGACCTCGAATCGAAGTATTCCGCTTCCGAGCTCAAGTGGATGGAGAACAGGTTTCTCGCACATCAGAAGCGAATGATGCTGGAAGCTGCGGACGGCGTGTAGACGTTCTATCGAGTTCATCAAGGCGCTGGCCGCTCACCGGCACTTCGTGCGCGAACAAGATCCGCCGCGGGTGTAGGAGTCGCCACTTCACAGGGGCGCCAGGGACGGCTCCATTCCGGAAACTTGAAGATGAAAGCACTGACGTATCACGGCAAACAGGATGTGCGGGTGGAGACGGTGCCGGACCCGGCACTGGTGGAGAGTGACGACATTCTCTTGCGCGTCACCGCAACCGCCATCTGCGGCTCCGACCTGCATCTGTATCGCGGCAAGGTGCCCGGTCTGAAGGACGGTGACATCCTGGGGCACGAGTTCATGGGCATCGTCGAGGACGCCGGGCAGGGGGTCAGCAAGCTGCGCCGGGGCGATCGCGTGGTCGTCCCTTTCACGATTTCGTGCGGCGATTGCTTCTTCTGTAACCGGAAGTTGTACTCGGCCTGCGAGACGACCAACCCCGGACGGGGCGCGATCATCAACAAGAAGGATGTGCGGTCCGGCGCCGGCATGTTCGGCTACACCCATCTCTATGGCGGATATGCCGGTGGACAGGCAGAGCTCGTGCGCGTGCCCAAGGCCAATGTCGGCCCGTTAAAACTGCCCGAAGGACTCACCGACGAGCAGGTGCTGTTTCTGTCCGACATCCTCCCCACCGGCTACCAGGCCGTTCTCAATGCCGAGGTGGGCCCCGGGTCGACCTTGGCCATTCTCGGCGGTGGTCCAGTCGGGATGATGGCGGCGGCCTGTGCGCGACTGCTGGGCGTGGAGCGCATCTTCATGGTGGACAGGCACGCCTACCGCCTCGCGTTTGCTGCGGCGACCTATGGCGTCGAGGCGATCAACCTGGAGGAGGAGGACGATCCGGCCGCTTACATCGTCGGCGAGACTGACAACCGCGGCGTCGACGCCACCATCGAGGCGGTCGGCTTCGAGGCCAAGGGCAGTGCCGTGGATACAGCCCTTACCACACTGAAACTTGAAGGCAGCAGCGGTAGTGCGCTGCGCATGGCCATCGGCGCGACGAGGCGAGGCGGCGTGGTCAGTGTGCCGGGCGTGTACGCGGGCTTCATTCACGCCTTCCTGTTCGGCGATGCCTTCGACAAAGGCCTGGCGTTCCGCATGGGACAGACGCACGTGCAACACCACATGCCGGTGCTGCTTGAGCACATCCAGAAGGGCGAGCTTGAGCCGCACGCGATCATCAGCCACCGCATGTCGCTGGCCGATGCTGCACAGGGGTACCGCATCTTCGATGAGAAGAAGGAGGATTGCCGAAAGGTGGTGCTGACGCCCTGAGCCGGTTACAGCTGGGACTTGAAGGGGATGACGACCTTCTCCATGATCTTCTCCTTCCAGGGCCGGTGAACCCACTGCTCCAGCGTGTATGGCCTGGCCTGCTGCAGATCGGCTTCGAACACGCCGGTCATCTCGTCGGCAAACTTCGACTGGTAGATGTTGAGGCTCGCCTCGTCATTGAGCTGGAACGATCGTCCGTCGAAGTTGGTCGAGCCTACCGATACCAGGTATCTGTCGATGATCAGCAACTTCACGTGCATCATCGTGGGCTGGTATTCGTAGATCTCCACGCCCCGACTCAACAGCCGCCCCCATTGTGCCTTGGAGGCCAGCCGAACGGCGTCGGAATCGATGTGCGGTCCCGGAACGAGGACGCGCACCCGCACGCCCCGCTCACGTGCAGCGAGCAAGGCGCGCTGGGTCAGTTCATCGGGCACGAAGTAGGCGCCGGCCAAGTCGATGGAGCGGGTCGCTGCCGCGAGGCTGAGCAGGTACATCAGGTGCATGCTTTCGCTGCCGCCCGACGGTGAGCTCAGGAAGACCTGGGCATCGACGTCGCCGTACCGCTCGACCTGCGGATAGTAGGGATCGCCATTGAGCACGTGGCCCGTCATCTTGATCCAGTTGTCGCTGAAGGCCGCCTGCATTTGCGCCGCTGCCGGGCCCTGGACCATGAAATGGCTGTCGCGCCAATGGTCGGGATCCTGCGCATGGCCTTCCCATTGATCGGCGATACCGACGCCTCCGGTGAAGGCGGTGTGCCCATCGATCACCAGCAACTTGCGGTGGGTGCGGTGGTTGATGCGATCCAGGCTGTACCAGCTCAGGGGCCGGTACCGCTCGACCTTGACGCCGGCCTGCTTCATCTGCTCGATGACGCTGTCGTCCATTTTGCTGCTGCCCAGCCAGTCCAGCGTGACATTCACCTGGACGCCCTTGCGGGCTCGCTCGGCCAGTGCGGCGCTGAACCTGCGGCCGATGTCACCTGACCAGTAGATGTAGGTTTCGAACGTGATCGTGTGGCGCGCCGATGCAATGGCCTGGAGCATCGCGGGGAAGATCTCGTCGCCGTCGCGCAGGTGGACCACGCGATTGCCAGGCACCACGGCCGGACCCAGCATCACTCCCATCTCCCGACGAAACTGCGGATCGGCCACGCCATAACGATGCTCGACGATGCGCTGGACGCGCTTGTCCGAGCCGGTGACGTTGGCGAAGATGATGACCGCCGCGAGCGTTGCCAGCACGGTCAGTGTGATTGTCGCGAGCATGTGATCACGGATCCATTGGATCATTGGGTAATCCGGTTGGCACAGCCGGCGGGTTCCGGCTGGAGTCGTGCATGGATACACCAGGGCGAGTGGAGGAGCCGTCAGCGCGGTAGTGGAGGCTGCGGGGGCTCGTCGGGAACCGCAATGATGCGATTTCCCGGGTCGCCGCCTGGGGTTCCGGGGCGGCAGCACGCAGTACAGCTCACAGTGCGGCATGTCTGTTCATGCTTACACGCGTTGTGCACTGGAGCACTGCAATGGTCGCTCAAAATCCACACGTGAGTTGACTGACATGGCACACGAGATGTTCTCCGCCAGTGAGATTGAGCAGTTCGAAGAACAGTGTGAGGAGTGGGAGCGGTCCGGCGCCACGAGCGCCCTCGTTGCCGGAGAGAAGGCCGTCAAGATGATTACGCGGCCTCCTTACTCGGCACTCATCCGTGCCATTGGCGAGCAGGCCAGTGAGTTGTACCCGAACGCGCCGTGGGACGTCGTGTCGCGCGAGCTGGAGCAGCTGTGGCGGTCATATGTCAGTGCAACAGGAATGGGATGGGAAGCCGTTGCCCCCAGGATTCGTATGGCCTGGGAAGACGCGGCCCGGCTTGAAGACCGTCATTAGGCCGCGACGATGTCCGTCCTGCTGCCGCGCGGTACCTGACAGCGCCAGATCCATCACATGAGCAAGCGACCCCCTGCCAGATCTGTCGATGCCCGCGGCAAGCACGGCGCCATGCGGATTCCAGGGCTGACCGTCGACAACTACAACCTGGCCATCCGTGACCCGGACGGAGAGGGCTTCCTGGGAGACCGCGCCAGCCAGACCGCGTTTCGGGAACTGCTCGACGAGATGCGGAAGCACCACCGAACCGGCAAGGATCCGTTCGGAAGGAAGCCCACTGCGGAAGTCGGCAAAAAGAACATAGACCTGGTCATGGTCGGTGGCGACGCCGACGCGGCCCACCTCGTGCACATAGCTGTAGAGCAGTATGCGCAGCGCCTGGCGGGGGTGATCAGCACGTTCCTGGCGCAGCCTGAGTGGCAAGGCGTCGAAGCGATCGTGCTTGGCGGCGGGCTACCCGAAAGCCGCTTTGGCGAACTGGCGATCCGGCGGGCCGCGCGACTGTTGAAGGGTGCACGGTTGGGGGTCAAGTTGCACGTATTGCAGCACGATCCCGACGAGGGCGGGTTGCTGGGCTGGGTGCCGTTGTTGCCCGAGGCGATGAGCAAGGAGCACGACGCGTTTCTGGCAGTCGACGTCGGCGGTACGAACCTCCGCTGCGGGATCGTCGAGCATCTGCTGGAGAGCAAGGCTGACGGTTCAAAGGCGCGGCTGGCTGAGCATATGCACTGGCGGCATGCGGACGACGATCCCGATCGTGGGGAAACCATCGCGCGGCTGGCCGGCATGCTCAATGGACTCAGTGCGCAAGCACGCACACTGGGGATGCGGTTGGCGCCATTCGTTGGCGTTGCCTGTCCCGGCGCCATCCAGGCTGACGGCAGTATTCCGCAAGGCGCTCAGAATTTGCCGGGCGACTGGGAGGCTCCGTTCAACCTGCCGGATGAACTACGCAGTCGCTTGGACCGCATCGGCGGGCGGAAGCCTGCGGTCGTGCTGCACAACGATGCGGTGGTGCAGGGCCTTAGCGAACGGCGGCGCATGCGAAAAATGGCGCGCTGGGGCGTGCTGACCATCGGCACCGGATTAGGCAATGCGAGTTACACGAACCGCTGACGCGTCTGCGGCAAGGCTCGGCTGAAGTAGTCGCTAGCCCGTTGGGGCTTGGTCGCCGTTCTCGCGCTGCTGGAGGATCTTGGCCACCTGCGCATCGGCGGCAGCCCGATGCTGCAGGGATTTGCACATCTCGATCCCGGCCGATGTAAGGGCCAGACCTTCCTCGTCTTCAACCACCAACCCGCTTTCGATCAGCCGGTCTCGAACGACGGAGTCGCCATCGGTCAGCGCAGCGTGCTGGGAGACCCTTTTCAATACCTCCAGCAAAGCGAGGTCTTCGAGCGAAATTGGATCCATGGCGGTCCGAAGGTGTAGGCACGCGGCGTATTGCCGGCGTCGAAACTATACCAATTGATCCGTGGCGGCGGACTCCCATTCAGCCCGATAAGTGGGTCTACTTCCTCGCGAAGTTTTCGTCCCTACGGGCGCGTCCGCTAGGGCGAATAGTGAGTAGAGGCCGGGTTCCTTGACCCCGCTGACCGTCCTCACCTCTGCGTATTGCAAGCGGGCAAGTCGACGTGATAAAGAGTAAATAGGGGCTTAACAATCAGGGAAGTTACTCGTGACTAAGGGAAGGGTTGTTGCCGCAGCTGGTGGATTCGCCGCTGCCGCCCTATTGATCTGGATCGCAATATTCGTTTATGGCGCCGGAGGCACTGCCGTTTCGACGCGGACGCATTCAACTGCGGACCACCAGTCGCGCCACCCACCGGAGCTGGCGGCAGCATCGGGTTCAGGGGTGGATAATGCGCAGGCGCCTTCCGGAAGTCCTAACGTCCAAGCCGATCTCGCGAACCTGACAGCTACCTTGTATCCAAGGTCAGAAGGCGGAGACGGCAACGCTTCTCAGCAGATTGCATCCGCGTATCAAGAATGTTGGCTATACGCCATGAATCCAATTGGGTTCACGGAGGACATGCGAAATCGCGGCAAGTTGCGTCCTGACCTCGCCACGAAGATCGCTCAGGCCAGCGAGATCACCAGCGATCGTTGTGATGGTTTCGCGGGTAAGAAGATAGGCCCGTCCGCAATCAATGCAATGCTTGAGCGGGCCGCCCGCCAGGGAAATATGGCGGCGCGCACCGAACTTTTCGTCCAGAACGCCATACTCAAAGGCGCCACGAGCGAACAGATCAAATCTGCGGCGGTTGATGTGCTCGCCTCCGGGGATCCCGAGGCGTTTGCCGCCATTGCACCGTTAATGGGATCGCCAAGCGCCGGCGAGCTTCAAGCTCTTCAGCCGATCCCAGCTGGATCTCCTGTATCAGAAGCCGCATGGAATATTGCCGCGTGCCGCCTCGGACGTCAGTGCGGCCCCGATAGCCGCGCCGTGTTGCAAATGTGCTTAGGCGGCGGGATCAATTGTGAGCTGAGGGACATTCAATCCTTTTATGAGCAGGTCGTGCTGCCTCCTGCTGACATCCCAAAACTTAGGCAGCTTGTAGGACTACTGACGCAAGGAGCGAAGCAATGACGGGGAAGAAGGCGAAGTCTCGGAGCTGGTTGCTGGTCGCGAGTTTGATTGCAACAGGCGTAATTGCAGGTTCGGTTTCAATCGATGGAAGATCCTCTCCGTATCGTGAGCTGACTAATGTCCGCGAAACGTCTAAGGCATCTGATTTCGACATTAAAACAGCCGGACTATCCCAGGCAGCAGCGACATATCGGTTGCAGAACGGGAGGGACTCTTTGCCCGCAAACAGCAACTTCGACATGACTTGGCCAGACGGGACCAAGGACAGGGCCTACGTCATCACTCCCTTCAGTACGGTCGGGTCAGTCCCGGCGCCCGAAGGTGATCATTGCCTCAATGATGACGATTGCGGCGTCAACAAGCAGCCGAAATAGTAATAAAGGCGATGCGTCCTTCGGGGCGCATCGCGCTTTCCCATCGCGGGCTGCTGGGCTCAGTCCCCAAAAGGCGCCGGCGATCAGCCCCTCATCGTGCCGCCGACTCCAACACGCCTCGACGAGTCCCCACTGGCCCAGGGCAGTCCCGACCGAGAAGAGCGCCCCGCGCTAACTCCGCTAAGCGCAATTAGGTGGGCAGGCCGCCGTTTTTCGCCGCAGCCGACTGGGCTACTTGTTCCCTGAGCCTCCGAATATTGGCAAGCGCCCACCTCTCCACCCAGGCGATCGCTAGCGCCTCACTTGGGGCTGGTACGGAGCGCTCCCGCCCGACGTCCAAATGCCGGTTGACGGTCGTCCGCCACAAGTCGTTGTGGAAGGCCACGACCCCCACTGCCGCCGGCCCGCAGTACAGCCAACGGGTCGTGTCAGGCCCGCTCACGAAGCCCCGGCGCCAGGTGATGTCGGGCGGGAGCGGGTCGGTCATGCAACGGATGGTAGTGGCGAGCGTCGCAGCTGGTGAGAAACCGGACAATTCTGATGCCAGCTCCAATTAAAGGAGCAGGGCATGGATTTCGAGAGGTGGTACAGGAGGGAAGAGCGTAAGGCGACGGCCTGCTCTGGAAGGGCGGGGTAGTGATGTTGGCCGCTTTGATGGCAGCGGGCATGCTTAAAGGCGTCGCCGCGAGTGCCCCCGCGCTAATCCAACCGGTCCTTGGTGTCTTCCTTTGGGGGCCAATGCTCTTCATGGCGAGCGCGATCGTGATGTTCGCCGCGGCTGGCTGGAAGATCTGGCGCCTGCATAGCGATCCGTTCTCGATGTACGAGGATCGCTGATCGTCGCGCCGTGTTACCCAGGTGTTACCCACGGGTCCGGCTGCGCCCCAAAACAAAAAGCCCAGTAAAGCCGGAGAGCCTTACTGGGCTTACGTTTAATCATGGTGGCCGGGGAGGGAATCGAACCCCCGACACGGGGATTTTCAATCCTAGCGATCAGCGCGCGGCCTGTTACCGCCTTCTACGGTGGCCCCGGAGAATCAATGTTTTATGGCCTCCCGGGAACTGGCGTCTACGGGGAGCTGCGGCGTATCCTGCTCCCCAGGTGCTCCCCCGGGGAAAAGCGGTGCCCAACTACGAGAACTTCACTGAGGCAAACGTCAGGAAGCTGCGGTCCCGCGTGACCACCGGCAGGGTCGAATACCAAGCCAAGGACCTACCCGCTCTCCACCTCCGGATCAGCCCAACCTCGGCGTCCTGGTATGTGAGGAAGCGAGTGCCAGGCGGGTCGTGGGTGCGCGTCCTGCTGGGCAAGGTCGATGACATGTCTGTCGATGCGGCTCGCAAGCTGGCGCTGAAGGCCGTTGGCAAGCTGGTGGACGGTCAGGACCTGGCGGCCGAGAAGCGTGCAAGGAAGGCCGAGGAGGAGCGCAAAGGCCTGACCTTGGGCGAGGGGCTGGCGATCTACTTGGGCGAGCGAGAGCAGCTCAGGCCCGCCACCAAGGCGACGTACGAGCGGGATCTGAGGATCACGTTCGGCGACTACTGGGACAAGCCCCTGGTTGATCTGACGCCAGAGCGCGTCAAAGACCGCCACAGGGATCGCAAGACTAAGGACATACGCGCCCAAGCCAAGGTTAAGAGCGCAGGGTCCCGCAAGAAGATCAAGGCGAGCCCAGCTCGGGCCGATGGCGCCGTCCGGGCGTTGCGCGCCATCGTCAACTATCTAAGGGATGAGCGCGGCTTAGACCTGCCGGACGTGGCAAGGCGTATCAGGGCGACCAAGGGGTGGGGAAACGTGTCCCCGCGGCAGCGGGCCTTCATTGGCGACGCATTGCCCGAGTTCGTCGCCTCGGTTCGCGGCCTAGGGGATGACCTGCCTCCTGATCTGACGGGTACCCAGCGCGATCTGACGCTCCTCCTCCTGTGCACCGCGCTCCGGTGGTCCAGTGCCGCTGGACTCCTTTGGTCTGAAGTGGACTTCAAGGCCAAGGTCATCACGGTCCCAGAGGATCGGATGAAGGGTAAGGAGATGCATTCGCTGCCGTTAGGGCCGGTGATGATGGCCATGCTCAAGGAACGCCAGAAGACTGCGCGATCTGATGAGTACGTGTTTCCTGGGCTGGGGCGGCGGGCTGGCGGAAAGACGGTTTACAAGGCAATCGGACGCCTCTCGAAAGCGTACTTCGCCAAGGTC
>DATDBI010000114.1:0-1643 GCA_036524915.1 Lysobacter sp. | reverse complement strand
GCTTTCCACGTCGCGTAACCGGTGTTGAGGCCGAAGATCAGCACCGAGATGCCCAGCACGACCAGCCAGGTGTTGACGCCAAGGCTACGGCCCTTGCCGGCAGCGCTATCAATCGCAGTGACACTCATGATTCGACCTCGGTATTGTTGCTGCTGGAGCGGTGCTCGGACCGCGACATGTCAGGGCGCGGCATCTCAGAGGCCGCTTGGCGGAATTCGGGCGTGCGGGCCAGCCTGTCCAGGCTGAAGATGCCCCACGTGTGGTTCTCGAGCCGGTAGGCGCGCTCGATGAAATGGCTGTAACGGCCGGCCGCGAGGGCCTGATCGCTGCCCTCCTCGGGTACAGGCTCGACTTCAACCTCGACCAGCTGCTGCTCCAGGAAGCTGCGCTGGCCGAAGAGCTCGTCGATCAGCACGGCGACGTCGCCGCCGGGCTGGCGCACCAGCAGGATGCGCTGGCTTTCGTGCAGCACGGTGCGCTGGCCTTCCAGGAACTGCTTGAGGTCGACGATCGGCAGCAGGCTGCCGCGGACGTTGGCCAGGCCGAGCAGCCAGGGCTGCGCGCCGGGCACCGGGGTGACCTGCGGCAGCGGGAGGATTTCCAGCACCTCGCCGAAGCCGGAGGCCAGGCGACGGTCACCAATGCGGTAACCGACGCCGCGCCACAGGCCCGGCGCGTCGAGCTGCTCGGGCAGACCGACCACGTGCGCGAGGCTGCGGCGCTCATAGTCGACCAGCACATCGAACGGCGAATGCAACATCTAGTCAGGCACCCAGCAAGGCGTTGATACGCGCGATCAGCTCGTCTTCGCGCGGCGGCTTGACGATGTAATCGCGGGCCCCCTGGCGCATGCCCCAGGCCTTGTCGGTGTCCATGCCCTTGGTGCTGACGATCAGCACCGGAATGGTGCTGGTGTCGGCGTCGCGCGACAGCGCGCGGGTGGCCTGGAAGCCGTTCATGCCCGGAAGCACGACGTCCATCATCACCAGGTCGGGCTTCTCGCGCTTGCAGGTTTCAATGCCGTCTTCGGCACTGCCCGAGGCCAGCACCTGGTGGCCGTTGCGCTCAAGAAGCTGGGTAAGGACCGCCGTATCGGTCGGCGAATCCTCGATCAGAAGAATACGTGCCATTTGTTGCCTTACCCCCCGGTCAGGCGTTTACGTGCGTTCGGATCGCGTCGAGCAGTTCTTCGCGGGTGAATGGTTTGGTCAGGTACTGCTCGGAGCCGACGATGCGCCCGCGCGCCTTGTCGAACAGGCCGTCCTTCGACGACAGCATGATGACCGGCGTGCCCTTGAACAGATGGTTGTTCTTGATCAGGGCGCAGGTCTGATAGCCGTCCAGGCGCGGCATCATGATGTCGACAAAGATGATTTGTGGCTGCTGGTCGGCGATCTTCGCCAACGCCTCAAAGCCGTCGGTGGCGGTAACCACTTCACAGCCTTCTCGTTTCAACAGCGTTTCGGCGGTTCGGCGGATGGTCTTGGAATCGTCAATCACCATGACCTTAAGACCGCCGAGGCTGCCGTTGCGGACCTCGTCTTGCATTTTCGATTTCCCCCGTGCGAATGCCGCGCGTCTGCGGGCACTTCGCCAGCTGTCTTTATTCCAAGCCTCGCCGTAGCTGTCAAGCAAACTTTTCA
>DATDBI010000113.1:0-21936 GCA_036524915.1 Lysobacter sp. | reverse complement strand
GCTTTCCGGCGTCGCCCAGGACTTTGCGGCCTGAAGGCCGCATCAGGAACCCCTCATGGACTTTTCAAAGTTCTTCATCGACAGGCCGATCTTCGCCGCCGTGCTGTCGATCGTGATCTTCGCCGCCGGCCTGATCGCGATCCCGATCCTGCCGATCAGCGAATACCCGGAAGTGGTGCCGCCTTCAGTGGTGGTGCGCACGGTGTACCCCGGTGCCAACCCGAAAGTGATCGCGGAAACGGTGGCCACGCCACTGGAAGAGGCGATCAACGGCGTCGAGAACATGATGTACATCAAGTCGGTCGCCGGTTCTGACGGCGTGCTGCAGATGACCGTCACGTTCCGCCCGGGCACCGACGCCGACGACGCGGCGGTGCGCGTGCAGAACCGCGTCGCGCAGTCGCTCGCGCGCCTGCCCGAGGACGTGCGCCGCCAGGGCGTGACCACGCAGAAGCAGTCGCCGACCTTCCTGATGGTCGTGCACCTGACCTCGCCTGACGGCAAGTACGACACGCTGTACCTGCGCAACTACGCCCGCCTGCACGTCAAGGACGCGCTCGCGCGCATCCAGGGCGTGGGCGACGCGCAGGTGTTCGGTGGTGGCGACTACGCCATGCGCGCCTGGCTCGACCCGGACAAGATCGCCTCGCGCGGCCTGACCGCCGGCGACGTGGTCCGTGCGATGCGCGAGCAGAACGTCCAGGTGTCGGCCGGCCAGCTGGGCGCCGAACCGATGCCCAACAGTGACTTCCTGACCCTGATCAATGCCCAGGGCCGCCTGCGCAGCGTCGAGGAGTTTGGCGACATCGTGCTCAAGAGCGGTGAGGGCGGCGAGATCGTGCGCCTGTCCGACGTCGCCCGCATCGAGCTCGGCGCCGGCGACTACACGCTGCGTTCGCAACTCGACGGCAAGAGCGCGGTCGGCATCGGCATTTTCCAGGCTCCGGGCGCCAATGCGCTCGAGATCCAGGAGAAGGTCATCGCGACCATGGACGAGATGAACAAGCGGTTCCCGGCCGGCGTGAAGTATGAAGCCGTGTACGACACCACCATCTTCGTGCGCGATTCGATCAAGGCCGTGGTGACCACGCTGCTGGAGGCCATCGCGCTGGTGGTGCTGGTGGTGATCCTGTTCCTGCAGACCTGGCGCGCCTCGATCATTCCGCTGATCGCCGTGCCGGTGTCGGTGGTGGGTACGTTTGCCGCGTTGTACCTGCTCGGATTCTCGATCAACACGTTGAGCCTGTTCGGTCTCGTGCTCGCCATCGGTATCGTCGTGGACGACGCGATCGTGGTGGTGGAGAACGTCGAGCGCAACATCGAGGAAGGCCTGTCGCCGATGGACGCGGCGCACCAGGCGATGAAGGAAGTGTCCGGGCCGATCGTCGCGATCGCGCTGGTGCTGTGCGCGGTGTTCGTGCCGATGGCGTTCCTGTCGGGCGTGACCGGCCAGTTCTACAAGCAGTTCGCGGTGACCATCGCCATCTCCACGGTGATCTCGGCGATCAACTCGCTGACCCTGTCGCCGGCCCTGGCCGCACGCCTGCTCAAGCCGCACGGCGCACCCAAGGACGCACCGTCGCGCCTGATCGACCGCGCGTTCGGCTGGCTGTTCCGTCCGTTCAACCGCTTCTTCAACTCCAGCTCCAGCAAGTACCAGAGTGCCGTCTCGCGCACGCTGGGCCGTCGCGGCGCGGTGTTCGCGGTGTACGCGGTGCTGCTGGTCGCCACCGGCTTCATGTTCAAGATCGTGCCGGCCGGCTTCATCCCGATCCAGGACAAGCTGTACCTGATCGCCGGCGTGAAGCTGCCGGAAGGCTCGTCCATTGCCCGTACCGATGCCCTGCTGAAGAAGGTCAGCGACATCGCCATGAGCACCGACGGCGTGGCGCATTCGATCGCGTTCCCGGGCCTGAATGCCCTGCAGTTCACCAACACGCCCAACACCGGCGTGGCGTTCTTCCCGCTCAAGCCGTTCAGTGAGCGCAACGGACGCACTGCCGAGCAGATCAATGCCGAGATCAACCAGAAGATCGCCGGGCTGCAGGAAGGTTTCACCTTCTCGTTCATGCCGCCGCCGATCCTCGGCCTCGGTAACGGTTCGGGCTACCAGTTGTTCATCGAGGACCGTGGCAACCTCGGCTACGGCGCACTGCAGAACGCGGTGAACTCGTTCCAGGGTGCGGTCTCGCAGACGCCTGGCATGGGCTTCCCGATCAGCAGCTACCAGGCCAACGTGCCGCAGCTCGACGCCGAGGTCGACCGCGTCAAGGCCAAGGCCCAGGGCGTGCCACTGACGGAGCTGTTCGACACGCTGCAGACCTACCTGGGTTCGGCGTACGTCAACGACTTCAACCAGTTCGGCCGTACCTGGCAGGTGATCGCGCAGGCCGACGGTTCCTACCGCGACAGCGTCGAGGACATCGCCAACCTGCGTACCCGCAACGACCGTGGCGAAATGGTGCCGATCGGTTCGATGGTGACGATCAAGCAGACCTACGGCCCCGACCCGGTGCTGCGCTACAACGGTTACCCGGCGGCCGACCTGGCCGGCGAAGCCGATCCGCGCATGCTGTCGTCGGCGCAGGCCATGGGCCAGCTGGAAGGGATCGCCGCCAAGGTGCTGCCCAATGGCATGAGCCTGGAGTGGACCGATCTGAGCTTCCAGCAGGCCACCCAGGGCAACGCCGCACTCGTCGTGTTCCCGCTCGCCATCCTGCTCGCCTTCCTCGTGCTCGCCGCGCTGTATGAAAGCTGGACCCTGCCGCTGGCGGTGATCCTGATCGTGCCGATGTGCATGCTCTCGGCCCTGGCCGGCGTGTGGCTCACCGGTGGCGACAACAACGTGTTCGTGCAGGTGGGCCTGGTGGTGCTGATGGGCCTGGCGTGCAAGAACGCGATCCTGATCGTCGAGTTCGCCCGCGAGCTGGAAATGCAGGGCAAGAGCATCGTCGAAGCCGCGCTTGAAGCCTGCCGCCTGCGTCTGCGTCCGATCGTGATGACCTCCATCGCCTTCATCGCCGGCACTGTGCCGCTGGTGCTCTCGCACGGCGCTGGCGCCGAAGTCCGCTCGGCCACCGGCATCACCGTGTTCGCCGGCATGCTCGGCGTGACCCTGTTCGGCCTGTTCCTGACGCCGGTGTTCTACGTCGCCCTGCGCAAGATGGTGAGCAAGACGCCGAAGTGGGTGGGTGAGCAGAGCTCGATGGGGAAGGCGCATGCGTAAGCAGCCGACGAACGCACCCATACGAGACGCACTGAGCCGCAATGCTCTGGGCCGCAACGAGGATTCCATCGTGCAAACCATGCAACCGCAAGGACTGACTGTCGCCGCAGTCGCGAAGGTGTTCGTGCCATCGCTGCTGGCGCTCGCGTTGGCCGCATGTGCGGTCGGCCCGGACTACGTGCGGCCGGACGTGCCCACGCCGGCGACCTTCGTCCGCGACGAAGGCGCCACCGGTGCCGACGCCGCTGCGCCCGGTGGCAGCAATGCCGCCGTGGCCCAGGAGGCCAGCCCGCAGGCCAACGCCGAGTTCTGGACCAGCTTCAACGACCCGCTGCTGACGCGGCTGGTCGAGGAATCGCTGAGTGCCAACCACGACCTGCGCATCGCGCTGGCCAGCTACGACCGTTCCAACGCGCTGCTGCGCAATGCCAAGCTCGACCGTTTCCCGACGGTGACCGCCAGCGCGACGGCAACCGACTCACGCGCCAGTGCCGATCAGGCACCGGGCGTGGGCCGCAACGACCGTGACGGTGAAAGCTACGGCGTGCAGGCCGACGCCAGCTGGGAGCTCGACCTGTTCGGTCGCGTTCGCCGCAACGTCGAGTCGCAGCGTGCCGAAGTGTGGGCCGCCGCATCCGACCTGGACGCATTGCAGGTCGCGATCGTCGGTGAGGTGGCGCGCACGTACGTCGAGATGCGCGGCTTGCAGGAACGCCTGCGCGTCGCCCGCGACAACTCGGAGAACCAGCGCGAGACCCTGCGTCTGGTGCAGGCCCGCTTCGACGCCGGCCGCGGCACCGAGTTCGACACCTCGCGCGCCCGGGCGCAGCTGGAAGCAACGCTGTCGCGCGTGCCGAACCTGGAAGCGCAGGTGGCGGTCAGCATGCATCGCCTCGCAGTGCTGACCGGCAAGACGCCTGAAGCGCTGATCGCCGACCTGACACCGCAGCAACCGTTGCCTACACTGCCCGCCCGGCTTGACCCCGGCACGCCGGGCGACCTGCTGCGCAACCGTCCTGACGTGATCGCTGCCGAGCATCGCCTGCATTCCACCACGGCCAAGATCGGCGTGGCCACGGCCGATCTGTTCCCGCGCTTCACGCTGTTCGGACTGATCGGCAGCCAGGCCATCGACAGTGGCGCACTGTTCGAACGTGACAGCGAGACCCGCCTGATCGGCCTGGGCATCGACTGGTCGTTCCTCGACGTTGGCCGGGTGCGCGCACGCATTGCCGCGGCCGATGCCGACGCCGCTGGCGACCTGGCCCGCTATGAGCGGGCCGTGCTGCTGGCGCTGGAGGACACCGAGAACGCGCTGGTGCGTTACTCGCGTGCCCGTGTCGAAGACCAGCACCTGGAGCAGGCCGCGATCGACAGCGCGACCGCGGCACGCCTTGCGCGGATCCGCTACGAGGCCGGCGCCGCCGACCTGTTCGAAGTGCTGGACGCCGAGCGCACTCAGCTCGTCGCCCAGGAAGCGTTTGCCGACGGCCGTACCCGCAGCGTCAGTGGCGCGGTCGCGCTGTACAAGGCGCTGGCCGGTGGCTGGCCGACGCGCGTACCGCTCCGCGAGGAAGTCGCCACGCGCTGACCACCGCTCCCCCATCCAACCCGACGGCCGGTGGCGGCACGCTTCCCCCTCCCTCGAGCGTGACGCCATCGGTTGCTCGGCGCGGACCACCGCACAGGTTCCCTCAGGCTCCTCGCAGCCTTTCCCCGCCGCAGGGCTTCATCCCGCCTGCGGCGTTTTTTTCCTCCCCGTCTTTCGCCCCGTTTTTATCTCCTCCACCCCGGTGGAGTAGCATTTGCGTCCCCCACAGGAGCCGCGCCATGGCCGACAACGACAAGCCGTCCCGCGAACAGGCCGAGGCGGCCGTGCGCACCCTGCTGCGCTGGGCCGGCGACGACCCGGCCCGCGAAGGCCTGCTCGACACCCCCAAGCGGGTGGCCAAGGCGTACACCGACTGGTTCAGCGGCTATGCCGAGGATCCGGCCGACTACCTCAAGCGCACCTTCGAGGAAGTCGAGGGCTACGACGAGATGATCGTGCTGCGCGACATCGAGTTCGAGAGCCACTGCGAGCACCACATGGCGCCGATCATCGGCAAGGCGCACGTCGGCTACCTGCCTGACGGCAAGGTGGTGGGCATCAGCAAGCTGGCGCGCGTGGTCGAGACCTACGCCCGCAGGTTGCAGGTGCAGGAGAAGATGACCGCGCAGATCGCCCAGGTGATCCAGGACGTGCTGCAACCGCGCGGCGTCGGCGTGGTGATCGAAGGTGCGCACGAATGCATGACCACGCGTGGTGTGCACAAGCGCGGAGTCAGCATGATCACCTCGAAGATGCTCGGCAGCTTCCGCGAGGATGCGCGGACGCGGGCGGAGTTCCTGCAGTTCATTGATGTGGGGCCGGGGCGCTGACGCGCGCCCCCCTCTCGCTCGCCGCCCAGGGCGGCTTTCCCTCTCCCACAAGGGAAGAGGGCAATGCGGTCACCCTCTCCCCTTGTGGGAGAGGGACAGGCGCGAAGCGCCAGGGAGAGGGCCGTGCAACTCGGTCCAGACCACGTCGAGCACGAGCTCCGTCCTGGCAAGCACATCGTCATTCCAGAACCGCAGCACGCGGAAACGCTGTGACTCCAGCCAGGCCGTCCGCGACTGGTCATACGCCATCGCCTCAAGATGCTGACTGCCGTCGATCTCGATGATCAGCTTCTGCGAAAAGCAGACGAAGTCGACGATGAAGCGCCCCAGCGGTTGCTGACGCTTGAACTTGAAGCCGTCAAAGCGATGCGCGCGCAACTGGCGCCACAAGCGGGCCTCGGCTTGAGTCTGCTCGCCGCGCATTCGCCTGGCGTGATTGAGCAAGCGATCTGACATCAGGCGCTCCCTGCCCGTCGACCCCTCTCCCGACGCGCTCCGCGCGTCGACCTCTCCCACAAGGGGGAGAGGTGAAAAGCTAAAGCCTGCGCTGCGCTGGCACCCTAAGCCTTTGCCCTCTCCCCTTGTGGGAGAGGGACAGGCCGCGACAGCGGCCAGGGAGAGGGGGCGCCCTCATCCCAACAGAAGTTTGACGATCCCCGCAGCCGCTTCCCGGCCCTCAAACGCCGCAGTCACCACCAGATCGGCGCCGCGCACGCTGTCGCCACCGGCGAACACGCGCGCATTCGCGGTCTGGAATGGCAAGCGCGCATCGTCGGCCACTTTGCGGCGCGAGCCACACCCGGATGCCGCGGCCTGCACGCGAATCCGGCCATTGCGTTCCAGCTCGATGCCGTGCGCGGACAGCCATTGCGGCGGGTCGGGCTGGAAGCCAAACGCGATGATCACCACGTCCGCCGACAGTACCGACTCGCTGCCTTCGACGATCTCGGCGTTCTGGCGTCCCTGCGCATCTGGCGGCCCCAGCCGCGTTTCGGCCACGCGCACGCCGGTGACATCACCCTCCTCGCCGAGCAGCTCCAGCGGCTGCCGGTTGAACAGGAACTGCACGCCTTCCTCGCGCGCGTTGGCCACTTCGCGCGCCGAGCCGGGCATGTTGGCCTCGTCGCGGCGATAGGCGCAGGTGACGCGCGAGGCGCCCAGCCGCACCGCGCTGCGCACGCAGTCCATGCCGGTGTCGCCACCGCCGAGGACGACCACGCGCTTGCCGCGCAGGTCGGGCAGGGCGACATGGTCTTCCCAACCGGCGATGGGCTTGCCATCGACCTCGTCCTCGCCATGCACCAAGCGCCCGTTCTGGACCAGGAACGGGAGCGCCGGCAAGACATTGCGCAGGTCCTGTCCGGGCAGGCCGCCATCGGTGTAACGGTAGCTGCCCAGGCCGAGGAACACCGCGTCGAACTCCGCCAGCAGCGTGTCCAGGCCGACGTCGCGACCGATCTCGACACCGAGCCGGAACGTCACGCCCATGCCTTCGAGCACGTCGCGACGCGTGGCCATCACCGACTTGTCCAGCTTGAAGCTGGGGATGCCGAAGTGCAGCAACCCGCCAATCTGTTCGTAGCGGTCGAACACCACCGCTTCGATGCCGGCGCGCGCCAGCCGGTCCGCGCACGACAGGCCGGCCGGACCGGCACCCACCACCGCCACGCGCTTGCCGGTGGCAACGACCCGGGAGAGATCGGGTCGCCAGCCGTCGGCGAGCGCGCGGTCGGCGATGTACTTCTCGACGGCGCCGATCGTCACCGCGCCGAAGCCGTCGTTGAGGGTGCAGCTGCCTTCGCACAGGCGGTCCTGCGGACAGACGCGCCCGCACACCTCGGGCAGCGGGTTGGTCTCGTGGGCGAGGGCGGCGGCTTCGTGGATGCGGCCTTCGCGGGCGAGTTCGAGCCAGTTCGGGATGTAGTTGTGCAGCGGGCACTTCCACGCGCAGTACGGGTTGCCGCAGTCGAGGCAGCGTCCGGCCTGGTGTTTGGCTTCGGCCTCGCCGAACCGCCCATAGAGCTCGTTCCAGTCGCCGCCCTGGCGCAGCTCGAGCGGGATCCGCGCCGGCATTTGCCGGGGCGTCTCGCGAAAAGCAAACACCGGCTTCTTGTTGTCCATCTTGCTCACGCGGCCCTCCGCAGGTTCTCAGCCAGCGACTCCAGGCTGGCGGCCTTGGGCTTCACCAGCCAGAACTTGCCGAGGAAGTCGCGCATCTCGTCGAGGATTCGCTGGGCCCAGACGCTGCCGGTCAGGCGGATATGCGCCTCGAGCAGCTCGCGCAGGTGCGAGCGGTGGTTCTCGAAGCCGTCGGAGGCAATGCGCAGGATGTCGATGAGTTCGTGGTTGTAGCGGTCGACGAAATCGCGCTCGGTGTCGAGCACGTAGGCCATGCCGCCGGTGAAGCCGGCACCGAAGTTGAGGCCGGTACGGCCGAGCACGGCGACCACGCCACCGGTCATGTACTCGCAGCAGTGATCTCCGGCGCCTTCGACGACCGCGATCGCACCCGAGTTGCGTACCGCGAAACGCTCGCCGGCGCGGCCGGCTGCATACAGTTCACCGCCGGTGGCGCCATACAGGCACGTGTTGCCGAGGATCGGCGTCTCGTGCGCGAGGTAGCGCGCACCCTGCGGCGGACGGATGACGATGCGACCGCCGGCCATGCCCTTGCCGACGTAGTCGTTGGCCTCGCCGTTGAGCTCGAATTGCAGGCCACCGGCGTTGAACGCACCGAAGCTCTGCCCGGCAGTGCCGTCGAAGCGCAGTGTCAGCGGCGCGTCGTTCATTCCGCGATCGCCGTGGACGCGGGCGATACGACCGGACAGGCGCGCGCCGATGCTGCGGTCGGTGTTGCGGATCGCGTGGCGATAATCGCCACCGCGCTTGTGGTCGATCGCATCGGCCAGCTCGGCATCGAGCCGCGCAGCGAGGCCCTCGGGATCCGGCGCTGGCTGCGGTGAACCGCAGTGGCCGCCATGGGCGAGGCCACTGCCAGCCAGCAGCGGCGCCAGGTCCAGCCCGTGCTGACGGCCACTGTCGCCGTCGACCTGGCGCAGCAGGTCGGTACGGCCAACCAGTTCGCCCAGCGTGCGCACGCCCAGCTGCGCCAGCCACAGGCGCACTTCCTCGGCGAGCAGGCGGAAGAAGTTTTCGACGCGCTCGGGCAGGCCGGTGAAATGGTCGCGGCGCAACGCGTCGTCCTGCGTGGCCACGCCGGTGGCGCAGTTGTTGAGGTGGCAGATGCGCAGGTACTTGCAGCCCAGCGCGATCATCGGCGCGGTGCCGAAGCCGAAACTCTCGGCGCCGAGCAGTGCGGCCTTGATCACGTCCAGGCCGCTCTTGAGGCCGCCGTCGGTCTGCAGGATCACGCGCTCGCGAAGGTCGTTGGCGATCAGCGCCTGGCGCGCTTCCGACAGGCCCAGTTCCCATGGCGTGCCGGCGTAGCGAATCGACGACAGCGGGCTGGCGCCGGTGCCGCCGTCGTGCCCGGAGATCGTCACCAGATCGGCGCCGGCCTTGGCCACGCCCGTCGCGATCGTGCCGACGCCGGCGTGCGAGACCAGCTTCACCGACACCAGCGCCTGCGGATTGACCTGCTTGAGGTCGAAGATCAGCTGCGCGAGGTCTTCGATCGAATAGATGTCGTGGTGCGGCGGCGGCGAGATCAGTCCGATCCCGGGCGTTGCGTAGCGCAGCCGCGCAATGAGCTCGTTGACCTTGTGGCCCGGCAGCTGACCGCCCTCGCCGGGCTTGGCACCCTGGGCGATCTTGATCTGCAGCACTTCGGCGTTGACCAGGTACTCGGGCGTGACGCCAAAGCGACCCGACGCGATCTGCTTGATCTTGCTGACCTTGTCAGTGCCGTAGCGGGCCGGGTCTTCGCCGCCTTCGCCGGAGTTGCTGCGCCCGCCGAGGCGATTCATGGCGATCGCCAGCGCCTCATGCGCCTCGGGCGACAGCGCGCCCAGGCTCATCGCCGCCGAGTCGAAGCGCCGCACGATCGCCGACACCGGCTCGACGTCGTCGATGGACAGCGGTGTTGCCGAAGAGGCGTCGACCTCGAGCAGGTCGCGCAGCGCCGCCGTCGGCCGCTCGTTCACCGCGTCGGCGTAGCTTTGCCAGTCGCTCCACTCGCCGGTCGCGACCGCGCGCTGCAGGCGGGTGACCACGTCGGGATTGAACAGGTGGTACTCGCCGCCCGGCGTGTACTTGAGGAGGCCGCCGATGGCGGGCAGGGCGTTGACGTTCCACGCCAAGTCGGCCAGTTGCAGCGCGTCGGCGTGCAGGTCGTCGAAGCCGGCACCACCGATCCGCGACGGCGTGCCGTCGAAACACAACTGGACCACCTCGCGGTCGAGGCCGACGATTTCGAACAGGCGCGCACCGCGGTAGCTGCCGATGGTGCTGATGCCCATCTTCGAGATGATCTTGAGCAGGCCTTTCTTGATCCCGCGCCGGTAGCTGCGGCCGATCTGCGCGACTTCGCCGTGCTTGGTCTTGAGGATGCCGCGCACGCCCAGGTCGTGCAGGGTCTGGTAGGCCAGGTACGGATACACCGCAGTCGCGCCGAAACCCAGCAGGCAGGCGAAGTGGTGCGGGTCGCGGGCGGTGCCGGTTTCGATGATCAGGTTGGATTCGCAGCGGATGCCGGCGCGCGCCAGGTGCTGGTGCACCGCACCGGTGGCGAGCAGGGCGTGCGCCATCAACCGGTCTGGCTGCGGATAGCGGTCGCTGAGCACCAGCAGCACCTTGCCAGCGCGCGTGGCCGCTTCGGCTTCGGCGCAGATGCGCTCCAGCGCGGCCTTGAGGCCTTCCTCCGGCGCGTAATGCAGGTGGATCAGCGCATGCGACTGGTCGTACGGCGCCATCGCCAGCAGCTGGCGGAGCTTGCGCTGCGACAGGACCGGCGAATTGAGATGAACGTGGCCGACATTTGCCGGGCCGTCGGCGAAGACATTGCCCTCGCGACCCAGCTGCGTCGCCAGCGACATCACACAGTCCTCGCGCAACGGATCGATCGGCGGGTTGGTGACCTGGGCGAATGCCTGGCGGAACTGGTCGTACAACGGCCGCACCTGCTGGCTGAGCACGGCCATCGGCACGTCGTCGCCCATCGAACCGATGCCTTCCTGCTCGGTCTCGGCGAGCGGGCGCAGCACCTGTTCGCGCTCTTCGCGGGTCAACTGGAAGAGCTTCTGGAATGCGGACAGCGTTTCGGCGTCGAACGGCTCGGCGGCCAGCTGCGGATCGATCAGCTCGGTCTGCAGGTAGGTCATGCCCTGCTTGAGCCAGCGCTTGTACGGCGCGCGTGCGCGGTTGATGCGGTCGATCGCGTCGGAGTCGAGCAGCTCGCCCAGGTACAGGTCGGCGGCGATCATCTCGCCCGGGCCGAGCTTGCCCTTGGCCTCGATCTCCTCGGCGGGCAGTTCCCACACGCCGGCTTCGGAGGCGATGAGGAAGTGGCGGTCGCGCGTGCGCAGCCAGCGCGCCGGGCGAAGGCCGTTTCGGTCGAGCGTGCAGGCGGCATAGCGGCCGTCGACGGTGACGATGCCGGCCGGGCCATCCCACGGCTCGGTGTTGAGCGCGTAGTACTCGTAGAACGCGGCGAGGTCGGCGTCCTTGTACTCAAGCGACTGCGTCGCCGGCGGGATCAGGATCCGCATCGCCTTGAGCAGGTCCATGCCACCGGCCTGCAGCAGTTCGAGCATGTTGTCGAGCGACTGCGAATCGGAGCCGTCGGTGCTGATGACCGGATCGAACTCGGTCAGGTCCAGCGCCGGCGTGTGCCAGGCATGCACGCGCGCCTGAGCCCAGGCGCGGTTGCCGGCAATGGTGTTGATCTCGCCGTTGTGCGCCAGCAGGCGGAATGGCTGCGCCAGCGGCCAGCGCGGCGTGGTGTTGGTGGAAAAGCGCTGGTGGAACACCACCACGCTCGCCGCCAGGTCGGCGCGCTGCAGGTCCGGATAGAGCTGGGCAAGGCGATCGGGCAGGACCATGCCCTTGTAGCCGATGCTCGCCGCCGACAGGCTCACCACATAGAAGTCGGCCAGCTCGCGCAGCGCCTGCTCGGCGCGCCGCCGCGCCAGGAACAGGGACCGCTGGAAGATGCCCGCGTCGAAGGCGCCGGCCGGACGCACGAAGATCTGCTCGATGCGCGGCATCGTGCGCTTGGCCAGTTCGCCGCAAGCGCCCAGGTCGACCGGGACCACCCGCCAGCCGGCGACGTCGACGCGCTCGAGCTGCAGCTGTGCATTGAGCGTCGCGCGCGCGCGCGCGGCATCGGCCTCGTCGTGCGGCAGGAACACCAGCCCGGAGGCGTAGTGCGAGCCGAGGTTGATGCCCGCTTCGCGCGCAAGCGAGCGCAGGAAGGTGTCGGGCTGGCGGATCAGCAGGCCGCAGCCGTCGCCGCTGAGGCCGTCGGCGGCGATGCCACCGCGATGGGTCATGCGTACCAGGGCATCAATCGCGCGGTCGACGATGGCGCGGCTGGGCGCATCATCGAGCTGCGCGATCAGGCCAAAGCCACAGGCGTCCCGCTCGTCGCGGGGGTCATAAAGACCGACAGGGCCGGTGCGGTACTGCTGCTCCATCGTTACTCCGTCGCTCGCTGTCAGGCAGCGTGTAGTGCGGCTTGAAATCGTTGGACAACGAAACCTGGCTCGCAGGGACGGGGCATGACGGTCCGCTCGCGCAGTCCGGCCGGCCTGAAGCCCTGGTTCATCCGAATAAAGCACAAATTGTGCGATGCGGCAATTTGCGATGCAGGCTGCATCGAACTCGTCAACAGATTCCAGCTAAGGCATTGATGCCATTAGGGAATGCAGGCAGAAATGCCGGCATTTTGGTAACGCCTGAAACCATTGTTTGTGGCGATGCGCGGAGGTGTCTGATGGACATCGCATTCACCCACGTGCCCGCGTTTGCGTCCGAGGCGGCGGCAGGTGGCATCAGCGCTTGCTCATCGCGCACGGCGCGCTTGCCTACCGCGATAAACTCTGTCGATTCCGACACGCCCCTGCGGCCCATCCGTGACCGATACGACTCCTGCAAGCGGCCCCCGCCGTAGCGCCGCGCTCGCCTTCATTTTCGTCACCATCCTGATCGACGTCCTTTCGTTCGGCCTGATCATCCCGGTGCTGCCGCACCTGATCGAGCAGTTCGCCGGTGGCGACACCGCGCATGCGGCCTACTGGGTGGCGGCGTTCGGCTTCCTGTTCGCGGCGATCCAGTTCGTGACCTCGCCCATCCAGGGCGCGCTGTCGGACCGGTTCGGCCGTCGCCCGGTGATCCTCATCTCGTGCCTGGGCCTGGGCCTGGACTTCGTGTTCATGGCACTGGCGCCGTCGCTGGTGTGGTTGCTCGTGGGGCGCATCATTTCCGGCATCACCTCGGCCAGCTTCACCACCGCCAATGCCTACGTTGCCGACGTCACGCCGGCCGACAAGCGCGCCAAGAGCTACGGCCTGCTCGGCGCGGCGTTTGGCGTGGGTTTCATCATCGGCCCGCTGATCGGTGGCGAGCTGGGTGAGATCGACCTGCGCCTGCCGTTCTGGTTCGCCGCCGGACTGGCCCTGGTGAACTTCTGCTACGGCTGGTTCGTGCTGCCCGAGTCGCTGCCCAAGGAGAAGCGCAGCACGCGTTTCGACTGGTCGCATGCCAACCCGCTTGGCTCGCTGGTGCTGCTCAAGCGCTACCCGCAGGTGTTCGGACTGGCGGCGGTGGTGTTCATCGCCAACCTCGCCCATTACGTCTACCCGAGCGTGTTCGTGCTGTTCGCCGACTACCAGTACAAGTGGGGGCCGCGCGAGGTCAGCTACGTGCTGGCTGTAGTGGGAGTGCTCAACGTGATCGTGCAGGCGGGCCTGGTCGGACGGATCGTGCACGCGATCGGCGAACGCCGCGCGTTGATCATCGGCCTGTGTTTCGGCGCGGTCGGGTTCGCGATCTACGGCTTCGCCGATGTTGGCTGGGTGTTCCTGATCGGCCTGCCGATCTCGGCGATCTGGGGCCTGGCCGCGCCGTCGACGCAGGCGCTGATCACGCGCCAGGTCGGCGCGGACGTGCAGGGACGGATCCAGGGCGCGCTGATGAGCCTGGTCAGCCTGGCCGGCATCATCGGCCCGGCGGTGTTCGCCGGCAGCTTTGGTTACTTCATCGACGATCGCGCGCCGGTGCATCTGCCGGGCGCGCCGTTCCTGATCGCATCAGGCCTGTTGTGCGTTGCGGTGGTGATTGCATGGCGCTACGCGCGAGTCCCGGTGGAGGCCGCGCCGGCGGTGGCCGCCGAGGCGCGCTGAAGCTTCAGTCTTCCAGCGCCGCCAGCTGTTCGGCAGGAAACGGCAGCAGCGCCCAGAAGGCGATGTTGTTGCCGGCCCAGCGGAATGCGGTCTCGTTGAGGATGTCGAGCAGGGTGTCGAAGTCCTCGCCGTGTGCGGCACGCCAGCCATCGGCGTGCTCCACCAGCAGCAGGTAACCGGCAGCCGGTCGCCACGACAGGTCGGCGAGGCTGTCGGCCAGCGCGTCCCAGTTGCCGCCGAACCATTGCGGAAACTGCCCCGCGTCGGCGAAACGCTGCATCAGCGCCGTCTTGTCCGCGCACCCGGCCAGATCGATGCGGAGCACGGCGTAATCCAGCGCTTCGCCGGCCTGGGCCATCGACTCGGTGTCGCGCGCATCGATGAAGTAGGCGCCGCTGTGGGCCGGATCGGCCAGGATCGAACGCAGGTCGGTCGCGCTCATCGGCGTGCCTCAACGGTTGGCGGCTCGAAACGGCGGAAGCTGCGGTAGTGGTAGTCGGTGTACCAGTACTCCGCCGGTGGATCGCCGCCGGTCACGATGCGGCGGGCGCCACGATCGTCCGACCCCGGTGTCTCGACCGTGTACTCGCGGTAGTAGCCGCGTGGTTGAGCGGGCAGGCGCTTCTCGCGGTTCTGGAACACGCCGCCGTCCTGGCGGTGATCGTACGGGCCGCCCTGCGCGATGCGCCCGAGAACCTCCTGCGCTTCGCGTGGCAGGAACGCCGGGTAGCCGGTGGCGTCACCGCGGGCAGCCACCAGCGCGGGCGCGGTGGTCATCGGGCGCGCGGCATCCGTTGCAACCTGCGCCGCGGGCGTGCCGAGCGGCGGATGCAGATCGCCGTTGTCGGAACGCTTGGTCCACAGCCACAGGCCGATCAGGACGATGGCGGCGAGAAGGCCCAGATGGCGACGACGCATGGAGGTGCTGTCCTGTCAGTCCGACACGGAGAGAACGCCGATCAGCCGCAGCGCAGGCCGGTGATCGCGCCGCGGTCGTTGACGTCGACGTTGATGCGGTCTTCGCGGAAATCCATGGTGGCCGCCTGGCCTGGACGCAGCACGCGCGATTCCCGGCTGCCGGTATCGCGCAGGATGCGGTTGACGATGTCGTCGTTGACGCCCTGGCCGATGGCCCAGCGCGCGGCTTCGACGTTGCACACGCCAGACGGCGGCACGGCGCCACCCGCGGCGGGCGGTGCGGAAGCGCAACCGGCCAGGGTCAATGCAATCGCGGCGAAGGTGAGGCTGCGGAACATGGGCGTTCTCCGGTAAGGGGTTGCGTGGGTTGGGCGCACCGTGCGCCCGGTGCCGTGTGCGGGGCGTAAACGCGGTGGAGGATAGCCGTTGCGGACGACAGCGATGCCTGTCGCGATCGACCTGATTAATGTGGCCGTCACCCGGAGGCGCGCGAAATCGCCGGGCCCGCCCCTGTTGCGCTATACAGCGTGCATGTCCGAGCGCCCTTACGCCCCCGCCTGCGACCGCAACCGCGATCCGATCCTCGAGGTACTGCGACGGCACTTCGCCGATCGCCGCGACGTGCTCGAAATCGGCAGCGGCACCGGCCAGCACGCGGTGTACTTCGCCGCGGCGATGCCGTGGCTGCGCTGGCAGTGCAGCGACCAGGTCGTATCGTTGCCAGGTATCGCGATGTGGCTGCACGAGGCGGCGTTGCCCAACACCCCTGCGCCGGTTGCGCTGGACGTGGCGGCCGGGCCCTGGCCACGCGCCGACGGCGACGACGGCCGTTTCGATGCGGTGTTCAGCGCGAACACGCTGCACATCATGGGCTGGCCGGACGTGCAGGCGTTCTTCGACGGCTTGGCCACCGTGCTCGCCGATGGCGCGATCGTCGTGGTGTACGGGCCCTTCAACTACGACGGCCAGTACAGCAGCGACAGCAATCGCGACTTCGATGGCTGGCTCAAGGCGCGCGATCCGCGCTCGGGCATCCGCGACGCCGCACAGGTCGATGCATTGGCCCGTGCCGTCGGCCTGCGCCTGGTCGAGGACGTGGCGATGCCGGCCAACAACCGCTGCCTGGTCTGGCGCCTCGATGGCGGCAAGACGTCGGGGCTGCAGGGCTAGCGTCCCTCATCCGCCGCGAGCGAGCGGGACTTTGCCAAAGCTGGCGAACGTGCGCGTCATCACGCCAACCGTGGCCTATGGCAGGGGTGCGCAGGCGCCAACCCTCGCAACGATGGGGGGTTGGCCGTCTTTCTCCGAGGTTGGTAATGCTCCGTCGTTCTTTTGCCGCGCCGCGCCTGCGCGCGCTGCCGCTGCTGGTTTCCCTGCTGCTCGCCGCACCGATCACCCAGGCGCAGACCGCGCCGCCGCAGGACGTGGCCTATCCCGGCACACTGATCCTGACGATCGACGCCACCGACCTGAGCCATCGCGTATTCCGCGCCAGCCAGCAGATCCCGGTAAAGTCCGGTCCGCTGACGCTGCTGTACCCGCAGTGGATCCCGGGCAACCACTCGCCCAGCGGTCCGGTCAACCGCGTCGCCGGCCTGAAGATCACCGGCAATGGCCAGCGCATCCAGTGGCGTCGCGATCCACTCGACGTGTATGCGTTCCAGCTGGTCGTGCCCGAAGGCGTGACCGCGCTCGATGTCAGCTTCGACGTGCTCACGCCGACCGCCGGCGAGCAGGGTCGCATCACCATGACCCAGGACATGCTCAACCTGCAGTGGAACCAGGTCGCGCTGTACCCGGCCGGGCACTCTGCGCGGCAGATCCAGATCGCCCCGGCGCTGAAGCTCCCCAGCGGCTGGCAGGCCGGCACCGCGCTGGAAGTAGCATCGAAGGAAGGCGACACGCTGCGCTACAAGCCGGTGCCGTTCGACACCCTGCTTGATTCGCCGGTTTACGCCGGCCGCTATTTCAAGCAGGTCGATCTCGACCCGGGCGCGAAGGTGCCGGTGCGGCTGAACATCGTCGCCGACGACCCGAAATACCTGGACGCCAAGCCCGAGCAGATCGAGGCCCACCGCAAGCTCGTCGGTCAGGCGTACAAGCTGTACGGCGCGCGCCACTACGACCACTACGACTTCCTGTTCTCGCTGTCGGACCAGATGGGCGGCAACGGCCTGGAGCATCACCGCTCCAGCGAAAATGGCGTCGGCCCCGAATACTTCACCGACTGGAAGGCCAACGCGCCCGACCGCGACCTGCTGCCGCACGAGTTCACCCACTCCTGGAACGGCAAGTACCGCCGTCCGGCCGATCTGACCACGCCCAACTTCAACGTGCCGATGAGCGACACGCTGCTGTGGGTGTACGAAGGCCAGACCCAGTACTGGGGATTCGTGCTGGCCGCGCGCTCGGGCCTGTGGTCCGCCGAGCAGGCGCGCGACGCGATGGCGCTGCTGGCGGCGACCTACAGCAACGACCGCCCCGGCTTTGCCTGGCGCAACGTGCAGGACACCACGCTCGACCCGATCATCAACTCGCGCCGACCGCAGCCGTACCGCAGCTGGCAGCTCAGCGAGGATTACTACAGCGCCGGCCAGCTGATCTGGCTGGCAGTGGACGGAAAGCTGCGCGAGCTGACCGGCGAGAAACGCTCACTCGATGACTTCGCCAAGGCTTTCTTCGGCGTCAACGACGGCGACTGGGCAGTCAACACCTACGACTTCGATACCGTCGTACGCACGCTCGACGGCGTGGCGAAGTACGACTGGGCGAGCTTCCTGCGCGAGCGCGTAGACGCCAACGCGGCGCCGCTCGACGGCCTGGCCGCCAGCGGCTGGAAGCTGACCTACACCGACAAGCCCAGCGACTACCACAAGTCCATCGAAGGCGACCGCAAGATGGTCGACTACGGCGCCTCGCTCGGCATGGTCGTGTCCAACAAGGACGCTTCAGTGGGCTCCGTGCGCTGGGACGGGCCGGCGTTCAACGCCGGCATCGTGCCGGGCAGCACGCTGCTGGCCGTCAACGGCTACGCGTTCGAGAACGAGCGCCTCAAGGACGCCATCACCGCCAACAAGGACGGCCAGCATCCGATCGAACTGGTGGTCAAGCACGGCGAGGTCGTGAAGACCGTGCATCTGGATTACCGCGACGGGCTGAAGTATCCGCGCCTGGAGCGGACTGCCGGCACGCCGGATCGGTTGTCGAGGATCTTTGCGCCGAAGTGACACTGCGCGCCGAGGGCGCCATGACTCGGAGCGCGTGATTTCGCCTGCTAGTACCCGGGTGTGGCCGAAGGCCGCACCCGTGCGGGGGAGATTTCGTCAGGCGTCACATAGCCGTGCGCGCACGGCTCAGGACCAAGGGGTCGCATTCTTGGGAAAGCCGGGGCGCTGGGCACGAACAACACAGAAGCGTTGCCCCGTGGGTGCCTGCATTACCACCCAACGCTCCAGGCGACTGACCACTTGGGCGCCCAACTTTTCCAGACGAGTCACCTCGGCGGGAATGTCGTCGGTTTCGATATCGATGTGAACCCGACTCTCATGGTCGACGCGTTGAATTTGAACGATAGGTTCGTCCAGCGGTGTTTCCAGCATGCGGTAGTTGCCGCGAGTACCCGGGTGATCGGGGTCTACCGCGCGACCCAATGCTTCAGACCAGAAGCGGGCAGCCTGATCAATGTCGGGTGTGTTGCAATCGATCAACAGTGCACAGAGTCGGGAGTAATGCATGACTAATCTCTCCGTTGAGACCGCGGCTTGCGGCCTGGCGCCAAGTCGAGCTGCGAAGTGGTTGTGGGCCTGGTGTCAGCTGCCGCGCGAAAGCGAGCGCCTGAGTTGGTAAATGTAGGCGTCCACCGCGGTGCCATCCCGTCGCGTCGCCGACGTCAGGACACGCTCATAGCCTTCTCCCTCGAACTCATCGAGGCGGGCCCAGTGCTCGTCCAGGCTCTGCGAGGTGAAAAGAAGGCCTTTGATCTCATCGCCATGTGCATCCAGGACGATGCCCGGATAACCCACCGCCGCACCCCAACCCTCCTGGAGCAGCTTTCCAGTGACCGTTGCGGGCTCCCACTCGCCCGGGATATCGGCCAGAACATGCTCGTTCGGCCGACCCGGGGCAAGCGTTCCGTAGACGAACAGCCGATATGTCATCGATCTCTCGATTGCAGCCAACCTGAATCAGTCCAAGCAGTACGAATGGAGCGCCTTACTCCCAGCACACGCGTTCGCAGGACCGGGCCCCAAAGCGGTGTGGCCTTAATTGTCAGGCCGAAAGCGCGCTAACCATGACGTAGTAACCGTCAGGGTCACGCAGTGCGAACTCCATGGTGCCCGTGTTGGTGTTCACGTGGGGCTCCTCTTCGAGCGCTGAAACCAGAGAACGTGCACGAGGCAGCGCCTGCGCAAAATCATCAACGCGGAAGAACAGCAACAAGCCGTTTCCAGGTTGCGCGTGGTCGGGACTGGCCAAAGATGGATGCTCGTGAGCGCCCCACCTGTGCAGGCAAAGCAGGACCGTTCCATCCGAATCGAGGATTTGCCCGAAGTAGTCGTGGGCGGGACGTGTTGCCGGTTGACCAAACAGCGACTGATACCACGCAAAGCTGCGAGCGACGTCGGCGACACCGATGATGGTCCATGTGCGCTTCATGGTTTATTCCACGCCTGGCTTGGCTTGAATGAATGGTTGGACCGCACCCTGCTAGCTACTGGCCCGCTGGAGGTTGCCAAAGCTCCACTTTGTTGCCTTCCGGGTCGATCACCCAGCCAAACTTTCCCTGCTCTGAGGTTTCGGTCTTGTCGACGACGTTGCAACCCTCTGCGCGCAACGCGGCCAGCAGCCAGTCCAGGTCCGCGACACGAAAGTTGACCATGAACGATGCGGAACTTGGCTCCATGTAGCTTGTGTCCTGGGCAAAGGGACTCCAGATGGTCATGCCAGGTGAGCTGTCGGTGCCGCCCCATTGGAACACCGCACCGCCCCAGTCAGTCACGTCCAGGCCAAGGTGGTCGCGATACCAGGCGCTCAGAGCTTTCGGGTCCACGGACTTGAAGAAAATTCCACCAATACCGGTAACGCGTTTCATGGCTCTCTCCGAAGTCGGTCTGACCATCGCTAGGGTCTAAGGCCTGAGCTGAGCCAAGCCGCGGAGCGACTTGGGCTTGAATGAATGGCTAGGTGCTACTCGGGACATTGATGATCGTGGCCTGCATGACCGCAATAGTCTCTCGGCGGGAGCCTTGCTCGCCAATCACCTCGCCCTGGCAAACCGTCAGGGTCTTGCCCGCCTTTGTAACCTTGCCGATAGCGACGAACCGGTCAGCAACCGCGGGCCGGACGAAGTTGATCTTGAACTCCACGGTGAGTACGTCGAGCCCGGCCGGTGCGACGGTCAAGGCGGCATAGCCGCAAGCGCTGTCAAGCACACTGGTGATGGCGCCGGCATGAATGTACCCGTGTTGCTGGGACAGTTCCGGACGTGGAAACAGAGCAATCTGCACCTCGCCTGGGGCAACCAGGACGAGTTCCGCCCCCAGAGTGGTCATCAGCCCTTGGGCAGAGAAGCTTGCCGATATGTGCTCGTGCAGGTCAGACACCGAGGTTCTCCAGGTAACACCTCACGCGAATCAAGCCGAGCCGCAAGCGGGCTTCAGCCGGGAATGAATCGTCAGGGGCTCAGCGACTTCTGCATGAATACCGTCATCGAATCAGTCGCATGATCGCCAAATGGGGGACAGCGGACATAACCGAGGCTTGCGTACAGCGAAATTGCCTCCGGTTGTTTAGTGCCGGTTGCGAGCTTCGCAACTCTTACACCGATGCTCCTGAGGTGCGTCTCGAGCTTGTGCATGATGGTCTTGGAGTGGCCCTTGCCTCGGTGCGCCTGCGCAACAAACACCGTCTTGATCTCACCGTACTCACCGTCGTTCCCAGGGACCTTGACCGCACCACAACCTATCAATTCGCCGTCGACGTAGGCTCCAAGGAAATAGACACTGGGCAGCTTCATCGACTGCACGGCCCCAGCGTGATCGCGCTCATACTGGTATAGGCGGGCCAGGTGCTCATTAAGCCCGGCAATAAGTGCCTGAGCCGCAGGGTCTTCAGGGTTTAATGGCGAGACGTTCATTGAAAGTTGGGTCTTGGCGTTCCACGCCTGAATCAAGCCGAGACTCGAGGCGGCTTCGGCTCGAATGAGTCGTCACGGCGTGTCTGCGGACTCATCAGGCTCGCCAGGAAACTGAGCCACTCCTTGCGGCAGGACGATGCCAGAGAGCATGCGGGACGTCCAGATGTGAGTGGCTCGACGAAGATCCGGGGGGTTATCCAGGGAGCCGCCCTTGATACTCAGCGTGTCAGCAGAGCCTCGACGCTGATGCCAAAGCCGCGTACCGCACTCACCGCAGAACGCACAGTCGAGCGTATTTCCCGCATCAGTGGGGCGAGACCAACACAGGGGCTCTCCTTGCGTGAGGCGCAACGCAGTCTGGGACACGATGAAGGAGATGCCGAAAGCCGACGCGGATTGTTTGCGACACTCCGTGCAATGGCAAACATAAAGCTGCAGCGGACCATCTAACAGCTCGTAACGGATTGCGCCGCACTGACAGCCGCCGAAGAGTGGAGTTTTGTCACTCGACATGGGTCACGCGCCTCACTGCAATGTCAGCGCCCACCGCCTGAATCAAGCCGAGCCGCGAATATGCGTGGGCATGAACGCATTGTCAGACCTCTCCACGCGGGAGGCCAGCGGCAATAACTTTAAGCCGAACCATCGCCTCCTCGGGACCAAAGCGGCCGGACCTGCCATAGCTACCCTCCTCAGCATGGGTGTCAGAGCAGACATGGGCGAGGACGGTCTCGGCCAAATGCTGATGTGGAGCTATGCGAACTGCGAGCCTGTCCAAAACAGCCAGACCAGCCTGGTCGGACTCATGACCGTCCAGTGCATACGCCCAATAGAAGTTGTCGTATGCGGCGCAGAAGTCCCAGAACGGCAACCGCCCGGCAGCGCACTGCCGCACCAGCTCATCGTGGCGATCCAGTGCAGCGACCAGCTCTGAC
>DATDBI010000112.1:0-4734 GCA_036524915.1 Lysobacter sp. | reverse complement strand
CTTTCAACGCCTCGCTCGACGCGACCGGCGAGAACCTGGTGCTGAAGAAGTACTTCCACATCGGCTTCGCCGCCGACACGCCCAACGGCCTGGTCGTTCCGGTCGTGCGCGATGTCGACAAGAAGGGCGTGGTCCAGATCGCCCAGGAAACCTCCGAGCTGGCCAAGAAGGCCCGCGACGGCAAGCTCGGCCCGTCCGACATGAGCGGCGGTTGCTTCTCGATCAGTTCGCTCGGCGGCATCGGCGGCACCAAGTTCACCCCGATCGTGAATGCCCCGGAAGTGGCCATCCTCGGTGTGTCCAAGTCGGCGATCCGGCCGGTGTGGGACGGCCAGCAGTTCGCGCCGCGCCTGATCCTGCCGCTGTCGCTGAGCTACGACCACCGCGTCATCGACGGCGCCCTGGCCGCGCGCTTCACCGCGCACCTGGCTCAGCTGCTCGCCGACATGCGGCGCGTGCTGCTGTGAGGCCTGCTTCGGGGACGAGTGCCGCCGTGAGCCTGCGCGCGCTGTGCCTGGCGGCGAGCCTGCTGGCCGTGCAGGCCGCCGCGACCGCCCGTGCCGAAGATGAGGTGTGCAACCTCGAGCTCGGCCGTGGCTGGCCACCGGCAACCGAGAACTACGGTTCGGCGGTTGAAGGCCTGTTCGCTGCCGGCGCCAAGCCAACCCTGAGCATGACCCGCCTGCCGGCGCGCAGCGTCGAGACCGGCGTGCAGCTCTTTGCCGGTGATGGCGATGGCGATTGGACCTTGCGCTACAGCCAGGCCGACGAACGCATTGAAGTGTGGAATGGCGGCAAGCGCGAACTCCGCGTTGGCCAGCAGCCGGACGTGCAGCAGGTGCCGATGCCGGCCGCGCTGGCGCGGCGCATGGTGGCCGACTGGCAGCGCGCATTGAGCACGCAGGTGCCCGATGACCGCACCGCGCAGTTCCATGAGGGCGAGGTGCTGCTGTTCGTCGTCGATGGCATGCGTGTCAGCGGACTGCAGCCGGCCTGCGGTCCGGCCAGCCAGCTGATGGAGCACGTCGGCCTGCTGATCGAGGCCACCGACGACAGCGACGAGAAGCGCATCAAGCGCTGGCGCAAGCTCGAAGAGAAGCTCGACGAACTGGAACAATCGCTCACCGGCGCCACCGGTTGAGCGCAGGAGATAGTCATGGCGACCATTGAAGTCAAAGTGCCGGACATCGGCGATTACGACGGCGTGCCGGTGATCGAGTTGCTGGTCGCGGTCGGCGACACGGTCAAGAAGGACCAGGGGCTGGTCACGCTCGAATCGGACAAGGCGACGATGGAAGTGCCGTCGTCGGCCGACGGCGTGGTCAAGGAACTCAAGGTCAAAGTCGGCGACAAGGTGGCCGAGGGCGCGGTGATCGCGATCCTCGAAGGCGCCGGCGCGACGGAAGAGAAGGCACCGGCGGCCGCTGCTGCACCGGCCGCTCCAGCCGCTCCGACGCCGGCAGCGTCGCCTGCTCCCGCTGCCGCCCCCGCTGCCGCCCCCGCTGCCGCGAGCGAAGCGCCGGCACCCAAGGCGGCTTCCGCCAGCGGCCGCAAGGCCGACATCGAATGCCGCATCGTCGTGCTCGGTTCCGGCCCCGGCGGTTACACCGCTGCCTTCCGCGCCGCCGACCTGGGCCTCGACACCGTGCTGATCGAGCGCTACGCCTCGCTGGGCGGCGTCTGCCTCAACGTCGGCTGCATCCCGTCCAAGGCGCTGCTGCATGCCGCTGCGCTGATCGAGGAAGCGGCCCACTCGGCCGACATCGGCATCGACTTTGGCAAGCCGAAGATCGACATCGACAAGCTGCGTGACTTCAAGCAGAACAAGGTGGTCAACCAGTTCACCAAGGGCCTGGCCGGCATGGCCAAGCAGCGCAAGGTGCGCACGGTGCAGGGCAACGGCATGTTCGTGTCGCCCAACGAGATCGAGATCACCGGCGACGACGGCAAGGTCCAGCTGCTGCGCTTCGAGCAGTGCATCATCGCCGCCGGTTCGCAGGCGGTGAAGCTGCCGAACTTCCCGTGGGACGACCCGCGCGTGATGGATTCCACCGACGCGCTCGACCTGGTCGACGTGCCGAAGAAGCTGCTGGTCGTCGGCGGCGGCATCATCGGCCTGGAAATGGCCACGGTGTACAAGGCGCTCGGCAGCGAAGTAACCGTGGTCGAGTTCATGGAGCAGCTGATGCCGGGGACCGACAAGGACCTGGTCAGGCCGCTCGCCGACCGCCTGAAGAAGCAGGGCGTGGCCGTGCACCTCAAGGCCAAGGCGACCACCGTCGAAGCCTCCAAGCAGGGCATCACCGTGTCGTTCGAAGGCGAGGCCGCGCCCGCGGCGATGACCTTTGACCGCGTGCTGGTTGCTGTCGGTCGCTCGCCCAACGGCGGCAAGATCGGCGCCGACAAGGCCGGTGTGCAGGTGACCGACCGCGGCTTCATCCCGGTCGACCGGCAGATGCGCACCAACGTCGCGCACATCTTCGCCATCGGCGACCTCGTCGGCCAGCCGATGCTGGCGCACAAGGCCACGCACGAGGGCAAGCTGGCGGCGGAAGTGGCCGCTGGCGAGAAGCGCGAGTGGGTGGCGCGGGTGGTTCCGTCGGTGGCCTACACCGATCCGGAAATCGCCTGGGTGGGCGTGACCGAGACCGAAGCCAAGGCCAAGGGACTGAGCGTCGGCGTCGGCAAGTTCCCGTGGGCGGCTTCGGCGCGCGCGGTCGGCATTGGTCGCAGCGAAGGCTTCACCAAGCTGATCTTCGACGAGAAGACCCATCGCATCATCGGTGGCGGCATCGTCGGCGTGCACGCCGGCGACCTGATCACCGAAGTGGCGCTGGCGATCGAGATGGGCGCCGAAGCGTCCGACATCGGCCACACCATCCACCCGCACCCGACGTTGAGCGAGTCGGTCGGCATGGCGGCGGAAGTGTACGAAGGCACGATCACCGACCTGTACATCCCGAAGAAGAAGTGACGGTGCCGGGATCCCCGCAAGCGCGGGGATCCCGGGAACGCACCAGAAGGGGACGTATCAGAACGACAGGGACACGCCCGCCACCGGGCCCTTGAATCGCTGGTCCAGGCCGAGCGAGCCGTCACGGCCGCCGCGCGTGGCATCGAGCTTGAACCAGTCGTAGCCACCGAACACGCCGAACATCGGGGTGAAGCGGTACTCCACCATCGCGTTGGCGCGGGTGATGCTGCCGTCGTAGTTGTCGAAGTTGCCCCAATCGGCATCCAGGTACTGGCCCTGCAGATTGATCAGCCAACGCTCGGTTGGCGTGAAGGTGAATCGCGCGCCCACCACCGGCGCATAGCCATCTTCGGAAGCCTGGTCAAAGAACCGGTTCTCGCCTGCCTCGGCCAGCAGCGTGCCTTCCAGCTTCGCCCACTCGGCACCGATCTGCAGCCCCAGTTCGAACTGGTCGGTGTCGACCACGGCGTAGTCGTACATCAGGCTGGCCAGGGTGAACTCGGTCTCGCCGCGGGCGAAGCTGCCGGCGGGGATCGTCACGTCGTCGAACGACAGGTCGTCGTTGAGCGTGGCGGTCTTTTCCTTGTCGTACTGGAAGTAATCGAACACCAGCCGCTGGCGGTCGCTGAAGCGGAACGTGCCGTCGATACGCGGCGTGATCTCGTCGCTGCCGAAATCGAAATCCTGGCTGTAGCGAAGGTCCTGTCCCATGAATTGCGTTCGCGCTGTGAGTTCGCTGGAAGCATCGGCATCCATCGCACCGATGCGCAGGGTGAAGCGGTCGTTTTGCTGCGCATGCGCTGCGCTCGCAAACAAGGCAGAGGCAACAGCGAGGACAAGTACCGGAGAAGTCGATCGTCGCATCAGGTAGCTCCATGAAAAATTGGAGCCCTACCGATGCCGCATCCGTCGTACAGCGAAAGTGAATACCTGAACAGCGAATCATGAAAGCGTGGCAGGCGTCACATTGCCGGCGGGTCGCACAGGATCAGAAAAGGCGAAGCCCCGGTGGGAGACCGGGGCTTCGGAGGGCCCACCGCAGCTTGCCGTTGACGAGGAGTAGAGGCCAGGTGGGCGATCGGTAGGTGGGACCGGCGGAATACAGAAAGGTTCCGAACAATTCCGCGTGAATTTGCCGGCTCAGCCGGCCCGGAACCTGACTGCGGACTCAGGCCGTCACTGCCGCGTTGTCGCCTCGCCGATCACGGCTCCGGCGCTGTTCGATCCGCTTCCAGATCTTTTCGTGGAAGTGGAAGACGACCGTATTGCACGCCGGTTCGACCACGGCCAGTGCGCCGCCCACCCAGACGCTGCCCGTCATCAGGTAGCCAACCAGGAAGGCGACGCTGAAGTGGGCCGCGGCGAAGCTGAGGGTCTTGGTCATGACACGCCTGCCAGATGCGAATGATTATCGATTCTACACGGCGTTGGCGGGGAGTCAAATCCAATGTTTCGTTCGCTCCGATAGGGTAGCGCTATCAATGCCCACAGGCCCCGCCGGCCTTACCTTTCAGGCAATTGCGTGAATCCAGTGGCGCCCACGGGGCGGGCTCCAGGAAGCCGAATGACGCCTTCTGCAGCCTTCCTGAATGGCCGGCGCCCCCTGCAAACGTGACTGACGCCGGTTGCCGGGAACGCTGGCGACCTCTATACTTTTGCGGCTCAACCGGGCGCTTTGCGCCTGCCCCAGACCGACGAGTCCAGCGTGCACGATCCATTGTCCGCAGGTCGCCGGCTGGCGTCGCGCGCGACTGCCTGGC
>DATDBI010000111.1:0-17097 GCA_036524915.1 Lysobacter sp. | reverse complement strand
CCCCACCGGGAGCAAGACCAAATAGGGAGGCAATGCCGCGGCCCGCGGTGTCTCCGGGTAGGTTGCTTGAGCGTAGCGGCGACGCTGCGCCTAGAGGAATGACTGTCCACGACAGAACCCGGCTTACAGGCCGGCTCCGCCGCCTGCTCTTTTGGCGCTTCGCGCTCAAAAGAGCCCCAAGTTGCGTTCGCAACTCGGGCCCCAGGCTTTTAGCCTCCAATTCCCTGCCGCTGCCGCGGCGCACCCTTTACTCAAGGGGGCTGTGGCTTCGGCTGATTTTGGTGTGCCTGCTCAGGCTTGGGCGATACCCATAGACATCGCCGATTCATTCAGAATTTGTGATCGCTATCGCAAATGGAGCGCCTGGTGCTGCGCGGCAGCATCGGCAAGGCGTCCGGGGGTGGCTTGGCCGGAGTTGGCGGCTCGGCGCCTTCCAGTCTCAAAAAATGAGACTAAACAAAGGTTAGTGGATAAGTCTTGAATAAGACTGTGAAGTTCGCTGCAAGCCCTTGATGCGACTGGCGAAATTGGCTCTGGAAACTTGTTGACAACCCTGTGGGGCGTGCCTAAGGTGGGCATCTGAGGGAAAACCGGGTTTTTTGTGGTTTTTCAGTAACCAAGCCGCCCGCGTAGAGGTGGCCCCAACCAGGTGCTGAATGTTCCAGGGTGAGACCGCCATCACGATTGACGACAAGGGCCGGCTGGCGGTGCCCACCGTCTACCGTGACGCCGTCGCGCGTGAGTGCGGCAACCGCATGGTCCTCACCTACAACCCGTTCGAGTCGGGTTCGCTCTACCTCTACCCGCAGGCCATCTGGGAACGCGTCCGCGACCAGGTCAACGCCCTGCCCAAGGCCAAGAAGGTCAACCGCAGCATGCAGCTCAAGCTGGTCGGCGCGGCGACGTTCGTTGAGCTCGACGGCAATGGCCGCATCAGCATCCCCGCCAGCCATCGCGCTGCCGTGGGCATCGAGAAAAAGGCCGTGCTGCTGGGCATGGGCGACAAGTTCGAACTGTGGAGCGAGCAAGCGCACCACGCGCAGATCCGTCAGACGATTTCTGACGACGATCTGAGCGAGGAGCTTCTCGACCTGCAGCTGTGACGGTGGGTGGCAAGGGGCGCGGCGCGCTTTCCGGCCACCTTCCCGTGATGTACGCGCAGGTGCTCGACGGCCTGAACGTGCGCGGGAACGGAACCTACCTGGATGGCACGTTCGGGCGCGGCGGCCATGCGCGTGGCGTGCTGGAACAACTCGGCCCCGGAGGCCGGCTGCTGGTCATGGACAAGGATCCCGAAGCGATTGCCGTTGCCGAACGAGAGTTCGCCGCGGACCCGCGCGTGGCGATCTACCGTGGCAGCTTCGCCGAACTGGCGCAGTGGAACGAGACCGCCGGCGGCCTCGACGGCATCCTGTTCGACCTGGGTGTGTCGTCGCCGCAGCTCGATGTCGCCGAGCGCGGCTTCAGCTTCGGCAAGGACGGTCCGCTCGACATGCGCATGGATCCCGACAGCGGGTTCAGCGCCGCGCAATGGCTGGCCAAGGCCGACGAGCGCGAGATCGCCGACGTCCTGTGGACCTACGGCGAAGAGCGGATGAGCCGCAAGATCGCCCGCACGATCGTGGCTCGCCGCGACGAGCAGCCGCTGTTGCGTACCGCCCAGCTGGCCGACCTGATCGCGTCGGTGATGCCGCGCGGCGACAGCAAGATCCATCCGGCCACGCGCAGCTTCCAGGCGATCCGCATCTTCATCAACCGCGAGCTTGCCGATCTCGAGATCGGGCTGGATACGGCGCTGGAGCGGCTCAAGCCCGGCGGTCGCCTGGCGGTGATCAGCTTCCACTCGCTCGAAGACCGCATCGTCAAGCAGTTCATCCTGCGTCACAGCAAGGCGCCGCCGGCCAACCGCCGCATGCCGGTGGAAGTGGCGTTCACGCCGGTGCTGCTGGCGGTGGGTGCCGCGCAGAAGGCATTCGACGAGGAAACCTCGGTCAATCCGCGCGCCCGCAGTGCGGTGCTGCGCGTGGCTGAGAAGCTGCCGGTTCATGGCCCGGTTGACGGCAGGGAGGCGGCATGAGCATCGCCCGCCTGCTGCTGACCGTGCTGGTGGTCGCCAATGTCGTTTCCGCGCTGGCAGTGGTGCAGGCGCGCCACCAGCATCGCCAGTTGTTCGTGCAGCTCAGCCGCCTGGAGCGCGCGCGCGATGAAGTCAACATCGAGTTCGGCCGCCTGCAGCTCGAGCAGGCGACCTGGGCCGAAAGCAACCGCATTGATCAGGTCGCGCGTGACCGCCTCGGCATGAAATTCCCCGAAGGCGCCGAAACCGTGGTGATCCGCCCATGACCGGTCGCAACGGCAAGCCCGCTGGCCGCACCAGCCCGCTCGAGCGGGTCCTCGCGCTGCGCGAGAAGTTCGGCGGCGGCGAACGTGACCGTGTCGCCGGCAAGGGCCGCGCTCGCGCGTCGTTCAACCTGCGCAACCGCCTGCTGATCGTCGGCTGCGCGCTGGGCGTGTGCTCGATCGCGCTGGTTGCGCGCGCGCTCGATCTGCAGGTCATCAGCAACGACTTCTACCGCCAGCAGGGCGATGCGCGTTCGCTGCGCGAGATTCCGATCCCGACCTCGCGCGGCATGATCACCGATCGCAACGGCGAGCCGCTGGCGGTATCGACACCGGTTGAGTCGATCTGGGCCAACCCGCAGGAACTGCTCGCCAATCCCAACCGCATTCCGCAGCTGGCAAAGGCGCTGGGCGTGTCGAGCGATGCGCTGACGCGCAAGCTCAGCCAGCGTGCCGACAAGGAATTCGTCTACCTCAAGCGCCGGATCAATCCGGACGAGGCGCGCCGGATCCTGGCGTACAAGACCCCGGGCGTGTTCTCGCAGCGCGAGTTCCGTCGCTTCTACCCGCAGGGTGAGGCGATGTCGCACATCCTGGGTTTCACCAACATCGACGATCTCGGCCAGGAAGGCCTGGAGCTGGCATTCGACGACTGGCTGCGCGGCAAGCCTGGCGCCAAGCGCGTGATCCGCGACGGCGCCGGCCGCATCGTCGAGAGCGTCGATCTGCTGAAGCCGGCCGAGCCGGGCCACGACCTGACCCTGACCATCGACCGCCGCATCCAGTACCTGGCGTTCCGCGAACTGCGCGGCACGCTGCAGCGCACCGGCGCCAGCAGCGGCTCGGTGGTGGTGCTCGACATCGCCACCGGCGAAGTGCTGGCCATGGCCAACCTGCCGACCTACAACCCCAATGCGCTCAGCGTCGGCAACCCCGACACGCACCGCAATCGCGCCGTCACCGACGTCATCGAGCCGGGTTCGACGATGAAGCCGCTGACCGTGGCTGCTGCGCTGGAAGCGGGCGTGATCACCACGCACACCACATTCGACACCAACCCGGGCTGGATGCCGAACGGTCGTTACCGCACCACCGACCATCGCAACTACGGCGTGCTCGACACGACCGGCGTGATCACCAAGAGCTCCAACATCGGCGCGGCCAAGATCGTGGCGCGGATCCCGAGCCAGCGGTACTACGACTTCCTGCACCGCTTCGGCTACGGCCGCAAGACCCACAGTGGCTTCCCGGGCGAGTCGTCGGGCGTGCTGGCGCCGCCGTCGCGCTGGAGCGGCACGACCAAGCAGACGATGTCCTACGGCTACGGCCTGTCGGCGACGCCGCTGCAGATTGCGCAGGCCTATGCGGCCCTTGGCAACGGTGGCCGCCTGTTCACGCCGACCTTCGTCAAGGGCGGCGAGCAGAAGGAACCGGTGCAGGTGCTGGACCCGGCGATCTCCGGCCAGATCATGCGGATGATGCAGACCGTGACCGAGCCGGGTGGCACGGCCACGCAGGCTGCGATCCTGGGCTATCACGTCGCCGGCAAGACGGGCACCGCGCGCAAGTTCAACGAGACAGGCGGCTACTCGCGCCGCTATGTGTCGTTCTTTGCGGGCGTCGTGCCGGTCAACAATCCGCGCTTCTCGATGGTGGTGGTCGTCAACGACCCCGATCCGGCCAAGGGCTATTACGGCGGCTTCGTCTCCGGTCCGGTGTTCAAGAACGTCATGGAAGGCGCGTTGCGCCTGATGGACGTGGCGCCGGACGACATCGATACCTGGATGGCCGCGCAGGCGGAGGCCGAGGCCAAGCGTGCCAAGGCCAACGGCGGCAAGCCGTCCGGCGCGGTGCTGCCGGCCCCGGTGCAGGTGGCGTCAATGCCGGTGTCCACCGGCGTGGTCGCAACGCCGGGAGGTGGCCGATGAGCCGCCTGATGGCATTGTCCGAACTGCTGCCCGACGTCGCCGGCATTCCGCCGCACCTGCAGATCAGCGGACTGGTGCTCGACTCGCGCGCGGTCAAGCCGGGTTACGCATTCGTCGCCATTGCCGGATTCGGTGCGCACGGCCTGCGGTTCGTCGACCAGGCGCGCGCCGCCGGTGCGAGCGCGATCCTGTTCGAGCCACCGGCGCCCGAAGACCTGCCGGCTCCGGCCGACGCCATCGCGGTGCCCGGGCTGCGTTCGCGCCTGGGCGAGATGGGTGATGCCTTCCACGGTCGCGCGACCGCGCAGATCGACGTGGTCGGCGTCACCGGCACCAACGGCAAGACGTCCACCGTGCAGCTGTTGACCCAGGCCTGGCACCTTCGCGGCATCACCAGCGGCAGCGTCGGCACGCTCGGCGCAGGGTTGTATGGCGAGGTCGTGCCGACCGGGTTCACCACGCCGCTGGTACTGCAGACGCACGAACTGCTCGCGCAGATGCGCGATGCGGGTGCGCAGGCGATCGCGATGGAAGCCAGCTCGCACGCGCTCGACCAGGGCCGCGTGGACGGCGTGCACTTCGACGTCGCGGTGTTCACCAACCTCACCCGTGACCATCTCGATTACCACGGCGACATGGCCACCTACGGCGCTGCCAAAGCGCGCCTGTTCGCCTGGCCGGGCCTGTCGTCGGCGGTCATCAACCTCGATGACGAGTTCGGCCGCGAACTGATTGCGACGCTGCCCGCCGGCGTACGCGCCATCGGCGTGAGCTCGCGCGGCGCGCAGGGCGCAACGCTGCAGGCGCAGTCGCTGCGTTTCGACAACGCCGGCATCGGCTTCGAGCTGGTCCATGAAGGCGTGGCCCACGCGGTGAACTCGCCGCTGCTGGGTCGCTTCAACGTGGACAACCTGCTCGCGGTGGCAGGAACGCTCCTCGCGCTGGGCGGGCAGCCGGCCGATATCGCGCGGATCCTTTCGCAGCTGCAGCCGATCCACGGACGCATGAACCGCCTCGGCGGCGACGGCGCGGTGCCGCTGGTGGTGATCGACTACGCGCACACGCCCGATGCCCTTGAGCAGGCGTTGAGCTCGTTGCGCGCCCACGTGCAGGCGCGGCTGTTGTGCGTGTTCGGCTGCGGCGGTGATCGCGATCGCGGCAAGCGTCCGCAGATGGCGCAGGTCGCCGAGCGCCATGCCGATGTCGTGATCGTCACCGACGACAATCCGCGCTTCGAGAACGGCGACGTCATCGTCGATGACATCATGGCCGGCTTCGCCAACCCGGCGCTGGTAAGCGTGCAGCGCGACCGCGCCGCCGCCATCGCTCGCGCCGTGGGCATGGCCGGATCGAACGACATCGTGCTGGTGGCGGGAAAGGGCCACGAGCCCTACCAGGACATCCAGGGCGTGCAGCATCCGTTCGACGACACGCTGGTCGCCAGCGCGGCGCTGGAGGCGCGGACATGAAGCCGCTGCACCTGTCGCAGATCGCACGCATGACCGGCGGCCGCCTGCACGGCGACGACGCCGTGGTGACGACCGTCGCCACCGATACCCGCGCGCTGCCGCAGGGCGGGGCGGCGCTGTTCATTGCGCTCAAGGGCGAGCGCTTCGATGCGCACGATCACGTCGCGTCGCTCCCAGCCGACAAGGTTGCCGCGGTGCTGGTGTCGCGCGAACTCGACATCGCCATGCCCCAGGTGGTGGTCGCCGACACGCAGCGCGCACTGGCAGATCTCGCCGCGGCCGTGCAGCGCACCCGCATCGAAGGCGGCAGCGGCGAGAAGATCGTCGCCATCACCGGCAGCAACGGCAAGACCAGCGTCAAGGCACTCACGCTTGCGATCCTCGAGCGGGTCGGCCCGACCTACGCCACGCCGGGCAACCGCAACAACGAGATCGGCCTGCCGCTGGCGGTGCTCGACGCGCCCGAAGGCGTGCGGTTCGCCATCTATGAAATGGGCGCCGGCCAGCCGGGCGACATCGCCTACCTCACCGCCGTGGTCCGCCCCGACGTATCGGTGATCAACAACATCGCGCCCGGCCACCTGGAGCGCATGGGCAGCCTGCTGGGTGTCGCCGATACCAAAGCTGCGATCTACGACGCGCTGCCGGCCGACGGCGTGGCGGTCATCAACGCCGACGACGCGTTCGCGCCGTACTTTGCCGAGCGCGCCCACGGCCGTCGCCTGGTCCGCTTCGGCCTCGACGCCAGCGCCGACATCACCGCGCGCGACATCGTGGCGCAGGCCGACAGCTCGAGCTTCACGCTGGTCACGCCACAAGGCGAGGCCGCGATCACCCTCGCGCTGCCGGGCCGCCACAACGTCCGCAACGCGCTGGCCGCCGCTGCGCTGGCCCTTGGGATCGGCGCACCGTTGCAGGCCGTAGCCGAGGGCCTCAATGCAGCGAAATCCGTGCCTGGCCGCCTGATCACCTACCGCCTCGACAACGGCGCGGTGTTGATAGACGACAGCTACAACGCCAACCCGGGTTCGCTCGCAGCCGCCATCGACACCTTGTCCGAGGGCGGTGGCGACGCCTGGCTGGTGCTGGGCGACATGCGCGAACTTGGCGCCGATGCCGAAGCGATGCATGCCGAGGCCGGTCGCCGCGCCAAGGGCGCCCGCATCGCGCGGCTGTTCACGCTGGGCCCGTTCAGCGCCGCGGCAACGGCGGCCTTCGGCGAAGGCGCCACGCATTTCGAAAGCCATGAAGCATTGGCCAGTGCCCTGCGCGCGCAGCTGCGCGAGGGCGTGCGCGTGCTGGTGAAAGGCTCGCGCGGCAGCGCGATGGATCGGATCGTTACTGCGCTGATCGGGAATGCACACACCGAATCGGCGCCGCACGATCGCGCGGCGCGCTCGGACACGAAGGGGAATCCCGATGCTGCTTGAACTCACTCGCTGGCTGGAGCAACTGCAGAGCCTGTTCGGACTGTTCAGTTACCTCACTTTCCGCGGCATCCTCAGCGCCCTGACCGCGCTGGCGCTGTCGCTGTGGTGGGGGCCGGCGGTGATCCGCCGCCTGGGTCAGCTCAAGGGCGGCCAGCCGATCCGCAAGGACGGCCCGCAGTCGCACTTCTCCAAGGCCGGCACGCCCACCATGGGCGGCGCGCTGATCCTGCTCACCGTCATGGCGTCGGTGCTGCTGTGGGGTGACCTGCGCAACAAGTATGTGTGGACGGTGCTGCTGGTCATGCTCGCCTTCGGCGCGATCGGCTGGTACGACGACTGGATCAAGATCGTCCGGCGCGATCCGAACGGCCTGAAGTCGCGCTGGAAGTACCTGGCGCAGTCGGTTTTCGGTCTCGCTGCAGGCCTGTACCTCTATCTGTATGCCGATGTGCCGGCAGCCACCACGTTCTATGTGCCGTTCTTCAAGTCGATCGCACTGCCGCTGGCAGGCATTGGCTTCGTCGCGATCGCCTACTTCTGGATCGTCGGCTTCTCCAACGCGGTCAACCTCACCGACGGCCTCGATGGCCTGGCGATCATGCCGACCGTGCTGGTCGCCTGCGCGCTGGGCATCTTCGCCTATGCCTCCGGCCATGCCGAGTTCTCCAAGTACCTGCAGATCCCGCCGGTGCCGGGCGCCGGCGAGCTGGTGATCATCTGCGCGGCCATCGCCGGCGCCGGCCTGGGCTTCCTGTGGTTCAACACCTATCCGGCGATGGTGTTCATGGGCGACATCGGTGCACTGGCACTGGGCGCGGTGCTCGGCACGATCGCCGTCATCGTCCGCCAGGAGCTGGTGCTGGTGATCATGGGCGGCATCTTCGTGATCGAGACGCTGTCGGTGATGATCCAGGTGGGCTCGTTCAAGCTCACAGGCAAGCGCGTGTTCCGGATGGCGCCGATCCACCACCACTTTGAACTCAAGGGCTGGCCGGAGCCACGCGTGATCGTGCGCTTCTGGATCATCTCGGTGGTCCTCGTCCTGGTCGGCCTGGCGACGCTGAAGGTGCGCTGATGACCGACCTTTCGACCACTCGCCAGGCAACACGCCTTGATGCCATCGGCGGCCACTTCGATCCGTGGCTGCTGGGCATCTCGTGCGCGCTCGCCTGCCTGGGCGTGGTCATGGTCGGCTCGGCGTCGATCGGCGTTGCCGACGGCCACGACGTCGGCCCGTTCTACTTCCTCACCCGTCATGTCGTGTTCCTCGCCATCGGCCTGGTCATGGCGCTGTGGGTGATGCGCACCGAGCTCAAGACCATCGAGCAGCACAACCAATGGCTGTTGCTGGTCTGCTTCGTGCTGCTGATCGCGGTGTTCATGCCCGGCATCGGCCGCAGCGTCAACGGCGCGCGGCGCTGGCTGAACCTGGGCGTGTCGAACTTCCAGGCGGTCGAGGCAGTCAAGCTGCTCTACATCGTCTGGCTGGCCAGCTACCTCAAGCGCTACAGCGAGGAAGTCACGGCGACCTGGGGCGCGATGCTCAAGCCGATCGGCGTTGCCGTCGGGCTGGTGGTGCTGTTGCTGCTGCAGCCGGACTTCGGTTCGTCGTCGCTGATCCTGGCCGTGACCGCGGGGATGCTGGTGCTCGGCGGCGTCAACATGCCGCGGATGTTCGGCCCGGTGCTGATCGGCCTGCCGGTGCTGGCCATCGTCGCCATTGCAGAGCCCTACCGCGTCACCCGACTGACCTCGTTCCTCGATCCGTGGCAGGACCCGTTCAAGACCGGCTACCAGCTGACCAACGCGCTGATGGCCGTCGGCCGCGGCGAATGGGTAGGCGTGGGCCTGGGCGCATCGGTGCAGAAGCTGTCGTACCTGCCCGAGGCGCACACCGACTTCATCATGGCGGTGATCGCCGAGGAATTCGGCTTCCTTGGTGTCTGTACCGTCGTGGCCCTGTATGCCGGCCTGGCCGGCCGTGCGTTCTGGCTGGGGCTGAAGTGCGTCGAGATGCGCCGCCACTTCGCCGGCTACTGCGCATTCGGCATTGCGCTGTGGATGAGCCTGCAGAGCTTCGTCTCGATCGGCGTCAACCTCGGTCTGCTGCCGACCAAGGGCCTGACGCTGCCGATGATCTCCTACGGCGGCTCGAGCGTGATCATGACCTGCGCCGCGCTGGGCCTGCTGCTGCGCGTGTCCTACGAGCTCGACCGCGCCCAGCGCCAAGTCGCGCGCGTGCGCAACGAGACCACGCCGTTGCCGACCACGGCGCCGTCGCCGACGACGCCTGCGCCTGCACCGATCGCTGCAACCCAGTCCAAGCGTCCGGGCGAAGCCGTCCGCGGCACCAGCCGCCTGCGCCAGCGCGTCGAACCCACGCTCGGGAGGATCGCATGAAGGTTGCCGCGACCGACTCCGACCTGCATCCGGTGATAATCCTCGCCGGCGGCACCGGTGGGCATATCTTCCCCGGCCTCGCGGTTGCGCGTGAACTGAAAGCGCGCGGCATCCCGGTGTTGTGGCTGGGCGCGGAAGGCGGCATGGAGACGCGCCTGGTGCCGCAGCACGACATCGCCATCGACACGATCGCCGTCAGCGGCATGCGCGGCAAGGGCATCGGCACGTTGCTGGCAACGCCGTTCCGCCTGATCGGTGCGGTCCGCGCCGCGCTGCAGACGCTGCGCGAGCGCCAGCCGCGCGCCGTGGTCAGCTTCGGCGGTTACGCCGCCGGCCCCGGCGGCATCGCCGCGCGCATCGCCGGCATCCCGCTGCTCGTGCACGAACAAAATCGCGCACCGGGCCTGACCAACCGCGTGCTGGCGCGATTCGCCCGCCACGTCCTGACCGGTTTCCCGGGCACCTTCCCGAACCTCGAGGAAGAAGTGGTCGGCAATCCCGTACGCAGCGAGATCGCCGCGGTGATTCCGCCGAGCGGCCGCTTCGCCGACCGCACCGGTCCGATCCGCCTGCTCGTGCTCGGCGGCAGCCAGGGCGCGCGCGCGCTTAACCTGGCCATGCCAAAAGCGGTGGCCGGCCTGCGCGGGCGTCTTGCCTGCGAAGTGCGGCACCAGAGCGGTGAGAAGATGCGCGAAGAGGCCGAACACGCCTACGCCAGCGCCGGTGTCAACGCATCGGTTGAGCCGTTCATCGCCGACATGGCCGCAGCCTATGCCTGGGCCGACCTGGTGATCTGCCGCGCAGGCGCGCTGACGCTGGCGGAGCTGTGCGCCGTCGGCGTCGGCAGCGTGCTGGTGCCATTCCCGCAGGCGGTCGACGACCACCAGACAAAGAACGCGCAGTACCTCGTCGACCGTGGCGCCGCGTACCTGGTGCCGCAAGGCGTCGGCAACGATCTGGGCGACCGCATTTCGGCAACGATCGAAATCATCGGCGAACGCGGCGTGCTGCTGCAGCTTGCACAGAGCGCCCACGCGATCGCCCGGCCCGATGCCGCCCAGCGTGTTGCCGATGCCGTCATGGAGGTCGTGTCGTGACCCGACTTGCTTCCGCCTATTCCCACACCCACGCCCAGCTCCACGGAAATACGCCATGAGTACCGCCCTGCGTCGCCGCCTGCAGCACACCGGTGACCTCGCCAAAGCCTTCCCGCGCGTGCACTTCGTCGGCATCGGCGGCGTCGGCATGAGCGGCATCGCGGAAGTGATGTGCACGCTGGGCTACCAGGTGTCCGGTTCGGACAACGCCGACAACGCCGTCACCCGGCGCCTGGGCGGGCTCGGCGTCAGCGTCCAGCGCGGCCACGCGGCCGCGAACGTGCTCGGCGCCGATTGCGTCGTGGTGTCCAGCGCGATCCGCGCCGACAACCCGGAGTTGATGGAAGCGCGTGCGCAGCGCATTCCGGTGGTGCCGCGGGCGGAAATGCTGGCCGAGCTGATGCGCTTCAAGCGCGGCATTGCCGTTGCCGGCACGCACGGCAAGACCACCACCACCTCGCTGGCCGCCAGCGTCCTGGCCGAGGGTGGCATCGATCCGACCTTCGTCATTGGTGGCCAGCTGCTCGCCGCCGGCGCCAACGCGCGCCTGGGCACCGGCGACTGGCTGGTGGCCGAGGCCGACGAGAGCGATGGCAGCTTCCTGCGCCTGAATCCGCAGATCGCCATCGTCACCAACATCGATGCCGACCATCTGGAGAACTACGGTGGCGATTTCGCCAACGTCCAGGCGGCGTTCGAGGAATTCATGCACCGCCTGCCGTTCTACGGCCTGGCCGTGCTGTGCATCGACGATCCGGAAGTCGCGGCACTGGCCGCCAAGACCCCGCGCCATGTCATGACCTACGGCTTCAGCGACGTCGCCGACGTGCGCGCGGAAGCAATCGAGCAGGACGGCCCGAACATGCGCTTCACGCTGTGCCTGCCCGATGCGACGCGCACGCCGGTGACGCTGGCGCTGCCGGGCCGGCACAACGTGCAGAACGCACTCGCGGCGGCATCGGTCGCCTGGCAGCTTGGTGTCAGCGCCGAAGCGATCGCGCGCGCACTGGCCGCCTTCGCTGGCGTCGGCCGCCGCTTCAACCTGCTCGCCAGCCCGACCACCGCCAAGGGCGCCAAGGTCCAGCTGGTCGACGACTACGGTCACCATCCCAAGGAACTGGAAGCGGTGTTCGCCGCCGCGCGTGGCGGCTGGGCCGACAAGCGCCTGGTCGTTGCCTTCCAGCCGCATCGCTACAGCCGTACCCGCGATCTCTTCGACGAGTTCGCCGCGGTGCTGTCCAGCGTTGACGTCCTGGTGCTGACCGAGGTCTATCCGGCCGGCGAAGCGCCGATTGCCGGCGCCGACGCCAAGTCGCTGGCGCGCGCGATCCGCGCGCGCGGCCGCATCGATCCCATCGTGGTCAGCGGCGCGAGCGACCTCGCCAGCGTCCTGCCCGACGTGCTCAACGATGGCGACCTGCTGCTGATGTTGGGTGCCGGCGACATCGGCTACGCCGCGCAGCAGATCGCCGCCCATGGCTTCAACGGCACCGCTGCGAACGGCGCCAATCACAACGGAGACAGGAAGTGAGCGCGCAGTTCCCGATCGGTCCGGCACAGGTCAGCGATCCCGCCGTGTTCGGCCGCGTCGCGGTGCTCATGGGCGGCACCAGCGCCGAACGTGAGGTCTCGCTGGATTCCGGGCGCAACGTGCTCGAGGCACTGCGTTCGCGCGGCATCGACGCTTTCGCGGTGGACGGCATCCCGGCACTGGTCGACGCGATCCGCGCCGGCAGCGTCGATCGCGTGTTCAACATCCTGCACGGCAACAAGGGCGGCGGCGAAGACGGCGTCCTGCAGGGCCTGTGCGAAGCACTCGGCGTGCCCTACACCGGATCCAACGTGCTGGGTTCGGCGCTGACGATGGACAAGATCCGCACCAAGCAGGTGTGGCTCAGCGAAGGCCTGCCGACGCCGCGCTACGTGCGCCTGGCGCCCGGCGCCGATGTGCATGCGGCCGCGCGCGAGCTGGGGCTGCCGGTGTTCATCAAACCGTCGAGCGAAGGCTCCAGCGTCGGCGTGTCGCGCGTGCTGGCCGATGCCGACCTGGAGGCTGCCGTCGAACACGCCGCCCGCTATCCGGGCGAGCTGCTGATGGAGCAGCTGATCGACGGCGAGGAGCTGACCGTGCCGATGCTGCTCATCGAAGGCAAGCACGTGGCGCTGCCGTCGATCCGCATCGTCCCCAAGGGCGAGTGGTACGACTACCACGCCAAGTACATCGCCGATGACACCCAGTACCTGTGCCCGGGCCTGGAAGGGGCTGAAGAAGACACGATCCGCCGCCTGGCACAGGACGCCTTCGTCTCTGCCGGTTGCCACGGCTGGGGCCGCGTCGACTTCATGCGCGATCGCACCACCGGCGAGCTGTACCTGCTGGAAGTGAATACCGCACCGGGCATGACCAGCCATTCGCTGGTGCCCAAGGCCGCGCGCCAGGTCGGCATCGAGTTCGAAGCACTGTGCTGGCGCGTGCTCGAGTCGAGCCTGGGCAATGTCGCAGGAGGTGCGCTGGCGTGAACGCCGTGCTTCGCCTCGTTGGCTGGATCCTTGCGCTGGCGCTGGTCATGCTGCCGATCGTGGCCGTGCTCAACGGCTGGATCGGTGCGAGCCAGTGGCCGCTGCAGAAGCTGCGCGCGACCGGTCAGTTCGTTCGCGTCGACGAGGCGTTGCTGCGCCGTACCCTCATGCCGTATGCGAAGCGTGGTTTCTTCGCTGTCGACCTCGCTGCCGCGCAGGACGCCGTGTCGAAGCTGCCGTGGGTCGAGCACGCACAGGTTCGCAAGCGCTGGCCGGACGTGCTGGAAGTGATCGTGGTCGAGCACCGGCCGTTCGCACGCTGGGACAAAGACCTGCTGCTGTCACAGCAGGGCAAGCTGTTCCCGGCCAAGGGCGTCGAGGTTCCGCAGGGGCTGCCGCAGCTCGGTGGTCCGCACGCCCGCGTCGCCGAAGTCGTGGAGCTCTACAACGAATCGCGCGCGCAGTTCGCGCCGATCGGGCTGGACGTCAAGGAAGTCGCGCTCGACCCGCGCGGCAGCTGGACGCTGGGCCTGGATAACGGCGCCCAGATCGTGGTCGGACGCAGCGAGGCACGCGCGCGCATCGGCCGTTTCGTGCGCCTGATGCCGCAGCTGCTGGCGCAGCAGGCGCAGGTGCTCAAGCGTGCCGACCTTCGTTACACCAATGGTTTTGCACTGACGTGGGCGCCGGTTCCGGCGCCGGCGGCCGTGCCGCAACAACCGCAAGGACAATCATGAATCGCAAGGGTGACAAGTCGCTGATCGTCGGTCTCGACATCGGTACCTCGAAGGTGGTCGCGCTGGTCGGCGAATACTCGCCGGGCAACCCGATCGAGGTGATCGGTATCGGCTCGCACGAATCGCGCGGCCTCAAGCGCGGCGTGGTTGTGGATATCGAGTCGACGGTGCAGTCGATCCAGCGCGCGATCGAGGAAGCCGAACTGATGGCCGGCTGCGAGATCCGCTCGGTCTACGCCTCCATTTCCGGCAACCACGTGCAGTGCCGCAACTCGCAGGGCATCGCCCCGATCCGCGACGGCGAGGTTACCTACGGCGACCTCGATCGCGTGCTCGAGGCGGCCAAGGCCGTGGCCATCCCGGCCGACCAGAAGATCCTGCATGCGATCCCGCGCGACTACGTGCTCGACGACTCGCAGGACGGCATCCGCAACCCGGTCGGCATGACCGGCGTGCGCCTGGAGGTGCATGCGCACCTGGTGGTGTGCGCGCAGTCGGCCGCGGCCAACATCAGCAAGTGCGTGCAGCGCTGCGGCCTGCAGATCGACGACCTCGTCCTGAGCGTGCTCGCCTCCAGCCAGGCCGTGCTGACCTCCGACGAGCGCGAGCTCGGCGTTATCCTGGTCGACATCGGCGCCGGCACCACCGACATCGCGGTGTTCGTCGGCGGCGCGATCGCACACAGCGCGAGCCTGCCGATCGCCGGCGACAAGGTCACCGAAGACATCGCCCACATGCTGCGCACGCCGACCCCGGAAGCGGAGCAGATCAAGGTCCGCTACGCCTGCGCGCTGGCGCAGATGGCGACCGCCGAGGAATCGATCCAGGTGCCCAGCGTCGGCGACCGTCCGCCGCGGCGCATGCCGCGCGCCTCGCTGGCGCAGGCGGTGCAGGCGCGCTACGAGGAAATCTTCGAAATGATCCAGGCCGAACTGCGCCGCAGCGGCTTCGAGCATCACGTCCGCGCCGGCATGGTCCTGACCGGTGGCGCTGCAAAGATGGAAGGCGTGGTCGAGCTGGCCGAGGAAATGCTGCAGATGCCGGTTCGCGTGGGCATTCCGCAGCACGTCACCGGCCTGGGCGAAGTGGTGGGCAATCCGGTCCATGCCACCGGCGTGGGTCTGCTGTTGATGGGCAGCCAGATCGAGCACCCGCGTCGCCCGGTGATCTCCACCGGTCGCGCCGGCAGCTTCTTCAGCAAGCTCAAGAACTGGTATCGCGGCGAGTTCTGATGATCGTCAGAGCGAGCGCGACAAATACGGAATCGACGCGGCGCATGCCGCAGCCGGTTCCCGGTCCGGGCAGGGAGTCCGGGCCAAGCGGGCAGGCGAGGCGACGGCAAAGCGCAAGGCACAGGCAACACCAGTATTTCGAAAGCAACACGACACATAACTAGCACTACATAACGAGGACGACGACATGGCACATTTCGAACTGGTTGAAAAAATGGCCCCGAACGCGGTGATCAAGGTGGTTGGCGTGGGCGGTGGCGGCGGCAACGCCGTGGCGCACATGGTCAGCGGCAATGTCGATGGCGTGGAGTTCATCACCGCCAACACCGACGCGCAGGCGATCAAGAACTGCGGCGCCAAGCTGCAGCTGCAGCTCGGCAGCAACGTGACGAAGGGCCTTGGCGCTGGCGCCAACCCGGAGGTCGGCCGCCAGGCGGCCCTTGAAGACCGCGAGCGCATCATGGATGCACTGACCGGCGCCGACATGGTGTTCATCACCGCCGGCATGGGCGGTGGCACCGGTACCGGCGCTGCACCGGTGGTGGCGCAGCTGGCCAAGGAGATGGGCATCCTGACCGTCGCCGTGGTCACCAAGCCGTTCCCGTTCGAGGGTCGCCGCCGCATGCAGGTCGCGCTCAAGGGCATCGAGGAACTGAGCCACCACTGCGACTCGCTGATTACCATCCCCAACGAGAAGCTGATCACCGTGCTGGGCCGCAACGCCACGATGATCCAGGCCTTCCGTGCCGCCAACGACGTGCTGCTCGGCGCCGTGCAGGGCATCGCCGACCTGATCGTCCGCCCGGGCCTGATCAACGTCGACTTCGCCGACGTGCGCACCGTGATGAGCGAGATGGGCCTGGCGATGATGGGCACCGGTTCGGCACGCGGCGACGACCGCGCGCAGGCCGCCGCCGAGTCGGCAATCCAGAACCCGCTGCTCGACGACGTCAACCTGTCCGGCGCCAACGGCATCCTGGTCAACATCACGGCCGGTCCGGACTTCACGATGGCCGAGTTCGACGAAGTCGGTCGCACCATCGAGAACTTCGCCTCGGAAGACGCCACCGTCGTCATCGGCACCGTGCTCGACCCGGACATGCAGGACGAGGTCAAGGTCACCGTGGTCGCAACCGGCCTCAACCGTGCCGTCTCCCGCCAGGCCGTGCGCGGCAGCGAGAAGGAGGCCCTGCGCGCCCCGATCACCCTGGTGCGCAATGCCACCACCGGCCAGCCGGAGTTCGGCGCCATGGAAGACATGGCCGCCCCGGTCCGTCCGAGCTTCGGCAACAGCCTGCGTGGCAGCACCAGTGCCCGCACGGCCGAGCCGTCGTCGGCACCGGCCGTCGCCGACTTCGGCAGCGACAGCAGCTACCTGGACATCCCGGCGTTCCTGCGCCGCCAGGCGGACTGACGTAACGCTTCCTCCCCCTGTCCGCAGGGGGAGGAGGGCAACCGCAGGACCTTCCCTGGAAACAGGGGAGGGCAAGACCGTCGTCGTCCCCTAGCGTCTCCCGGCGGCCCTTGGGCCCGCCTGGCGAGGCTTTAGGCCGGTCGGCCTGCGAAAATGCAGGCCGACCGGCCATCTTGCCCGCGCCGTAAGGCCGGAAAGTGACGGATTTCCATTAAGGTTCAGGCGCGCCGGTGGTATTCTTGCGCGCCGTTCAGGCGAGAACGATTTGCATCTGCCTGGCCGAGGCCCTACATAGTCCGGACGTTGCCCAGCTTGCGTCCCAGTCCACTCGTAACAGGTCTGCCCCCGACAGGTTTGCCCAGATGCTGCGCCAGCGCACCCTCAAGAATGTGATCCGCGCCACCGGCGTGGGCCTGCACAGCGGTGAGAAGGTTTTCCTCACCCTGCGTCCGGCCCCGGTGGATACCGGCATCGTGTTCCGCCGCGTCGATCTCGACCCGGTGGTGGAAGTGCCTGCCAGTGCGGAACTG
>DATDBI010000110.1:0-2168 GCA_036524915.1 Lysobacter sp. | reverse complement strand
CCCCATTTTGTCATTTTGATTTCGCTTTGGCTCAGGCGCGCCGCTGTTCACTCTCGCGGATCATTTCGGTGAGGTCCGCGGCAGGACGGATCTCGAACGGTCCGGCCTTCACCCCCGGGTGTTTCGACATCAGCTGGATCGCGTGGTTCAGGTCCCGGGCTTCAAGCACGAGGATTCCGCCAATTTGTTCTTTCGTTTCGGCGTAGGGGCCGTCGGTGATGGACACCGTGCCATTCTTCCAACGCAAGGTCGCGGCTGTTTGCGGGCCCTGCAGCGCTTCGCCGCCCGCAAAGTGGCCGCCCTTCCGCAGCTCGTCGTCGTAGGTGAAGCACTCGTCCACCATCGCGTGGCGGTCGGCTTCAGACATGGTTTCAAACTTGTTCGGCTCGATGTATCCAAGGCAGATGTATTTCATAGGTTGTTGTTCCTTTCTGGTGTTGCGATCTCAGTCGACTTTTTGCTTTTCAAGCTGTTCACGCACGACGGGATTGTCCGCGGCCTGCTGCACATCGGCAGGAAAGTCCGGCATCTCAAACACCTGGCGGATTTCGATCACATCGCCGTCCGCGGCCGGGCAGCGTTGAGCCCACTCCACTGCCTCCTGTTTGGAATTCACCTGGATGATCCAGTAGCCGCCGATCACTTCCTTGGCTTCGATAAAGGGCCCGTCGGTGACGATGGCTTTTCCCTTGGCGAAGGCCACGCGCGCCCCTTTGGCCAACGGATGTAGACCGTCGATTGCGATGAGCGCCCCGGCTTTGGCCAGCTCCTCGTTGAACTTCATCATTTCGGCCACAGCCTCCGCCGGCGGCGCAAAACCTTCTCCGGCCCTTTCAGCAGCCGGTGTGGCGGGTTGGTAAACGCGAGGAATCATCATCATCAGGAATTTCATCTTCGATTGGTCAGTTTGTGGTTTCGACGGCCTGTATCTTGTCCGTCTCAAGGGCTGGTCGATTGGAGGCACCTGAATTCGACAGGGACCTTCACTTTTTTTCGCTTAATTCTTGAAGCCGCTTTTCCAGGAACCGACGCTCCGGTTCCTGTTGGGTGAGCGCCATGGCGCGCTCGTAGGAAAAACGGGCTTCGGTTTTCCGGCCCAATCGCCGGCACAAATCAGCCCGTGCCGAATGCGCGAGGTGGTAATCGGTTAAATCGCCGCGCGCGAAAATGGCATCAATCAGCGCCAGTCCGGACTCCGGCCCATCGCGCATCGCCACCGCCACGGCGCGATTCAACTCGACGACCGGTGACGGTTCAGCCCGCGCCAGGACGCTGTAAAGCGCGACGATTTGCGGCCAGTCGGTTGATGCAGCGTTGGACGCTTCGGAATGCACCGCAGCAATCGCCGCTTGCAGCGTGTAGGGGCCGAAGCGCCGCGATAACAGCGCGCGTTCCACCAGCGCCACCCCTTCGGCGATTTGTTCACGATCCCATAGCGAGCGGTCTTGACTCTCCAGGAGGATGAGTTCGCCCGTGGGCGAGGTTCGGCCTGCGCGACGGGATTCCTGCAAGAGCATCAGCGCGAGCAACCCCATCACCTCCGGTTCCGGCAACAATTCCAGCAGCAGTCGTCCGAGCCGGATGGCTTCACCCGAAAGATCGGCCCGCGTCAGCGATGCGCCCGACGACGCGGAGTAGCCCTCGTTGAACACGAGATAGACCACTTGCAGCACCGTCTCCAAACGGTCGGGCAGTTCCTCCGCAGGCGGCACCTGATAGGGAATGCGCGCGTCGCGAATCCTGGCCTTGGCCCGCACGATGCGTTGGGCGAGCGTGGGCGCAGCGGTGAGAAAAGCGCGGGCAATTTCCTCCGTCGTCAGACCGCAGACCTCGCGCAACGTCAATGCTACGCGGCCTTCCGGCGCCAGCACAGGATGGCAGCAGGTGAAGATCAACCGCAACCGGTCGTCTGCCACGCTCTCGTCTGTGTCCAGCGTTGCGTAGCCAGGTTCGGGTTCGAGTTGTGCGGCGATCTTTTCCTGCGCGTCATCGAATCGTGCGCGCCGGCGCAGCGCATCGATGGCCTTGAAGCGTCCGGTGGAAACGAGCCAGGCACGAGGATTGGCCGGCACGCCGTCCTGCGGCCAACGTTGGAGGGCCGCGGCGAACGCGTCGTGCACTGCGTCCTCGGCCAGATCGAAATCGCCGAGCAAGCGGATGAGCGTGGC
>DATDBI010000109.1:0-17976 GCA_036524915.1 Lysobacter sp. | reverse complement strand
CGGCACGGTTGGACAGGATCACCGCATCGGGGCCCTGTTCGTCGCGGACCATGCGCAACGCGGTGCGCATGTCGGGGGCGATGAAACGCTTGATTCTCACTGCTTCCTCCTGCCGCGCCGGAACGCCGACGCCACGTCTGTCTCTGGACACACCCGTTCAACTATCCAATCGCACCGACCAGGCGCAGGCGCTTGTCCTCGGGGACTTCGCCGTAGGCCAGCACCGACAGCGAGGGAACGCTGTGCCGTACCAGCCGCGCCAGCGTCGCGCGGACCCCGCCCGGTACCAGCAGCACCGCGGGTTCGCCGCGGCCTTCCTGGCGGGTCACGCACTCGCTGAGGTTCTGGTGCAAACGCTCGGCGAGTCCGGGTTCCAGCGCGGCGCCCTGGCCGCTGACGGAGTCCTGCAATACCCGTTCCAGAGCCGGCGCCAGGGTGTAGACGGGCAGCTCGGCGGCCATGCCGTTGAGTTCCTGGACGATGAAACGGCCCAGCGCGGTGCGCACCGCGGCGGTCAGCAGCGCCGGATCCTGGGTGTGCGTGCCGTGCTCCAGCAGCGCTTCCACGATCTGGCGCATCTGCCGCACCGGCACGCGCTCGGCCAGCAGCGACTGCAGGACCTTGACCACCACCGACAGCGGCAGCAGTTTTGGCGTCAAATCTTCGACGAGCTTGGGAACGCTGCGTCCAAGACCCGTCAGCAGCTGCTGCACCTCTTCATGGCCAAGCAGTTCGGCGGCGCGCTCGCGCACCAGATGGGACAGGTGGGTGGCGACCACGGTGGCGGCGTCGACCACGGTGTAGCCAAGCGATTCGGCATGCGCACGCTGGCCCGGCGGGATCCACACCGCGTCCAGGCCGAAGGCCGGATCCTTGCCGGGAATGCCCTCGAGCGGGCCGAACACGCGGCCCGGATCGAGCGCGAGTTCGCGGTCGGGATGCAGCTCGCCGCTGGCGATCGGCACACCGTGGACAAGCAGGCGGTACTGGCCCGGCGCCAGCTCGAGGTTGTCGCGCACGTGCACGGCCGGGACCAGGAAGCCCAGGTCCTGGGTGAGCTTGCGGCGCACGCCTTTCAGACGCGCCAGAAGTTCGCCGCCCTGGGCCTTGTCGACCAGCGCGATGAGGCGGTAGCCCACTTCCAGTGCGAGGGGCTCAACCGGGCGGATCTCGTCCCAACTCAGCTCGGCGCTCGGCGACGGCACGCTGGTGAGGGTTTCCGGCGGCGCGTTGGCTTCGGCCTCCTCGCGCTGGCGCAGTTTCCAGGCGGCGAATCCCAGGATCCCGGCCAGCAGCAGGAACGGCACGTTCGGCATGCCCGGGACGATGCCCACCAGGCCCATCAGCAGGGCGGAAACGGTAAGGGCGCGCTGCTGGCCGAAGACCTGCTTCGACACCGCCGCGCCCATTTCCTGCTCGCCGGTGGAGCGGGTGACCAGCATCGCCACCGCGGTCGCCACCAGCAGTGCCGGTAGCTGGGCGACAAGGCCATCGCCGATGGCCAGCAGGGTGTAGGTCTTCACCGCCTCGCCGAAGGACAGATCGTGCTGCAGCAATCCGATCAGGATGCCGCCAACGAGATTGATGACCAGGATCAGGATGCCGGCAATCGCATCGCCGCGGACGAACTTGCTGGCGCCGTCCATCGAACCGTAGAAGTCGGCTTCCTCACGGACTTCCTGACGGCGCGCCTTGGCGTCCTCGCGGGTGAGAAGGCCGGCGTTGAGGTCGGCGTCGATCGCCATCTGCTTGCCGGGCAGGGCATCGAGGATGAAGCGCGCCGACACTTCCGAGATGCGGCCGGCGCCCTTGGTGACGACCACGAAGTTGACGATCGTGAGGATCGCGAACACCACCAGGCCGACGGCGTAGCTGCCGCCGATCACGAACTGGCCGAACGACTCGATCACGTGGCCGGCGGCACCGGCGCCCTCGTGACCGTGCAGCAGCACCACGCGCGTGGACGCGACGTTGAGCGCCAGCCGCAGCAGGGTGACCATCAGCAGGACGCTGGGGAAGATCGAGAACTCCAGCGGCCGCTTGACGTAGACGACCGCGAGCATCACCACCAGCGACAACGCGATGTTGATCGTGAACAGCGCGTCCAGCAGCAGCGGCGGCAACGGCACCACCACCATCGCCAGCATCGCCATGACCACCAGCGGTGCGGCGGCGCCGTCACGGATGGCATTCATCCAGCCGGCGGCGGGGGCGCGGACGTCGGTGCTCATCGCGTCGCGTCCGTGTCCGGCGCGGCCTCGTCGACGGCGCCGTCACTGCCGACGTCGACCGTGGCCAGCGACGGCATCGCGCCGCGGCCGGGCACCCAGGCCTTCAGCTGGTACACGTAGGACAGCACTTGCGCGACAGCGGCGTAGAGTTTCACCGGTATTTCCTGGTCGACCTTCGCCTGTCGATACAAGGCGCGTGCCAGAGGCGGCGCCTCGACCACGGCGACCCGGTGCTTCTCGGCCAGGGCGCGGATCGCCAGCGCCATTTCGTCGACGCCCTTGGCCACCACCGTTGGTGCGCGCATGCGCCCGGCGGCGTACTTCAGCGCCACCGCGTAGTGGGTCGGATTCATGATCACGACGTCGGCGCCGGGCACGGCGTCCATCATCCGGCGACGCGACATCTCGCGGGCAACCTGGCGCACGCGCGCCTTGACCTCGGGGTTGCCCTCGGCCTCCTTGGCCTCGTCACGCAGCTCCTGCTTGGTCATCTTCAGCTTGCTGCGGTACTGGAAGTGCTGCCATGGCACGTCGATCGCGGCAAGCACGCCGAGCGCACCGACCATCGCCAGCAGCGCGGTCAGGGCCAGGTCGACGCCCTGTGCAACCGCCACCTCCAGCGACGCCTGCGGCATCGCCAGCAGGCTGGTGAAGGCGCGGTGCACCACCCACGTGCCGATGCCGCCGATCAGCAGCACGCGCAGCAGCGAGCGCAGTACCTCTGCCAGGCTCTCGCGGCCGTACATGCGCGACAGCCCGGTCATCGGGTTGAGGCGCTTGAAGTCCGGCTGCAGCGACTGCCCGGCAAAGCGCAGGCCGCCCATCAGCATTGGTGCGATCACGCAGGCCGCCAGCGCGGCCAGTACCAGCGGCAGCATCGGCAGCGCCAGGCCGGCAACCAGGCTCGCGGCATGCGGGAGGAAACGGTCGGGTGCGTCGATCAGGGCGCGGTCGAAGCTGAGCGCGCCGCGCATCCAGTCGCGCGAGGCCGCCCCGATATGCCCGCCGCTGGCCTTGAGCGCAATCACGGCGCAACCGAGCACCGCGACATTGGCCAACTCCCGCGAGCGCGGGACGTCGCCGCGTTCGCGCGCCTCGCGAAGTCGTTTCTCTGAGGGTTGCTCGGTGCGGTCTTCCTGGTCTTCGCTGCTCATCGCGGCTCAGCGGGTCAGGCCGCGGGCGGCGTGGAAGGCGTCGTCGAACAGGTGCTGCACCGGTGCCTGCAGTTCGCGGGCGAGCAGCATCAGCAGCAGCAGGCCGACCAGCAGCGACACCGGCAGGCCGATCGCCATCGGGTTGAGCTGCGAGGCCGCGCGGGCAAGCACGCCGAAGGCGATGTTCACCGCCAGCAACGCCATCACCACCGGCAGCGCCAGCAGCACGCCCGTGCGCAGGCAGACGCTGAAGAAGGCCGGCACCGCGGCGAGGAACGCGTGGGTATCGGGCAATGCGGCGCCGATCGGCAGGCTCGCATAGCTTTCGGCGAGCAGACGGACCAGCGCGAGGTGGGCGTCGAAGGTGAAGAACAACAACCCGAACACCAGGTAGAACCACTGCGACAGCACCGGCGAGGAGGCGCCGCTCAGCGGGTCGGCCATCGTCGCGAACGACAGGCCCATGCCCTGCGACACCAGTTCGCCGGCAAGTTGCCCGGCCTCGAATGCAAGGCGCAGCATCAGACCGATCGCGATACCGACGGCGAACTCGCGCACCACGCCCAGCACGGTGGCCGCATCGACGGCCATGGCCGGCGGCGCAGGCAACACCGTCGAGATCGCGGCAGCCAGTGCCAGGGTGATGATCAGCCGCGCGCGCACCGGCAGGCCGCGGCCGCCGAGCATCGGCAGCACCTGGATGGCGGCGCCCACCCGCACCGCGTGCCAGATCACCGTGCCGAGCATCGCGAACAGGTCGAGGCCGGCGGCGGAGGCGAGCGTGACGGTGTCGGCTTCCATTCCCGCGGTCAGCCGATCAGGTGTGGGATGCGGTGGAACAGGTCGATGGTGAACGCGACCAGGCGACCAAGCAGGAAATGCCCGGTCAGTGCCAGCGTGGCGATCAGCGTGATCGCCTTGACCACGAAGGCGATGGTCGGTTCGTTGATCTGGGTGGCGGCCTGCAGGATGCCCACCACCACACCGACGGCAAGCACCGCCAGCAGCGGTGGCGCACCTAGCAGCATGGCCATCTGCAGGCCGCGGGCGATCTCGCCGAGGGCGACTTCCGGACTCATCGTCGTCGCCCCGTCAGACCGGGTTGAAGCTGGCCGCGAGCGAGCCGACGACCAGGACCCAGCCATCGACCAGCACGAACAACAGGATCTTGAACGGCGCCGAGATCAGCATCGGCGACAGCATCATCATGCCCATCGACATCAACACGCTTGCCACCACCAGGTCGATGATCACGAACGGGATGTAGATCAGGAACGCGATCTCGAATGCGGTCTTCAGTTCGCTGGTCAGGAACGACGCGGCGAGCACGCTGAACGGCACGTCCTGCGGCGTTGCATACGGCCCGGTGTGCGACAGGCCGGCGAAGGTGATCAGGTCGTTCTGCCGCACCTGGGCAAACATGAAGCCGCGAAACGGCTCCGATGCAGCGGCCCAGGCGCTCTTGAAGTCGAGGGTGTTGTTGAGATACGGCGAGATGCCCGCGTCCCAAGCCTGGTCGAACACCGGCATCATCACCATCGACGTCAGGAACAGCGCCAGCGCCAGCAGCACCTGGTTGCCAGGCGTCTGGCCGGTACCGAGCGCCTGGCGCAGCAAGCTGAGCACGATGATGATGCGGGTGAACGCGGTGATGCCCATCAGGGCCGCCGGCAGCAGCGTGATGCCGGTCATCAGTGCAAGCACCTGCAACGGCATGCTGACCGGTTCGCCGCCGATCTTGCCAACCGTCACCGACGGCAGGGCGCGCGACGGTGCCGCGGCCGCGGCGGGCGCCGCAACCGACGCGGCCCCGGCCGCCGGCACAGACGGGCGGGTCTGCGCCGAGGCGGTGCCGGCGGCGGTCACGATCGTCAGCAGCGCTGCGACGAGCAGGCTGCCGAAGGCGCGCAGCGACCAGCGGATGAACGTGTCGCGGTTCATGCTTTCTTCCCGAAATGCTGCGCAAGCAGCTGCGCGAACGCCGGCGTGGCCTGGCCAGCGACCGGCAGCGGCCGATCGAGGGTGTGCAGGGTGCGGGTGCCACCGGCACCGACGCCGAGCAGCAGCTGGGTGTCGCCAACGGCGACCACCACCAGACGTTCGCGCGGCCCGAGTGCGAGCGAGCCGACGATGCGCAGGGCCGGATTGCTGGCGCCGCCCAGACCGGGCATCCGCTTGGCCAGCCAGGCGAGGGCGAGGATCAGGCCGATGACCACCACCAGTGCGAACACGGCGCCGCCGATGCTGCCGGCCGTGGCAGGCGAGGCAACGGGCGCCGCCGGCACCGCAGGCACCGCGACGTGCGCGCTGCTGGCAGGCGTGGCGATGACACCGGGGATTGCGTTGGCGCTCATCGCAGCCTCTTGATCCGCTCAGCCGGACTGACGACGTCGGTCAGGCGCACACCGAAGCGGTCATTGACCACGACCACTTCGCCCTGCGCGATCAGCGTTCCGTTGACGTAGACGTCCAGCGGTTCGCCGGCGCCGCGCTCGAGCTCGACCACCGAACCCTGGTTGAGCTGCAGCAGGTTGCGGATCGGAATCCGCGCGCGTCCGACTTCCAGCGACAGCGATACCGGTACGTCCAGGATCACGTCGAGGTTGAGATCGGTGCCGTGGCCGAAACCGGCATCGGCGGTCAGCGGATCGAATGCGGCGCGCGCCGCGGAGAGATCGGAGTTGTTCATGGCGTCGCCGTGAGTGATTCGATGGTGGGTACGGTCCGCGCGGCATGCACCTGCGTGACCTTGATGGCGTTGCGGCCGTTGTGGATGCCGAATTCGCCGGAGAACAGCGGCATCTGCTCGACCTGCAACTGCACGCTGGTGGCCAGTTCGATCGGGATGATGTCGCCCACGCGCAGGCGCGACAGTTCGCGCAGGCTGATCTGGCGGCGCGCGATCGCCGTGCTGAGCTCGACCTCCGCGTCCTGCAGCTGCAGGCGCATGGCCCGCGTCCAGCTTTCGTCCTTCTCGACGCGGTCGCTCTGCACGCCGGCGTCAAGCTGCTCGCGGATCGGTTCGAGCATCGCGTAGGGCAGGGCCACGTGCAGTTCGCCGCCGCCACCTTCCAGCTCCACATGGAAGCGGCTGACGACGATGTAGTCGCGCGGGCTGATGATGTTGGCGAAGTGCGGGTTGACCTCTGAGTTGAGGTACTCGAACTCCACCGGCATCACCGGTGCCCAGGCATCGACCAGGTCGGCAAACGTCTGCTTTAGCAGCAGCTGGATCACCCGCATCTCGGTCGGGGTGAACTCGCGTCCCTCGATCTTGGCCGGGTACTTGCCCATGCCGCCGAAGAAGTTGTCGACCACGGTGAACACCAGGCGCGGCTCGTACATCACGATCGCGGTGCCGCGCAGCGGCTTCATCTTGACCAGGTTGAGGTTGGTCGGAACCTGCAGCGAGTGCATGTACTCGCCGAAGCGGACCAGGTCGATGCCGCGCACCGACAGATCGGCCGAACGGCGCAGCAGGTTGAACAGGCCAATGCGCCAGGTGCGCGCGAAACGCTCGTTGATCATCTCCAGCGTCGGCAACTTGCCGCGGACGATGCGGTCCTGGCTGGCGAAGTCGTAGCTGCGTGCTTCGCCCGGGGCCGGCGGCGGCTCGGTCTCGACCACGCCGCTGTCCACACCGTGGAGCAGGGCGTCGATCTCGTCCTGGGAGAGCAGGTCGGCGCTCATCATTGCGTGACCATGCTGGTGAAGATCACCGCTTCGACCTTGTCGGGTGCGCCTTCGGCCTTGAGCAGCTGGCGTACTTCGGTGAGTGCGGCTTCCTGCAGTCGTTCCTTGCCGCTGCGCTGTGCCAGCCGGACCGACGATTGCTGTCCGAACAGCAGCAGCAGGCGGTTGCGGATCGCCGGCACGTGCGCCTCGAAGGCGGCGAGCGTGGCGGGGTCGCGCGTCACCAGTTGCAGGTCGGCCTGCAGGTAGCGCACTTCGTTCTCGTCGGCCAGGTTGACCACGAACGCCGGCTCAAGCGCGAAGTAGTGCGCGAGCGGACGGACATTGGTGACGGTCGCCACCGTGGCCTGCGTTGCGGCCTGGGCCTGCTGTTGTTGCCACCACCAGCCGCCGCCGGCCGCCGCGGCGATCAGGACGATGGCGATCGTAAGTCCGTGGCGCTTTCCGCCTTCTTCGCGCTTGCGATTGCTCGGGGTCGGGGCTTGGGAACTGGTGGCTGGCACGGACGGAACTCCTGGGGGCTCTGCTGGAGTCCGTGCAAGCGCTGTGCCGCAGCGCAGGGCGATGTCGTGTCGGGGTTTTGACGTGAAGCTGAATCCAAAACTGAACCGGTCGCCGCCAATCCGTTGACGGGGTCGGCGCTACGGTTCGATAACGGATTGGACCTCAGGCGTACTCGTCGAGCAGGCCGCGGCTGCGCACGCTGGCTGCCGCGACCGGCTGTTGGCGCGAGCCGGCGCCATCGGGTTGTTCGTTGTCGCGCTGGAATCGGGTAGCGGCCTGGCCCTGGCTGCCCGGGCTGCCGTGGCGCTGGCCGACGTCGGCATGGCTCAGCTGCAGGCCCTGTAGGCCGAGCATTTCGCGCAGGCGCGGCACGCTGGCTTCGATCGCCTGGCGGACTTCGGCGTGGGCGCTGTGGAACTCGGCGCTTACACGGGTGCCGTCCAGCTGCACGCGCACATCGATCGGCCCGACATGCTCGGGATTCAGGCGGATCTCGGCGTGGCCGACGCGTTGCTCCGCCATCCACGCGATGCGTGCGCCAAAACCGTCATCGAAGCCGGCGTCGGGATCGGTCGGCACGGTCAGCGGAACGGCGCCGAGCACCGGGACATCCGCTCGAAGGGGTGCCGCAGCCGGAGTGGCGATGGAGAACGTTGCGGCATCGAAAGGTGTGCCATCGATCGGGCCGGAGGCGACGTCGGCGTCCGCGCGTGTTGCACCGGCCAGTTCTGCCAGGCCGGCCATGATCGTCGATGCACCGGCGGCCTCGGCAGACGTGCCATTGGCGGATGTCGGCGACAGGTTGAACGGCATGGCCGACGGCGCAGCAGGCAGGGCGCGTGAAGGGGTACCGCTGGCCGTTGCGGCGGTCGCTGCTTGCGGCGGCGATGCCGGCGCTGCGGTGGTCGCAGCAGGCAGGGCCCAGCTTCCTGTTATCAAGGCAAGCAGCTGATCGGGCAGGCCGGCGTTGGTGGTCGCGGCATCGGCATTGGCCGTTTCCGGCGCAGCAGGCAACGGCGGCGCAGCCACAGCTGCGGGCTGTTCTGCATTCGCCGCGAGCATGCCGGCAAAGTCTTCCTGGGCATCGGAATCCCGGGTGGCACCGTCAGCGGCGCCGTCCCGCTTTGCAGCGGCATTGACGGGGGGTGCGTCCTTGCCGGCTTCCGTCTTCGTCGATGTTTCGGACGTCACATTGGCCGTCGAATCGCTCGTGGTGCCGGCTGGAGCGCTCTGCTCGGCTGGGCCCTGGCGTGCGCCGGCGCCACCGGTTGCGGCCGCGGGCACCTGCGCAGAACCCATTGCGCTGGCGGTCGAGCCGATCACGGCGTGGATCCGGACGGTTCGCCGGCTTCGGCAGCCTGTTCGGCGGCCACCACAGCGGCACGCGCGGCGCGGCCGCCGATGTCGTCGAGCTCACGCTGCACGCGTTGCTCGGCCTGCTTCGACTCCTGCGCGCGGTAGCTGTCTGCCAGCTGCTCGAGCACTTTCGTCTCGCGGCTGGCCAGCATCAGCCGCGCGCGATCGACATCGCTGAGCCTGCGGCTGTTGTCCACCACGCCGGCCTGCTGCACGACCGCGGCGTTCAGACGCTCGCGGAACGCCAGGCGGTTGACCAGCAGGGCTGGCGCGATCGTGGCCGTGGCTGGCGCGGCGGCGTACTCGTCGGCGTAGCGGCGCAGGGCGTCCAGGCGCTCCTGCTGCGCGGCGAGTTCGCGTTCGCGCTCGGCGACTTCGCGGGCGGCCTTGTCCTGGCGTTGCTGTACCACCTTGATCAGCGGATCGAGACGTTGCGAGCGCATCGGGGTCAGGTCTCCAGGGTCATCGGCAGTGCGGTGGTATCGGTGCCATCGAGCAGGCGCGCAAGCGCGGCGCGGCTGGCCTCGACGTCGGAAGCTTCGGTCACGTCCTGGCCCAGGAATGCCTGGATCGCCGGCCAGCGCGCCATCGCCTCATCGACCGACGGGTCGCTGCCGCGCTGGTAGGCGCCGATCGCGATCAGGTCGCGCTGTGCCGAGTACGCGGCCATGAGCCGCTTGAGTTTGCGGATGCGCTCGCGCCATGCCGGGTCGGTGATGTCCTGCATCACGCGGCTGACCGAGACCTCGACGTCGATCGCCGGATACTGCCCGGCGTCGGCGATGCGGCGGGTCAGCACGATGTGGCCATCGAGGATCGCGCGGGCGGCATCGGCAATCGGTTCCTGCTGGTCGTCGCCTTCGGTGAGCACGGTGTAGAACGCGGTGATCGAGCCCAGGCCCTCGGCACCGTTGCCGGCACGCTCCACCAGCTGCGGCAGCTTGGCGAACACCGACGGCGGATAGCCACGCGTGGTCGGAGGCTCGCCCACCGACAAACCGATCTCGCGCTGCGCATGGGCGAAGCGGGTGAGCGAATCCATCAGCAGCAGCACGTGCAGGCCCTGGTCGCGGTACCACTCGGCGATGGCGGTCGCACGCAGGGCGCCGTGCAGGCGCGCCAGCGGCGGCCGGTCGGCAGGCGCGGCGACCACGACCGAACGGCGAAGGCCTTCCTCGCCCAGCGTGGCCTCGACGAAATCGCGTACTTCGCGACCGCGCTCGCCGATCAGCCCGACCACGATGACGTCGGCTGCGGTGTAGCGGGTCATCATGCCCAGCAGTGTCGACTTGCCGACGCCAGAACCGGCGAACAGGCCGATGCGCTGGCCACGGCCGATAGGCAACAATGCATTGATCGCGCGCACGCCGACATCGAGCGAGCGCGTGATCGGCTCGCGCATCAGCGGATTGATCGCCACGCCGCCCAGGCCCACCCAGTTCTCGGCGCGGATCGGGCCGCGGCCGTCGAATGGCACGCCGTCGCTGTCGATCACGCGCCCGAGCAGGCCTTCGCCAACGGCGACTTCGCCACGCCGGCGCGTCGGCACTACCCGTGCGTTCGGCAGCAGCCCTTCGAGGTTGGCGGTGGGCATCAGGAAGGTGCGGTCGCCGGCAAAGCCGACGACTTCGGTTTCAACCCAGCGGCCACCGGCGGTTTCGACGCGGCAGCGTGAACCCAGGGGGGCGCTGCAGCCGGAGGCTTCCAGGGTCAGGCCAACGGCGCGACGCAGAACGCCTTCGCGGGCCAGGCCGAGCGACGGCGGCTGCGGGTTGGCCGCGGTCAGCCGTGCCGCCAGGCGCAGGCCGCGCGCTTCCTGCCAATGGGCGGCGGCGACACTGGTCATGGCGTTGCGTCCGGGCTGGCGATGAGTGCGGCATCGAGCACCGATTGCAGGCGCGCGGCGAGCGTGCCGTCGATGCGGACGCTCTCGCTGTGCAGGCGCAGTTCGCCGCGGCCCAGGGTGCTGTCGATGGTCAGGCGCACGCCGTCGAGCCCGGCCAGGTGAGGGGCGAGCACGCCGAAATCGTCGGGGTGCAGGCGCAGTTCCATCTCCCGGCTGCCGGTGCCCACCGCATCGAGCGCTTCGCGCACGAGGTCGGCCAGCAAGGTTGCATCGGCGATGTAGGCGCGACCTAGCAGGGTGCCGGCGATGCGGACGGCAAGGTCGGCCAGGGCATCGGCCACTTCGCCGTCGAGTCGGGCCAGCGGACGGGTGAAACCGTCGAGGATGCCTTCGATCTGCGCCATCGTGCGGCGCACTTCATCCTGTGCCGCGGCGAGGCCCTCGGCGTGGCCTCGGGCATAGCCTTCGGCCTGGGCGGCGCGTTCCAGCGCCTGCAGCTCCTCGACGCTCGGCGGCGCCGGCAGCGGCGGCAGCTCTTCGGCTACCAGCGTCAGGCCAGACGCCAGGCCCGGCGCATTCCAGCGCACCACATCGAAGGACGCGGCCGATGCATTCATACGAAGGCCTCGGTCTTGGCGGCCAGCTGGATCTCGCCGCTATCGGCCATCTTGCGCACAATCGACAGAATCTCCTTCTGCGCGGCCTCGACTTCAGCCAGTCGCACCGGACCGCGCGCTTCCATATCCTCGATGAGGATCTCGGCGGCGCGCTGCGACATGTTGCTTGTGATCTTTTCGCGAACCTTGGCCTCGGCACCGCGCAGCGCCAGTGCGAGGCGATCGCTGGGGACGTCGCGCAGCACCGACTGCATCGCGCGGTCGTCGAGCTCGGAGAGATTGTCGAACACGAACATGAGGTCGCGGATGCGCCCGCCGAGGTCGCCATCGACCTGGCCAATCGCGCCCAGGATGATTTCGTCCTGGCCCGAGTCCATGAAGTTGAGGATGTTGGCGGCAACCTTGATGCCGCCGACCGAGGACGACTTGAGGTTCTGGCTGCCGGCAAACTGGCGCGCCATCACGTCATTGAGTTCGTTGAGTGCGTGCGGCGGGATGCCGTCGAGGGTGGCGATGCGCACCAGTACGTCGGCACGGACCCGGTCGGGCAGGCACTTGAGCACTTCGGCCGCCTGGTCGGCGTCGAGGTGCGACATCACGATGGCGATGATCTGCGGGTGTTCCAGCCGGACCAGATCGGCGATCGCGCGCGGCTCCATCCACTTGAGCGTGTCCAGGCCGGAAGTGTTGCGACCGAGCAGGATGCGGTCGATCAGGCTGCTTGCGCGTTCCTCGCCAAGCGCCTGGGTCAGCACCGCGCGCACGTATTCGTCGGCGCCCGAACCCAGCCCGCTGGGCTGGGCGAGCACGTCGACGAACTCGTCGAACACGCGCAGCACGTCATCGCGCGAAACGCCGCCGACCGAGGTCATCGCCACGCCGAGCTTCTGCACTTCCTTGGCGCCCATGTGCTTGAGCACTTCGGCGGCCTGCTGCTCGCCGAGCGACAGCAGAACGATCGCGGCGCGCTGCACACCGGACAGGGCCATCTGCTCAGCCATCGGATTCAACCCAGTCGCGGACAACCTGTGCGACGCGCTTGGCGTCGGTGTTCACTGCAGTGCGGGCAACTTCGAGCTTCTCGTCGAAGTTCAGCTGCGCCGGACCGCCGACTTTCGCCGTTTGCGGCGCCGACAAGGCGACGGGAATCTCCTCGTCGTGTCCCAGGACCACCGCCGTGGCGGTGGTGGTGCGGGCCTTGGGCGCGATCAACTGGCGCAGCGCCGGGCGCAGCACGGTGAAGATCAGCAGCAGCACCGCGAGGCCACCGAGCACGGTGCGCAGCAGGTCGCGCGCCCGTGGGTTCTGCCAGATCGGCGGGCCGTCCTTGCCGGTGTCGGGGGCTTCGCGGGCGAAGGGCGCGTTGACCACCGACACCACGTCGCCGCGCGTCGCGTCAAACCCGATGGCCTGCTGTACCAGTGTTTCGATGCGCTGCAGATCGGCGGCGCTGAGTGCGCGCGGCTTGCCTGGCTTGCCGGCTTCGGTGGCGGCAGCGGCGACGTTGTCGACCAGCACCGCGGCGGTGACGCGGCGGATTCGACCCGGTGCCTGGCGGGTATGGGTGAGCGTGCGGTCGAGCTCGTAGTTGCGCACCGAGCTGCGGCTGCCGGGGCCGGTCTGTGCCGGTGCAACGCTGGCCGCCGCCGGGGCAGGGGCGGGTGCTGCTGCGGCAACCGGGCCTGCGGCGGCACCGACGGTGTTCGCCGCGGTCGGCGTGTTGCTGACGCTGCCCGGGACGCCCTGGGCCGGCGCGGACGCGCCACCGAGGTTGCCCGATTCGGAGATCTGCTCGCTTCGCACCATTGCGGTCTGCGGGCCATAGCGTTCGCTGGCCTGCTCGGTCTGGGCGAAGTCCATGTCTACGCTGACCTGAGCGCTGACGCGGCCCGGCCCCGTCATTGGTTCGAGCAGCTCCTGGATGCGCTGCACGTAGACCGATTCCTGCCGGTGCTGCTGCTCGAACTGCTTGGCGCCGATCGCATCGTCGCTGTCGGGATCGGCGTTGGAGAGCATGCGGCCGAACTGGTCGACCACGGTGACGCGCTCGGGCGGAAGGTCGGCGATGCTCGACGCAACCAGGTGCACGATGGCATCGACCTGGCCGCGCTCGAGGGTGCTGCCGGTCTGCAACTGCAGCACGACCGACGCGCTGGCCGGTTCGTTCTGGCGGGTGAAGGCGCTGGGCTTGGGCAGCGCGAGATGGACGCGTGCCTCGCGCACCGGGCGCAGGTTGCCGATGGTGCGGGCCAGCTCGATCTCCAGCGCGTGCTGGTAGCGCGCGGTCTCGATGAACTGGCTGGTACCGAAGCCCTGGTCGCCCTGCATCGACTCGAAGCCGGCGCTGTTGTCGGCAGGCAGTCCGGCCGATGCCAGCGCCATCTTGGCCGCGCCAAGCTGTTCGGTCGGCACGGCCAGTGCGCCGCTGCCCGGGTCGATACGGAACGGTATCTGCGCGGTTCGCAGCAGGTCGGACGCCTCGCCCGTGGCCTTGGCGTCGAGGCCGGCGAACACCGGCACGTAGTCGGGCTTCTGCGTCCAGAAGAACAGCCACAGGCCCAGCGCGATGGCGGCGGCGACCAGCGCGAAGACGCCGAGCTGACGCACGGCGGGGATGTCCTGCAGGCGACGCAGGTCGCGCAGGTTGCCGGCGGTGCCTTGGGGAAGTGCGATCACGCTCATCGTTGCGGGTCTGCTGCTGAGAGGTGGTGGCGGGAAGGCGATTGAGGCCGATCAGGTGGCCGGGTCAGGCTCAGACCGGCATGTTCATGACGTCCTGGTAGGCCTGCACCAGGCGGTTGCGCACTTCGACGGTTGCGCGAAATGCGACCTGCGACTGCTGCATCGCGACCATCACGCGTGCCAGGTCGGCCCGTGGGTCGCCCAGTTCGAATGCCTGCTGCAGGTTGCTCGCGTTGGCCTGGGTCTGGCTGACCTTGTCGATCGCGTTCGACAGCGTCTGCTGGAAGCCGGGGGCCGAGTTGCTGCCAGCGACAGGTGCTTTGCCATTGCCAATCCCGATCTCATTGCCGATCGGCGCATCGGCCAGCGTTCCGCGCGAGCGCATCTCGTGCGCGCGGATCTGGGAAAGGATCGATGAAATGGCGTCGGTCATCGGGTCAGTCGCTGCCAAACGGTCTTGCAGTGACTAGGCAAGGCGCGTGCCAGAGCGGCGCCAGGATCCCGTCGTCATGACCGCCGTCAGAACCCCGCCGCCTGGTCTCCGGCGACGTCGGCCGTCTCGCGATCGATGCCGTACTTGCGCAGCTTTTCCACCAGCGTGGTGCGGCGCAGGCCGAGCAGGGGCGCGGCATGTGCGACCACACCGCCGGACTGGCTCAACGCGGCGCGGATCAGTTCCAGTTCGATGCCGGCGATATGCCCGCGCAGGTCGATGCCCTGCGGCGGCAGCGTCGCGGTGGGCGACAGCTGACTGGGATCGATGGCCACGGGCTGGCCGATGCTGGCGATCGCAGCGGGGGCAGCCATCGGCGCTGCGATCCGGGTCGGCGTCGGCGGCGCTTCGAACATCTCGCCCGGCGGCAGCGCGGCGCGGTAACGCGCGGGCAGGTCGGAGGCGCGAACGGTGCCGCCCGGGTGCAGCACCGCCAGGCGCTCTAGCAGGTTGCTCAGCTCGCGGACGTTGCCCGGCCAGGCGTAGTGACGCAGTGCCGACACCGCGTCGTCGGCCAGCTTGACCCGGCCGCGACCGCTGTCGCTGAGCTGCTGGGCGATTGCGGCGATGAGATCGGGCAGGTCTTCGCTGCGTTCACGCAGCGCCGGCATCTCGATCGGAAACACGTTGAGCCGGTAGAACAGGTCCTCGCGGAAGTTGCCCTTGGCGATCTGGTCTTCGAGATTGCGGTGGGTCGCCGCGACGACGCGCACGTCGCAGCGCCGCGTCTCGTTGCCACCGACGCGCTCGAAGCAACGCTCCTGCAGCACGCGCAACAGCTTGACCTGCATCGGCAGGCTCATGTCGCCGATTTCGTCGAGCAGCAGCGTGCCGCCCTCGGCCATCTCGAAACGGCCCTTGCGCTGGGTCAATGCGCCGGTGAAGGCACCTTTCTCGTGGCCGAACAGCTCGCTCTCGAGCAGGTCCGGCGGAATCGCGCCGCAGTTGATCGCCACGAACGGCTTGTCGCGACGCGCCGAACGGGCGTGGATGGCGCGTGCTGCGACTTCCTTGCCCGTGCCGGACTCGCCCAGCACCAGCACGGTGGTGTCGTGCGGGGCGACCTGGTCGATCATGCGGTTGAGCTGCATCACGCCGCCGCTGCGGCCGGTCGGGCCGACCTTGGGGATGTCGAGGCGGGCATCCTCGTCGAGGCGCTTCAGGCTGGCCCGGCGCAGCGCTTCCTGCAGCTCGGTGCGACGGATCGGGTAGTGCAGGGGCCACACGGTCTGCGGATGCAGCGCCGCGCGCCAGCCGGCGTCGGCGGCATGGCCGGGCAGCTCCAGCACGGGCGGATGCAGCGACTGCTTCGCCAGCCAGCCGGCGAACGCCTGCCAGCTCGCACCATCGCCAACATCGCCAAGAATCACGGCGACCCAGTCGCTGCCGCGGGCGCGCGTCAAGTCGATGTCGGCCGCATCGAGGACGATGCGCGGGCTGAAGTCCATGAACTCGAGCAGGGTGGAAACGCGCTCGGCGCGTTCCAGGTCGTGGTCGAGGACGAGGATGCGCGACTCGCTCATGCCGCATCTCCCGACGCGCTCACCAGGCTCGAAGTGGCGTGCAGCGTCTCGAGCAGCGGCACCACGTCGTGCAGGTACGCCAGTTTGCTGACGAACGCGTCGGCGCCGGCACGCAGCGCATGCTCGCGGTGTTCGCCGTCGTCGAAGTGGCTGGCGATCACGATGTAGGGCGGGTTGTCCTGGGCCTTGATCAGGCGCGTCGCCTGCAGTCCGCCCATTTCGGGCATGGCCAGGTCCATCAGCACCGCATCCGGGCGCAGCGTCTCGCACTGGGCAATCGCTTCAATGCCGTTGCCGGCCGTGCCGACCACGTGCAGCCAGTCCAGGCGGCGCAGGCTTCGCATCGCCGCGGAGATGAAGCCGGCATGATCGTCGACGAGCAGTACATTCAGTTGGCGCATGTCATTCATTCCTTTCAGCTCGCCATCGCGCGGGCGGGCATGCGCTGACGCGCGCGGGCCGGGCCGATCGACAGCTGATCGCGGTATTTGGCGACGGTCCGGCGGGCAACGCGCACGCCCTGGCGTGCCAGCAGGCCGGCGATGACATCGTCGGCCAGCGGCGCGGTGGCCGGCTCGGACTCGATCAACCGCTTGACCATGGCCCGCACTGCGCTGCCGGCGACGTCCGCGCCCTCCAGCCGCACCGCGAACAGGCGCTTGAGTTCGAACGTGCCGCGCGGCGTCTGGATGAACTTGCCGTTGACGATGCGCGACACCGTGGATTCGTGCATGCCGATCGCCTCGGCAACTTCGTTGAGGGTGAGCGGCACGATGGCTTCTTCACCGCGATCGAGGAAGGCGCGCTGGCGTTCGATCAGCACCTGGGCGGTGCGCAGCAGGGTGTCATTGCGCATGGCCAGGCCGCGCACGAGCCAGCGGGCTTCGTCGAGCAGGCCACGCAGCACGGTGTGGCTGCCAGCGTTGCCGCCGTTGCCACTGCCGGTCAGCGCACGCTCGCAATGCGGGGCGATGCGGACGCGCGGCGCGGTGCGCTGGTTGAGCGCGACGCGCCAGCTACCGCCAGCGTGCCAGACCAGGACGTCCGGCACGATGTGCGCCGCCTCGGCTTCGGCCGGGGTTTCGATGGGATGCGCGCGCAGCGTCAGGATCAGCGCGATCGCGGCGCGTATGGATTCGGGTGCCTCGCCCAGCGCGGCGGCCAGCGCGGCATCGTCGTGCGCGGCCAACAGGTGCAGGTGATCGCGGAGGATGCGCATGGCGAGGCTGCGCAGGGCGCCGCTGGGCTGCTGCGCGAGTTGCGCCTGCAGGCATTCGCCGGCGTCGGCGGCCGCCATGCCCGGCCAGTCGCCGTTCAACAGGCGCTGACGGACCACTTCGAGGTCGTCGGCCTGGCGCGGAAAGGTCAGGGCGCCGAGCGCGATGAGTTCGGAAACGGGTTGCTCCAAGTAGCCCCGGTCGTCGCAGTGGTCCAGCCACCAGGCGGCCAGTTCCAGGTCGCGGGCGTTCCAGTGCAGGGCGAGCTGTTCGAGCAGGCGTACACGCGGGTCGCTGGAGCCCTGCGCGGCCATGCGCATGGTCGCGTCGTCGGCATCTGCGCCGGCGATGCCACCGCCCGACAGGAAGGCCGGTTCGGGAAGTTCGTCCCAGGCCGCCATGTCGAGACTGGCGCTGTCGGCTTCGCCGGCCGGCTCGCTGTCGTCGGCGGCTTCTTCCTGTTCCAGCAACGGGTTGCGGTCAAGCGTCTGGCGCAGTTCCTGTTCCAGTTGCAGCGAATTGAGCTGCAGCAACCGGATCGATTGCAGGAGTTGCGGCGTCAGATTGACGCCCTGCACGAGATTGGCGCGAATTACGGCTTTCACTTCGGTTCCCCTGATCGGCATCCAGCCGATCCCCGGAAACCATCGTCAACGTTCC
>DATDBI010000108.1:0-3728 GCA_036524915.1 Lysobacter sp. | reverse complement strand
CGCGGAAATGATCCCGTAAAGGATCGCGATGACGGCGCAAACCAGCGCCAATGCCAAACCGTACTGCTCCAGCATGAACCCCTCCCCTTAAGAGTGGACGCATCAGGAATTTCGAGTCGATCGCCTTGAGTTGTAGTGCTGCACGGGCCGTGGGGCCACCGCCGCAACGGTCCGACTATCGCACAGACACTGCGCGAATCGCACCTCACAGGCAGGCATGGCGAGCGACCGCATGGCTCGTGGCTGTGACCCCTGTCGCAGCGTGAATCCCTCGTTCAGCGCATCCGTGCCAGCCTTCAGACCCTGCCACCAAGGGGTCTGCCCCTCCCATGCGACCGTTGCCCATCCTGCACTTTGCCGCCGCCATCGCCGTGGCCTCGATTGCCGCCACCGTCGCGACATCCGCGCTCGCCGCCAGCCCCAAGTCCGAGCCAAAGCCCGAGATCACCCGCGAGCCGGCCCGGCCCCAGGCGCTCAATGCGGTGCACACGCTGCGGCAGATTCCGGAAGCGTGCGCGCGCCTGGAGGGCATGTTCACCGGCCAGGCCGCCGATCCCTACGCGTTCGCGGTGGTCCGCACCAGCGAGACCTGCCAGCCGCGCGCGCGTTTTGTCGATGCCGCCAAGGCCAAGCCGTCGGAGAAGGCGGGCTGGAAGCTCAATGATCTGATCCGGGTGCCGAGCGCGGCCTGCGGCACGCAGTTCGCGGTGGTCAGGGTGTGGCGCAAGCCGGCCGCAGTCGCGCCGCCGCAACTCGATGCCCAGGGGCGCTCGCGAATCTATCTCGAGGAGGCGCGCCAGCAGGCGCAGTCAGGGCAGGTCGCGGCGGTGACGATGTTCGCCGCGCAGATGGCGGTCGAAGGCACGCCCTGCCGCTAGCCCGCAAACAGAAAAAGGGCCGCTTGCGCGGCCCTTTCGCTGCCTTGCCTGTGATCAGTTGGCGAGCTTGAGCTTGCCCGACATCGACACGAAGGTGGCCTCGTCCGACGGCGACAGGTTCGGGCGTCCGGCAACGATGCCCATGCCCAGCGAACCGAGCACGTAGTAGGTTTCGCCGGCCTCGACTTCGATGGTCAGCACGTCCTTGGTTTCGCCATGCACGTTGTACTCGTGCTTGCCCGGTTCGACCGTCGTCACGAAGTACTTGCCGCTGCGCAGCTTGCCCAGTTCGGCATCGCCTTCGCGGACCTTGAAGCCGATCGCGGCGCCGACGAACTTCGACTCACGGAAGAACACGATCTGCGCCTTGTCCTGCGGCGCGGCGGACACCAGCTTGTTGCCGACAGCAACCGCCTCGGTGGATGCACCGGCGGTGGTGGCGGTGCCTGCTTCCTGAGCCATGGCAAACGCCGGGATGACCAGCAGCGACAACAGGATCGAGCGGGAAATCTTGGAACGCATTCGAGCAACTCCTACGGTTGGGAAACGGTGCCTTCCGGCACCTCGGTTTGGCGTGGGGTAGGGTGCGATGCGTCGCCATCGGTGGCGCCGCCCGTTGAGTCAGTCAGGGGCGAGTTCGCCGGAGACGCTTCCGGCGGCGCGAGACCGCCGATCGGACCGGATGCCGCCAGCGCAATGTCCTGCGCCAGCTTTGCCGTCGCCCGCGTGCCTGCGGGGATCTCGATCTCGCCGCCGTGCACGAACATTGCGAACGGACCTATCACCATCGCCGTCGCCAGCGCGGCGTTCGCCGTGTCCTTGCCGCGCGCGCTGAGTTTCATCGCGCGCAATGCAATGCGGCGGCCATCGGGCAACTCCAGGTAACGGGCAGCCAGCAGCAGTTCGCCCGGCTTGCCGCCGCCGCGCGAAGGCGATGCGTGCACGACGTCGCCTGCCCCGGTGGTGCCTGCCTGTGCGTACTCGACGCTGTCGGCCGTCAATGGCGTGACCAGGCGCAGCGCGAAGCGATCGCCGTTCTTGTGGCGAGCGGAACTGATCGGCTCGGCGATTTCCAGTTCGACCGCGCTGCCTGCGCACAGCGCGCGGCATGCGGGCGTGTCGACCGCAGTCGATGTCACGGCAACGCCAGCCCCTGCCTGATTCGCAGTGGCCGGTTCGGTGTGGTTGTCGCCGTGCTCGCTGGCAACGGGCGTCTGCGCGCAAGCGTTGCCGATGGCCATTGCGGCCACCAGCACCCAGTATCTTGGAACCATGCTGCCCCCCGCAGCGTGTGGTCCATGCAGGCTAGTGGAGCGCGATCACGTTGCCAAGGGGGGGAGCTTCTGCCTCACCGCGACATTCTTCAGCGTCACGTACTTCGGAATGCCATCGCGTCCGTACGGCGGCGGTGCCTCGCCACGGATCAACGGTTCGAGATAGCGGCGCGCCGCGGCCGTGATGCCGTAGCCGTCCTTGCGGATGAACCCCGCCGGCATCTTCTTCTCGTGGTTGGCGACCTTCGACAGCGGTGCGGCCTCGATCTTCCAGCGGTACGGCGAATCGCTGCTGCGCACGATCACCGGCATCACCGAGTTCATGCCCTTGAGCGCGTACTCGACCGCCTTGCGTCCGACCGCCTGCGCCTGCTCGAGATCGGTCTTCGAAGCCAGGTGCCGCGCCGAACGCTGCAGGTAATCCGGCAGCGCCCAGTGCACCTTGTACCCCAGCGAATCCTTGACCCGTCCTGCAAGGAAGGAGGCGACACCGCCGAGCTGGGTGTGGCCGAAGGAATCCTTGCCGCCGCCGGCATCGGCGACGAAGCGGCCGTCGGCGGTCTGGATGCCTTCGCTGGCAACGACGACGCAATAGCCGACACGCTCGACGGTGGCTTTCACCTTCGCGAAGAAATCCGCCTCGTTGTACGGCCGCTCCGGGAACAGGATCAGGTGCGGCGCGTCATCGGCGCCTTGTCCGGCCAGTCCGGCCGCGGCAGCGAGCCAGCCGGCGTGGCGCCCCATCGCCTCGTACACGAACACCTTGGTCGAGGTGTCGGCCATGGCGGCGACGTCGAGCGCGCATTCGCGCACCGACACCGCGGTGAACTTGGCAGCCGAGCCGAAGCCGGGGCAGCAGTCGGTGACGGCCAGGTCGTTGTCGACCGTCTTGGGCACGCCCACGCAGGTCAGCGGGTAGCCGAATTCGGCGGCCAGCTGCGAAACCTTGAGGGCGGTGTCGGCCGAGTCGTTGCCGCCGTTGTAGAGGAACCAGCGCACGTCGTGAGCCCGGAACACATCGAGCAGACGCTCGTAGCGGGCGCGGTCCTGCTCCAGTGACTTGAGCTTGACCCGGCACGAGCCGAAGGCCCCGCCAGGGGTATGGGCCAGTGCCCGGATCGCGGCCGCCGACTCACGGGACGTATCGATCAGCTCCTCGCGCAGGGCGCCGAGGATGCCGTTGCGGGCGGCCAGTACTTTGACCTTGCGGGCCCGGGCGGTTTCGATGACGCCAGCGGCGGTGGCGTTGATGACAGCGGTGACACCGCCAGATTGCGCGTAAAGCAGGGTTCCGGAGGGCATGTCCATTCCTGGGATGTGGGGACAGGACCAGGCCGGGATGCGGTAAGCTGCCCGCAATATTTGCCCGGCGGGGCTGGGTCGTGAGCGAGTGTAGCGCCGCCGCGGGCAGCCGCCCGATGGCCGGGCCGCCCGTGCCGATGCTGTCAGGCCGCGCAGCCGCGACGGGCCACGAAGAAATTTTCCCGTTCTAGGAGTGATGTTGATGCGATTGGTACTTCTGGGCGCGCCCGGTTCCGGCAAGGGCACGCAGGCCGCGCGCCTCAAGGAGCATCTG
>DATDBI010000107.1:0-11550 GCA_036524915.1 Lysobacter sp. | reverse complement strand
GCCAGGCGGGCCTTGGTCACGGCCATGCCGCCCTGGGTGTACTTGGTTTCCGGATCGTCACCGAGGTTGCCGACCAGGATCACCTTGTTGATGCCACGTGCCATGGGTATGCGTGCCCTCTCGTCTGGATTCACTATCAATTGGTTGCGCCGGCGGGCGCCAACCGCGTGGGTCGGGGGCCGCCGGATCGGTGGCCATCATAGCAGTCGCCTTTGCAGGCTGGACTGCCCGCCGGGGGATGCACAACAGTCAGCCAAAGGGGCCAGCAGCGGCGCCCGCGAGGTATCCGGGACCGGCCCATGGGCGGCCACCGGGAGCCGGCCCGTCCTGTCGGGCCGGCCGCCAGCGGGCCCGGCGGCTCAACGGGCGCCCCCTCAATGCTCGGAAACGCCACCGCAACGGATGCGGGAATGGGTGTGCTGCAGGAACCCCAGGAGCATGCCCTCCCGGCACTCCATCAGCGGCCGGCTGCTGCGCTGTGCGTACTTGCAGCAGGCGTGACTGAACAGATCGGCCAGGAGCATGCCGAAATCCTCTGCTTCGCCTTCGATATCGCCGCGAAGGTTCATGGACAGGCGGCCGTTGGCCACCCATAACCGGAGGATCTCGAAAGCGGCCGGGTCGGATTCCACACCCGGAGGTATGGCGAGGGCATCGGCCCTCATGCGTTGGTCGGTTGACGTGGAATTCCTGCGGTCGTCCATGACTGCATCCTTTCGAGCAACTGAAGATTCCGGGGCCGGATCGCGGCGCCCCCTGTGGCAACGGTGGCGGACACGGCTCACGCCATCGGCGGCCGGGCTGTCGCGCCTGAGCGAGCCACCTGGTGCTGCAGCTCCCCCGAAATAAGGCTCAGCACGCCGTCCAGCGCGTCTTCCACCGATCGCCGGGAAACGCCGCACTGCACATCCGCCGCCAGGTGCTGGACAACCGCATTGGCCATCAGCCGGTACATGGCATCGCCGTCACGCCTGGCGACCTCGCGCAGGCTGTCGGCAACCAGGTCGACGAATCGCCGACCAGGCCACGGCGGCAAGGTCACCCGTGGCGAAGTTCCGCGCGGCGGGAACCCGTGGGGAAGCAGTGCGGCGGCGGGATTGCCTTTGTGATCGTGCATCTCGATACCTCGCGGGGCCCGAATGACGGAGCAGCAGCGATCACGCGCTCCAGACGTTGCAGACTGGCCGCCAGGCCACCGGCCAGACATGAGAATCGTCTGAAACTGGCCGCGACCTCAGCGCGATCCCACAGAGTCCGAAAGGCCTGACCTTGCAAGGCGGCAAATGCACGTGCGCCTCGGACTGACTGGCCTGCCCCTTATAATCCCGCAACCAACCGACACGGTCCGCCCATGCAACCCAGCCCCACGCTCCTGGCCGTCCCCGACCTGGTCGCCATCCAGGCCCTGGCCCGCGAGGACATGGCGGCGGTGGATGCGCTGATACGGCGCAGGCTCGCCTCGGACGTGGTACTGATCAACCAGGTCGCCGAGTACATCGTCGGTGCCGGTGGAAAGCGGCTGCGACCGATGCTGTTGCTGCTGGCGACGGGGGCCCTGGGCGGCCGCGACAACCGCGGAATCGACGCCGATGCCCACCAGCTGGCGGCCGTCGTCGAGTTCATCCACACCGCGACCCTGTTGCATGACGACGTGGTCGACGAATCGGACCTGCGCCGTGGTCGCCGCACCGCCAATGCGGTGTGGGGCAACGCCGCCAGCGTGCTGGTGGGCGACTTCCTGTATTCGCGCAGCTTCCAGTTGATGGTCGAACTGGAGCGCATGCCGGTGATGCAGATCCTCGCCGACACCACCAACCGCATCGCCGAAGGCGAAGTGTTGCAGTTGTTGCACGTGCGCAACCCGGACACCGACGAGGCCGCCTATCTGCGCGTGATCGAGCGCAAGACAGCGGTGCTCTTCGCGGCCGCAACGCGCCTGGGCGCGCTGCTGTGCGATGCCGATGACGCGACCTGCGACGCCATGCACGAGTACGGTCTCAACCTGGGCTACGCCTTCCAGATCGCCGACGACGTCCTCGACTACGCTTCCGATGCGCAGACACTCGGCAAGAACCTCGGCGACGACCTGGCCGAGGGCAAGGCAACATTGCCGTTGATCCATGCGATCGCCCACAGCGACGAGGCCACCCGTGCGCTGCTGCGCGCCGCCATCGAACAAGGCGATACGGGCGCATTGCCTGAAGTGCTGGCGGCGATCCACGCCAGCGGCGGGCTCGACTACAGCCGCGGCCGTGCGGCCGAATATGCGCGAGCCGCCGAGCGCGCGCTCGATGGCCTCCAGGACAACGACTACACGGCGGCACTGCGTGGACTGGCGCGGTACGCAGTGAGCCGCGACCACTGAACGGACGGCTGGCCCGCAGGAGCTGGCGACCTGCCAAATCCGATGGATGACGACCGTGGATCGCCAGCAAGCTGGCTCCTACGCCGTTACTTCGTCGCGAAGCGCTCGCGGAAGAAGTCGAACATCATCTCGTACGCGCGCTTGGCGGCCCGCTCGTTGTAGACGCAACCCGGTGGGTTGTTGGCCTCGGGCTCTGCGAAGCAATGCACCGCGCCACTGAAATTGACGAACTGCCAGTCGGCGCCGGCGGCATCCATCTCTTTCTCGAACGCGGCGATGTCCTCGTCCGTGACGCTGCGGTCGTCGGCGCCGTTGAGCACCAGCACAGGCGTGCGGGCGCCATCGTCCCTGGTGGGTGCCGGCGTCGACAATGCACCGTGCAGGCTGACCACGCCGGCCAGCTCGCTGCCGCCACGAACCAGTTCGAGTGCGGTGGTTCCGCCAAAGCAGAAACCGAGCGCGCCAATCCGACTGGCATCGAGCGGCACCTTGCCGGCCTGGGCCTTCAGCACGGCCACGGATTTCTCGACGCGCGCGCGCAGGGTCGTGCGATCCTCACGCAGCGGCACGGCGACCTTGCCGGCCTCTTCGTCGGTCGTCGGCCGGACCTTGCTGCCATAGACGTCAGCCACCAGCACGACATAGTCATCGCCGGCAATCTGCCTGGCCTTCTCGATCGCGGCAGGGTTGATGCCCTTCCAGTTCGGCACCATCACCAGGCCCGGGCGCTTGATCGCATTGGTGCCGTCGTAGACGAGGACGCCGGTGAACGTGTCCTTGCCGATCGTCCAGTCAACCGGCTTCTCGACCATCGCCGCCATGGCCGGCAGCGCGCACAGCGACAGGACTGCAGCAAGCATCAGGCGTTGCATGTCGTGGTTCCCCTTGCGATGGTTGGCGACTGCGCGCGAGCCTAACCCGCGGCCGTACTTGCCGCGTGAAGTCCTGAAGCGTCCGACTCCCGGCGAGTGACGTCCTGCCGTCGGAGGTTCAGGCGATGCCGATGCCCGGTATCGCGCTGATCATGTCCGGATCGAATCCGGCCAGCTCGGCAAAATGGCGACCGCGGGCAACGTAGTCCCGATAGGGGCCGAAACTCGGAGCACCCGGCGAAAGCAGGATCACGCCCTCATCACCGAGCAACGCCCGCGCCTGCGCGAGGGCATCGGCAAGATCGGCCGCTGCACTGAGATGGAAGCCTGCGTCGGCTGCAACGGTCGCCAGCAACGCATGGATGCGTGGGCCGTTCTGACCCATCGTGATCACCGCCGCTGGCGCCTGGGTGCGCATCGCGTCGGCGAACTCTTCCCACGGCAGGCCGCGGTCGTGGCCGCCGACGAGCAGCGCTACCCGGCGATCGCCGAAACACTCGAGCGCGGCCAGGCTGGCGTGCGGCGTGGTGCTGATGGAGTCGTTGACGTACGTGATGCCGTCGCGCGTTCCGATCGCTTGTAGTCGATGCGGCAGCGGCTGGAAATCCATGGCATGCGGGGCAAGTGCCACCGCATCGAGGCCAAGCGCTTCGATCGCGGTGAGCACGGCGCACAGGTTGCCGCGGTTGTGGCGCCCCGGCAGCGGCAAGCTGCGCGTATCCATCACCCGGATGTCGCCGCGGTACAGCGCGTCCCCGCGCAGGTGCCAGCCATCGCGGCCGCCAAACCAGCGCACGTCCGTGCCGGCGTCGCGATGGGCGGTATCCCCGGCCGCAAGCAGGCGCGGATCGTTGGCATTGAGCACGGCGATGGAAGGGGCGGCCCCGGTCAGCAGGCGCAGCTTGTCCTCGACATAGCGCTCGTGCGAGCCGTGCCAGTCCAGATGCTCCGGAAACACGTTCAGAACCACCGCGACCTGCGGGTGCGCCCCACTCGCGGCGACGTCGCCGGTCTGGTAACTCGACAGCTCGATGGCCCAGAACCGCGGCGCCTGCTGCGGATCGAGCGCCTCGAGCAGCGGCATGCCGATGTTGCCCGCCAGCGCAGTGACATGGCCGCCACTGCGCAGCAGGTGCGCCAGCAGCGCCGTGGTCGTGCTCTTTCCCTTGGTGCCGGTCACGCAGATGGAGCGAGGGACGACACCGTCGCTGCCAGCGTGCTCGCCGAACCACAACGCGGTGCCGCCGATGAAGCGGGTGCCACGCGCCGCGGCGGCGGATGCTTCAACCCCGTAGGGACTGATGCCCGGCGACTTCACCACCACATCGAAGGCCGAAAGCCGCTCCGCGCTGGCGTCGTTCTCGACAGCCAGGTCCGGATCGGAAAGCGCCGCAACCTCGTTGGCCTCATCGCGCGAGCAGAACAGCGTCAGCGCCTGCCGTGGCAGGCGCGAGCGGATCGCGTGATAGGCCGCGCGGCCTTCGCGGCCCCAGCCCCACAACGCGACCTTGCGACCTTCAAGCTGCGAGATGCGCACGCAGGCGTTCCCACAGGGCAGGCGGAATGCGCTGCTCGTCGTCGATCACCAGCAGCGGCTCGATGCGCAGATCGTCCGCGTCCAGCTGCGGACGGATCTCGGTGGCGAAGCGCTCGACCAGCGCGTCCTCACGCCATTCCGGGCGAACGGTCAGCGCGGCCATCGCGGCGCGCGATTCGCGGCCCTCGCCCACGCACTCGAACGGCTTGTGGTCCTGGTACTCGAGCAGTGCGTCGTAGCCGGCCGTTTGCGCGGTGTCGTCGAGCAGGTTGCGGCCGAAGATGCCCACCAGTCGCGGCTTGGGCATGAACGGCGCCAGCGCCAGGAACACGAAATGGCACTTCGGGCAGACGCCGCACCAGCGATTGGCCGGGCGCTCGCCGAGGATATGGAAATTGCGGTTGCAGCTGCTGAAGTGGGCATCGTAGCGGTCGGTGCGGGTGAACTGGCGTGCCACCGCGAGTTCGCTGAGCGGACGCAGCAGCGAGTAGTAATGCAGGTCGGCAGCGATATGGCGCTGCACGTGGTCGCCGATGGCCGACTCGCAAGCCCAGCCCTTCGACCACTGGTGATTCACCTCGCCGGTGCCCTCGATCAGGCTGCCGTAGCTGGCCGAGCGCTCATTGGAAAACACCACCTGGTCGACGCCCAGCAGCAGCGCGGCAAACAGCATGATCATCGAGTTGATCGCGGTCACCGGAATGTGGCCGTTCCAGGCCCCTTCGCGGTTGTAGTCGAACAGCTGCGGCGCCAGCGAACGGCCGATGTTGAACGTCGGCAGGCCCGTGCGTTCGGCGCAGGCGCGGATCAGCTGCGATCCGCCGATCCAGGTCACGGTCTGCTCGACGCCCAGCGCACGCAGCGCCTCGATGCTGACCAGCGAATCCTTGCCGCCGCCGATGGCGACCAGGGCGTGGTGCCTGAGGCCAAGGGCGGGGGCATCCGCCCCTGCTTCGGCCTTCACCGGGAACTTGATCCTGCCGTGCAGGTTCAGGCCGTTGCGGTAGGCGAACTCGCCCAGGCCATTGACGTACAGCAGCTCCAGCAGCGCCGCGGTGTCGGCATCGATGTCGTAGCTGTCGATCAGGATCTGTTCGGGCACCGCTGCCTTGTAATAGCTGACGCCGGTGAACAGGTGCAGCAGGCGCAGCGCGCGCTCGACCGCCGCGGCGCGCTCGCCGTCGAGCACGAACGGCGCGCCGGGCACGGTCACGGTCTCGATCAGTTCCGGGCCGTCGTCGAAGGCGTATACCAGCTGCGCGATTCCGGTCTGCGCGTCGAACCCGCAGCGCACGAACCGGAACGCGCGGATGGCGTCGCGTTTGAATTTCCACTCACTCATTCGATTACTTCCTCTGCCGGCAGTGCCCGCAGGTTGTAGGTATTGGCCATTGCCATGCCGTAGGCACCGGCGTCGGCGACCAGCATCACGTCATCTTCGGTGGTGTCGACCGGCAGCGTGCGGCCGCGGCCGAGCACGTCGCTGCTTTCGCAGACCGGCCCGACGACATCGAACGTTGCGGTCTCGCCATCGTCGAGGCGGCTCAGGTTGAAGATGCCGTGGTAGGCCTCGTACATGGCCGGGCGCATCAGCGCGTTCATGCCGGCATCGCAACCGATGCGCAGCACGCCGTCCTTCTCGATCACCTGGGTCACGGCCAGCAGCAGTGCGCCGCTCTCGGCCACCAGGTAGCGTCCGGGCTCGATCACCAGGCCGTAACGCGGATAGGCCGACTTGATCTCCTCCAGGCCCGCACGCCACATCGCCAGGTCGAACTCGGGCGACTCCGGCGTGTACGGGATCGGCAGGCCACCGCCGATGTCGATCGTCTCGATCGTGCCGACGCTGTCGGCCAGGCCGGCCAGGTGTGCGTACACACCGCGCCAGTGCTGCGGATCCTCGATGCCGCTGCCCAGGTGCGCATGCAGGCCGCTGATACGCACACCAAGCTTGCGCGCCTCCTCGATGAAGGCATCGAAGCGCGTCATCGGCAGGCCGAACTTGGCGGCGACACCGCCGGTGCGGACCTTCTCGTGATGGCCTTCGCCATGGCCCAGGTCGATCCGCAGCCAGATCGTGCGGCCGCGGAACACTTCCGGCCAGCGCTGCAGCGCCTCGATGTTGTCGAGAGTGACGATGATCCCGCGCTCGAACGCCGCCTCGTACTCGCGCCGCGGTGCGAAGCTCGGCGTGAACAGCACGCGACCCGGTGCGAAATCGGGCAGCGCGCAGAACACGTGCTCGAACTCACCCTGCGACACGCACTCCAGGCCGAAACCTTCGCCAGCGATGGCCTTGAGGATCGCCGGATGTGGATTCGCCTTGATGGCGTAGAAGCAGCGATCGACCGCGACCGACGACGTCAGCGAACGGGCGCGTTCGCGCACGGTCGCCAGGTCGTAGACGTAGCGCGGCGTGCCGTGCGCGGCCAGCGCGAGCAGCTGCTCGCGGCGACCGCGCCACCATGCTGGAATGCGCTGCGGCTTGCCGTGCGCGATCTCGCGCCAGCTCGGGCCGAACACACTGGCATCGCGCACCGGCATCGCGCGCGAGCGGATCAGCTCGGCGTGCAGGTGCGGCAGCAGGCCATCGGCATCGGCCTCGTCGATGACAAACGTCAGGTTGAGGTCGTTGGACGACTGCGAGATCAGATGCACGCGCTCGCGCCCGAACGTCGCCCAGATGTCGGACAGGCGATGCAGCAGCGAGCGCATGCCGCGACCGACCAGGGTGATCGCGGCACACGGCGCGATCACCTTGACCCGGCACACCTCGGCCAGGTCGGCGCTGAGCGCTTCCAGCACGTTGGTGGTGACCAGGTTCTCGCTCGGATCGAGGGAGACGGTGACGTTGGTTTCCGACGAACCGATGAGGTCGATCGACAGGCCGTGGCGCTTGAAACGCTCGAACACGTCGGCGAGGAAGCCGACCTGCTGCCACATGCCGATGCTTTCCATCGACACCAGCACGATGCCGTTTCGGCGGCTGATCGCCTTGACGCCCGGCACGGTCGCCGCGGTGGCATCGATGCGCGTGCCCGGAAGATCCGGTCGCTCGGTGTCGAGGATCGCCATCGGCACACCGGCGTCGCGGCACGGTGCGATCGAACGCGGGTGCAGCACCTTGGCACCGGTGGTGGCGATTTCCTGTGCTTCGGCATAGTGCAGGCGCGTGAGCAGCCGCGCCTCGGGCACGTCGCGCGGATTGGCGCTGAACATGCCCGGCACGTCGGTCCAGATCTCCACGCGTTGCGCCTTCAGCAGTGCGCCGAAGTACGCGGCAGACGTATCGGAGCCACCGCGGCCCAGGATCGCCGTGCCGCCATCGCCATGGCGGGAGATGAAGCCCTGGGTGATCAGCATCGGCGCCGGCTGCGCCGAGAAACGCTTGCTGAAAGTTCCGTCGCCATCGAGCCTGCAGTTCACCGACAGGCGCTGCGACCAGGCGCTGGCATTGGGCAGCGACACCGCATCGAGCCACTGGCGTGCATCGCACCAGCCGAAGTCGTGTCCCAGCGTGCGCAGGTACGCCGCGCCCAGCGTCGACGACAGCAGCTCGCCCTGCGCCAGCACGTCGGCCTGCCAGTCGAGCGTGCGACCGGCCACGCGCGAATCGGTCGCCAGTGCCTGCAGGATCGCCAGCCGCTCGCCCAGGACGCTATCGGCATCGAGGTCGAGCTCGGCACAGAACGCGCGATGGCGTTCGACCAGCGCGGCGATCCTCGGCTCGATGCCATCGCCATTGGCGATCGCCTGCAGCTCGTTGGTCACGCCCGACAGCGCCGAGACCACCACCAGCACGCGCACACCTTCCTCGGCCATGCGTTTTCCGGCGAGGCGTCCGATGGTGTCCCAACGATTGCGGCGAGACACCGATGTGCCGCCGAACTTGAGTACTACCCAGCGATTCGCTTCCGCCACCGCAACTGCCCTCTGAGGATGGATGTGAATGATGTTCAGGATTGGTAAGTTGATTACGACTGCAACCGTACGGGCAGCGCGCCCGGACAGAACCTAGAATGGCGCTCCGGCCGCGGGCTGATGCCCGAGCGCGAAAGAAACGACCGCCACAAAGACGACGATTCTAGACGAATAGCCCCGGTCGATTCGCCTTGATCTGTTGACCACCTCGGACCCCCGCCGAATGACGCTTCGCCGCTACCTTCAACTCGATGTATTTGCCGACCGGCCTGGCGCCGGCAACCCGCTGGCCGTGGTGCTCGACACCGACGGCCTCGACGACGTCCAGATGCAGGCCATCGCCCGCTGGACGCGGCTGCCGGAGACCACCTTCGTCTTCGCCCCGACCCAGCCAGGTGCCAGCTACCGCATCCGCATGTTCAGCCCGCGCCGCGAGGTGCCGTTTGCCGGGCATCCCAGCGTGGGCACCGCGCATGTCGTATTGGAAGCAGGCCTGGCGGAGGCCAGTTCGGGCCGGCTGCTGCAGGAAGGCGTGGCCGGCCTGCTGCCGCTGGCGGTCGATGGCGCCGGCCCGTCGCGCACGATCGCGGTTCGCACGCCGAAGGCGCAGGTGGTCGAAATCGCCGACGGGGCGGATCCGCGGCTGCAGGCGCCCCTGGCAGGACTTGCGCTGGGGGCGCTGCCGCCGGCACTGATGGACGGCGGCCGGCGCTGGTGGCTGGCAGAGCTGTCCAGCGAGTCGGCCCTGCGCGGCGCCAGCCCGGACTGGGACGCGATCGCCGCCCTGGCCGAGGACACCGCCAGCATGGGCCTGTGCGCCTTCGCCCGCGCCGATGCCGGCCGCGACTACGACCTGGTCGTGCGCGCCTTCGTCGGCGCCCCGGCGCGGTTCGAGGATGCCGCCTCTGGCGCGGCCAATGCGACGCTTGCCGCGTGGCTCAACCACAACCGTGCCCTGCCCGGCCGGCCGCGGGACGGCGGCGGTCATGCCTACACCGTCAGCCAGGGCCGCGAAGTCGGCTTCGACGCGCGTCTGCAACTGCGCGTGGATGGGGACGGCGAAGTCTGGTCAGGTGGCCAGATCTGCAACGTCGTGCGGGGCACGATCGACTGGCCCTGAGTCCGGACCGGGCGACGATGCCAGCCACGCCACGACCTGGCCGGCGACGTCCACCGCATGGCGGCCCAGCAACGGGCCGACATGGCTGGCGCCGAGCAGATGCAGCAGGCTGGTGTTCCAGGCCCCCGCCAGTTGCGCGGTCACCGTCGCCGGTACGTCCTCGTCGCGTTCCGAGGCGATGCAGAGCACGGGACAATCCGGCGTGGCGATCCCGACCCCAGACCGGGCCTGGTTCAAAACCGCCCCGGACTCGTCACGCCAGCGACGCACAGCGAACAACGCGGTCGCATCGTCGGCATCGGCCAGCGATCGCCGGGTCGAGGACAGACGTGCATCGCGGCGCCATGGCACCACCTCGGGCCACTGGCGCGGCGCAATCAGCGCCGACCATGGTGCCGGAGGCAGCGGATTGACCAGTACCAGCGCGTCGGCGGAACCGGAACAGGCCGCCGCCAGCAGTCCACCCAGGCTGGCACCGATCAGCGCGCGCGGACGCGGCAACGCATCAACGGCCGCCATGACCTGGTCGCGGTAGTCATCGAATCCGGTTGTGGCCAGTCCAGCAGGCAATGGCGCGAGGTCGATGCAGACACAATCGATGCCATGCGCGTCCATCACGCCGCGCCAGATAGCCCACTCCCAGCCACCGCCACCCGCGCCGTGCACCAGCACGGCATGGTGGATCGCAGAGGGCTGCATTGGCGACCGTCAGTCCTGCAACGTTGCCGACAGCGTCACCGGCACCGACAGCGCGCGCGAGATCACGCACCCGGCCTTGGCCGCGTCCGCGATCTGCTGGAACTGCTCGGCGCTGATGCCCGGCACCTTGGCTTTGACGATCAGCTCGACACCGGTGATGGTCGGCCCCGGGTCCATGCCCGGATCCATCGCTGCTTCGGCGCGCGTCTCGATCCGCTCCGCGGTGAACCCGGACTTGCCCAGAACCGCCGACAGCGCCATCGAAAAACAGCCCGCGTGCGCCACAGCCAGCAGCTCCTCCGGATTGGTGCCCTTCTCGTCGCCGAACCGGGTTTTGAAAGAGTAGTTCTGGTCGGCGAACAGGCCGCTTTGCGGCGTGCTCAGCGCGCCCTTGCCCGACTGCAGGTCGCCCTGCCAGACCGCCTCGCCGAAACGCTTGAAGGCCATGTCGCTGCTCCCACTGTGTGAAGAGCCGACAGCCTAGCGCCCGGAACGTTAGCGCGACATCGCGGGAATGCGGCCCGGGCTCAGCGCCGCACCCGGCGGATCTGGCGCCTGACCCGGAAGATGATCACCTGCACCGCCAGGGACATCAGCCCTACGGCGACCATCAGATGGTCGCCGTTCTCGACGCCCTGCTTGAGGACGATCACCGACACGATCAGGACGTAGGCGCCGACGACAGCCAGCTTGGTGGACATGTTCATACGAATCTCGGCAAGCAACGGCCGCCCCGGCCGGGGCGGACGAATCGGGTTCCGATCACGAGGCGCTCACGGACGATCGCCATCGCCTCCAACGCCTGCAACCGCATCCCCCGGAAGTTGCGTCCAGCTTGCATCACCGCCAGGACCATTCGAATAGGAGGATTCGGAAAAGTGGGGCCTGGTTGGCACCCGCAGGCTTGACCCACCCTGTTGCTTGCGCGAGGCTTGCCCTCCCGGCTCCCGCCGGTACCCGCCATGACCGCCCGCCGAGCGCCCAACGCTTCGGCGCGAAGCGCGGACAGCCATGACGGCCTTCCCTCCTATGCACC
>DATDBI010000106.1:0-3773 GCA_036524915.1 Lysobacter sp. | reverse complement strand
TGGAAATACTTCGTCATCCTGGTTGTTCTGTTGCTCAGCGCGCTGTATGCGTTGCCGAACATCTATCCGCAGGATCCCTCCGTGCAGGTCACGGCCAGCCGCGGTGCCAAGGTCGACCCGGCGCTCAGCGCCCAGGTCGGCGTCACCCTCAAGCAGGCCGGGGTCACGCCGAAGTCGATCGAACTCGACAACGGCAACCTGCTGGTGCGCCTGAGCAACCCTGATCAGCAGATCAAGGCCAACGACGCGCTGCGCGAAAAGCTCGGCAGCAACTACGTTGTCGCCCTCAACCTGGCTTCGACGGTTCCCAGCTGGCTCGAGAAGATCGGCGCAAAGCCGATGCTGCTGGGCCTGGACCTCCAGGGCGGCGTGCACTTCCTGATGCAGGTCGACCAGAAGGCCGCGCTCGACAAGCGCATGGACGCCACCGCCGAAGACGTGCGCGTCAGCCTGCGCGATGGCCGCGTGCGCTACGAGTCGGTCGAACGCCGTGGCAGCAACAGCATCATCGCCACCCTGGCCAATGCCGCCGACGCCGAGAAGGCGCGGGTGGAAATCGCCAAGAGCCAGCCGAGCCTGCTGCTGGAAGTGCAGGGCAATACCCTGTCGGTGCAGATCCCGGAAGCGGAGATGCAGCGGATGGCGGTGGAGGCGATCGAGCAGAACGTCGGCACGCTGCGCAACCGCATCAACGCACTGGGCGTGTCCGAACCGATCATCCAGCGCCAGGGCAGCGACCGCATTGTGGTCCAGCTGCCGGGCGTGCAGGACACCGCGCAGGCCAAGCGGATCCTGGGTGCCACCGCTACGCTGGAATACCGCGGCGTGGTCGAGGGCAATGCCTATGACGCTGTCGCCACCGGCAACGTACCGGCGGAAGCGCGCGTCTATTACCGTCGCGAGCTTGGCCCGGACGGCAAGCCGATGCCGGTGCTGCTGAACAAGCGCGTGATCGCCTCGGGCGACCAGCTGGTTGGCGCGACCTCGATGATGGATCCGCAGACCGGTACCCCGGCCGTGTCGGTGCGCCTGAACGGCGTCGGCGGCCAGCGCATGTTCGACTACACCACCGATCACGTCGGCAAGCCGATGGCCGTGGTCTACATCGAGCGCATCCCCGAGGTGCGCGTGGTCGACGGCAAGGAAGTGCGCACGACCAAGGTCAACGAGGAAGTGATCTCGGTGGCCAACATCAACGGCGTGTTCGGCAAGGAGTTCCAGACCACCGGCCTGGACAGCTCCAAGGAAGCGGCCGATCTGGCGCTGCTGCTGCGCTCGGGTTCGCTGGCCGCCCCGATGGACTTCATCGAAGAGCGCATCGTCGGCCCGAGCCTGGGCCGAGAGAACATCGAGCGCGGCCTGACCGCGGTGGCTTACTCGTTCGCGTTCGCCCTGATCTTCTTCCTGTTCTATTACCGCGTGTTCGGCATCATCACCTGCCTGGCGCTGCTGCTGAACATGCTGATGCTGATCGCGGTGATGTCGCTGTTCGGCGCCACGCTGACGCTGCCTGGCCTGGCCGGTATCGCGCTGACGGTGGGCATGTCGGTCGACGCCAACGTGCTGATCAACGAGCGCATACGCGAGGAACTCAGGTTGGGGCTGCCTCCGCAGACCGCCATCGCGGAAGGCTACGAGCGCGCTTCGGGCACCATCGCCGACGCCAACCTCACCGCCATCCTCGCCGGTGTCGCCCTGTTCGCGTTCGGCACGGGTCCCGTCAAGGGCTTCGCCGTCTCGCTGATCGTCGGCATCGCGACCTCGATGTACACCGCGGTGGGCGTCTCGCGCGCCATTGCCACCCTGATCTACGGCGGCCGCCGCAAGATCAAGTCGATCTGGATCTGACGGGAAGATAAGCAGATGAAACCGTTCAACGTCTTCCCCTACGACAGCAACATCAACTTCATCCGACTGCGCTGGCTGTCGCTGGGCATCGCCCTGGCGATGCTGCTGGTCGCCGTCGGCGGCATGTTCGTCAAGGGCTTCAACTTCGCCCTCGACTTCACCGGCGGCGCCGTCACCGAGATGCGCTTCGAGAAGCCCGTCGACGTCGATGAGGTGCGCGAGCGCCTCGATCGCGCTGGTTACGGTGGCGCCCAGGTGCAGAGCTTTGGCAGCGGCAATGATCTGCTGATCCGTCTGCAGCCGAAGGAGGCCGCGGCCGGCGCGGGCGACAAGGGCAGCACCACGGCCAGCGATGTGCAGAATGCGCTGGCATTCGAGGGCAACCCCGGAAAGGTGCTGCGCAGCGAGGTGGTCGGTCCGCAGGTCGGCAAGGACCTGGCGATCAACGGCCTGTGGGCGCTGATTTTCGTGGTCGTCGGCTTCCTGCTCTACATTTCGTTCCGCTTCGAGAAGAAGTTCGCTATCGCCGCGGTGTTGACCACGCTGCACGACGTGGTGGTGGTGACGGGCTGGTTCGCGCTCAGCGGGCACGAGTTCGATCTGACCGTGCTGGCCGGCGTGCTGTCGGTGATGGGCTTCTCGATCAACGACACGATCGTGGTGTTCGACCGGGTCCGCGAGAACTTCCGTTCGATGCGCGCTTCGCCGGAGGAGATCCTCAACAAGTCGATCAACCAGACGCTGTCGCGTACGGTGATCACGTCGTTCGTGGCGTTCCTGACGGTGGTCGCGCTGTATGTCTACGGTGGCGGTTCGCTGCAGGGCATGGCCGAGTCGCAGATGCTGGGCATCATCATCGGTACGCTGTCCTCGATCTTCGTGGCTTGCCCGCTGCTGACCATCGGCTTCCTGAAGGTCACCAAGCAGGACCTGATGCCGAAGGCCAAGGACGAGGCGGCGCTCGCACGCAGGCCGTAACTGCTGTTTTTGGTTCGACGGAGAAGGCCGCGCAATGCGCGGCCTTCTTTGGACTCAGTACACAGCAACCTCAGTCGAACGCCGACGCATACCCCGTGTTGACGATCTTGCTCTGCAGCGCATCGCAGATCTTCAGATTGCCGGCGACCAGCTGGCGCGGCATCTGGCCGCGCGTGTCCATCGGACCGGTGCTGCGGCCGCGGAAGTCGACAACCTTGCCGCCTGCCTCACGCACCAGCAGCGCACCAGCAGCGATGTCCCACGGCTTCACGCCGGCCTCGAAGTAAGCGTCGGCCCGACCGCAGGCGACATAGGCCAGATCGAGCGCGGCCGAACCCGTGCGGCGGATGTCCTCGGCCTCGGTCAACAGCGTGTCGATGCACTTGAGGTGCGCGCTCGTGCGCGCACGCTCGCGCGGCGGGAAGCCCGTGATCAGCATCGCGCCATTGAGATCCTTGCGGTCGGCAACGCGGATCTTGCGATCGTTGAGGGTCGCACCACTGCCGCGGCTGGTGGTGAACAGCTCGTTGCGCAGCGGATCGAAGATCACACCGTGGACCGGCTCGCCGTTCTCGACCAGGGCAATGGACACGCAGAAATGCGGGATGCCGTGCAGGTAGTTGCTGGTGCCGTCGAGCGGATCGATGACCCACGTGAAGCGGCTGTTGCCGATCGGACCGCTTTCCTCGCCGAGGATGGCGTAGTCAGGGGTCGCGCGGCGGAATTCCTTGATGATCTCTTTCTCGGCCAGGCTGTCGACTTCACTGGCATAGTCCATCCGGTCCTTCTCGACCACGTTCAGCGCATCGAGCTTGTTCATGTGCCGCAGCAGCACGTTGCCGGCGGCGCGGGCGGCCTTGACCATGAGGGTGACGGCGGGTTTCTGCATGGCAAGCGGCCTCGTAGGGGGAGGTGGGGGACGGACTGGCGGCGGCAAAGAGCGGACC
>DATDBI010000105.1:0-1870 GCA_036524915.1 Lysobacter sp. | reverse complement strand
TTCCACGGGGCTTCGACCCGCAAAAAGCCGGCATGGTCGTCGCGTGCCGCCGCCGCACAAAGCCCCGCCGGGCTTGATCCGCGACGTGGTCGGCCCGGACTCAATTGCAGCCCAGTGGCCTGATTTCCGCTTTCGGGGGTGAAGCAGACATCCCGCTGCAAGACCGCGACTCCCGCTTATGACCCAGGCTGTGTAAAAACGCCTTTCCTTCCCCAAAAAACTGCACGCAACCAGCGACAATTCGCTTCGACACGACGGTCTGAGCATATTTGGTCCGGAGTCAACCCGGCCGCGAGCTCGGGCCACCCTGAGCGACCTGAACGGTCACACGAGGCGCATAACAGCACGAGCTCTTCACGCCCGGATTGCCACCAGGAGCGGCTTGACGCCGACGATGTTCATCACGCGCGTGAGGTTGTAGGCGAGTACATTTAGCGCCATTTCGGTCGCAACATTGGGCAACCGCTTCATCAAAAAGTGCGTCGCACCCATCCGCATCTTCAGCGTAGCGAACGGATGCTCGGCGGTTTCGCGGCGCACACGCATGGCTTGCGGGTTCTGATCGAGCCGCGTCTGCGCGGCCTCGACGACGTGTTCGTGTTCCCAGCGTTTGATGCGGCGCTCGTTGGACGTTGTGCACTGATCCTTGAACGGGCATGTGCGGCACGCCTTCGTCAAGTAAATCCGCATTTTCTGGCCATCTTCATCAGCGGTGAAGTGGTGCGCCAGCTTCTCGCCGGCCGGGCAGCGATAAACATCGTCCTTGGCCAAATAGACAAAATCAGGTTTCCCAAAGCGGCCTGCCGACTTGGCGCCCGAGGTTTGCGGCTTGGGCAGCGTAACCGCAACCCCGGCCTGTTCGCATGCTAGGATTTCCTCACCTTTAAAGTAGCCCCGGTCCGCAACGACGTCCAAGTTATCGCTGCGCAGCGCGGCTTTCGCTGCCTGCGCCATCGTCGCCAGTTGCGATCTATCGGTGCCGACGTTGGTGACCTCATGCGCGACAATCAGATGGTTCGTGGTGTCGACCACACTTTGTACGTTGTAGGCGACCATGCCGGAGCCGCGCCCGCTCGTTGCCATCGAGCGGCAATCGGGATCGGTCAGCGATATCTGCTTGTCGGGCGAGGCTAGCAATGCCTTTTCAATCGCGGCCAGCCGTTTCACTTCTTCTTCGAGCTTCGCCAGCTTTTCCTTAAGCCGCGTCTTGGTCAGCAGCACCGTTTCCGACGGCTCTTCTCCTGCGGCAGTCTGGCGGTCAGCGGTGTCCAGTTGGCTCATGTAGCGCGCCACGCTCTCTTCGATCTGCTTCTGGCGGCGCTGGATCTTGCCTTGCGTGAAGTTGTTGTCGCGACTGTTCACGGCCTTGAACTTGCTGCCGTCGATGGCAACGCTGGCCTTCGTCAGCAGGCCCATCTTGCGGCACAACTCGACGAATTGCGCGCAAACCTTCTTGATCGCTGGGCCATTATCCTTGCGGAAGTCGGCGATGGTCTTGTGATCCGGCGCGAGCCGTCCGGTCAGCCACATCACCTCGAGATTGCGGCCAGCCTCGCGCTCCAGCCGCCGGCTCGATTGCACCCGGTTAAGATAGCCGTAAATGTAAAGCTTGAGCATCGGCGAAGGATGGTACGCCGGCCGGCCGGTCGCTGCAGGATCAACGCCATCGAACCCGAGGTCGCGCAGTTCCAACGCATCCACGAACACATCGACCGCGCGAATAGAATTGCCCTCGTCGATCCAATCATCGAGGCATTCCGGCAACAGCGTCGTCTGCTGGCGATCCGCCCCTTGAACGAAACCCCGCATCACTTCCCCCGCCGATTCAGCAAGAGAATCATAGCATCCGCAGGGTTTTCACACAGCCTGG
>DATDBI010000104.1:0-2285 GCA_036524915.1 Lysobacter sp. | reverse complement strand
ACCTAGTTGTTCCGGGCCGTTAGCTCAGTTGGTAGAGCAGTTGACTCTTAATCAATAGGTCCAAGGTTCGAATCCTTGACGGCCCACCAATCCCGGAAAGCACCTGGCAACCCCAGGTGCTTTTTTCTTTTCCGGCGACCGGACCTAGAATGCTCCCGGCCTGGAATGCCGCCGCGACGGCAGTCCCTATGGCGAAGCGAAAGTGGCGGAATTGGTAGACGCCCTGGATTTAGGTTCCAGTGCCGCAAGGCGTGCGGGTTCGAGTCCCGCCTTTCGCACCAGGCCGCCGTAACAACCGGCGGCCTTTTGCGTGGGAACGAGCCCTCGGCCAGCGCTCGCGAGTGGACGCCCCACAGGGCCGGGCTATTGCATCGCCTCCCGGTTCCAGAGCCGGCGGCGCAATCGAACGCTCGCTCGCCAGACCCCGCCCCGACGGCCCCGCCAGTCGCGTGGCCCAGCGGGCCAATCCAGCCCTCAAACGCGGCCTGTTCCTGAATCCGTACGCACGCTGGCACCGCGGCCCGTAATCGGCGAAACTATTCCGTTCCGCTGGCCGGCGGGCTCGTTTTCCGCCGCCGCCGCGGTCGGACAGGATCATCAACATCGTGCCGCGGCAGGTCGCCGCGGTGGCAGGAGTGGATATGCAAGTTTCGGTCGAATCGCTCGGCAACCTCGAACGTCGCATGACTTTCAGCCTCCCGGCAGAGCGCCTGGAAGCCGTGGTTGGCGGCCGCCTGCGCGAGATTTCGCGCGGCGCCAAGATCAAGGGTTTCCGCCCGGGCAAGATCCCCGCGAAGGTGATCGAGCAGCGCTTCGGCGCCCAGGTTCGCGCCGAGGTCCTCGACGGCCTGCTGCGCGAGGGCTTCACCAATGCCGTGCGCGAGCAGTCGCTGCAGATCGCGGGCAACCCGCAGATCGTGCCGGCCGCCGGTGAAGAGCTGGCCTACGTGGCCACCTTCGAAGTGGTGCCGGACTTCGGCGACATCGACGTCACCAAGCTCAACGTCATCCGCCACACCGCCGAAGTCAGCGACACCGACATCGACGCGATGATCGAGAACCTGCGCCTGCAGCGCCGCAGCTGGAACGCTGTCGAGCGTGCCGCCATTGCCGGCGACGCGGTCGAGATCGAAACCTGGTCGCAGGCCGGCGATGACCGCCTGCCGGCGGAGGGCGTCGAGCGCGGTGCCACCATCATCGGTTCGGCCGCCATGTTCCCGGCGATCGAGTCGGCCCTGGTCGGCCTGAAGGCCGGCGAGGAAAAAGTCGTCGACGTCGATTTTCCCGCCGACTGGCGCGTGCCGCAGTTTGCCGGCCGCACGGTCCAGGTGAATCTGAAGGCAACCAAGGTGTCCGAGCCGGTGCTGCCGGACGTCGACTTTGCCTTCATCAAGAGCTTCGGCGTGCGCAGCGGTGACGCGGACCAGTTCCGCGCCGACATCCGCAGCAACCTGGAGCGCGAGCTCAAGGGCGGCCTGATGACCCGCCTGCGTCGTGAAGTCGGCGAGCAGCTGATTGCCGCCTACGCCCACGTCGAAATGCCGCCGAAGCTGGTCGAGGGCGAGGCCCGCGACATGGCCCGCCAGACCATCGAAACCGCCCGCCGCCAGGGCCGCGCCATCGGCGAGATCCCGGCCGATGCCCACATGGGCTTCATGGATGCGGCCCGCAAGCGCGTGCTGGTCGGCCTGCTGGTCGGCGAGATCGCCCGCCGCAACGAACTGCGCCTGGAACCCAAGCGCGTCACCGAGACCCTGCAGCTGATTGCCTCGACCTACGAGGAGCCGCAGCAGGTGATCGAGCTGTACCGCAACGACGCCCAGCTGATGTCGGGCCTGCAGTCGCGGGTGATGGAAGAGCAGGTGATCGACTGGATCGCCGAGCGCGCCCAGCACACCGAGCAGCCGCTGTCGTTTAACGACGCGATCCGCCAGTAAACGCGGTGTCCTGCACCACGACGGCGCACCTCGACGGTGCCCGTCCGTCGTGGTCCGGGGCGTCCTGCGGGCGTGCCCCTTGCGCTCCGGTCCGGTTGGCCCCAATTTGACCGTACTACGCTTCCAGCCAGCGCCGCTTTGGCGCCCCTGCTGGCAGTACCCGATTCCAGACCCAAGGTGCAGTCGAATCCATGGACAACCTGACCAGAGCTTTGAACCTCGTTCCGATGGTGGTCGAACAGACCAGCCGCGGCGAGCGCGCCTACGACATCTATTCGCGCCTGCTCAAGGAGCGCGTGATCTTCCTCGTCGGCGGCGTCGATGACCACGTTGCCAACGTGATCGTGG
>DATDBI010000103.1:0-4600 GCA_036524915.1 Lysobacter sp. | reverse complement strand
AGCGCGCCGGCCTGGGTCAGTGCCTCCAGCGCGCGGCGGTTGAGCTTGCCGCTGTCGACACGCTTGGCGAAATCGAGCAGCTCGCCGAATGGCCCGGCGCGACGCGCTTCGACGATCGCCTCGCAGGCGCCGCGGCCGACGCCCTTCACCGCGCCGATGCCGTAGCGGATCGTGGTCGCGTCCTTGGCCTCGAACATGTACGCCGATTCGTCGACGTCCGGACGCAGCACGGTCAGCCCCATCACCCGGCATTCGTCGAGGAAGGAGGTGACCTTGTCGGTGTTGTCCATGTCCGACGACAGCACAGCGGCCATGAACTCGGACGGGTAGTGCACCTTCAGCCAGGCGGTCTGGTAGGCGACCAGCGCATAGGCGGCCGAGTGCGACTTGTTGAAGCCGTACTCGGCGAACTTCTCCATCAGGTCGAAGATCGGGCTGGCCTGGCGCGCGGCGATGCCACGCTCGGCGCAGCCGGCCTCGAACTTGGCGCGTTCCTTCGCCATCTCCTCGGGCTTCTTCTTGCCCATCGCGCGACGCAGCATGTCGGCGCCGCCGAGCGTGTAGCCCGCCAGCACCTGGGCGATCTGCATCACCTGTTCCTGGTACACGATGACGCCGTAAGTCGGCGACAGTACCGGTTCGAGCGAATCGTGCGGGTAGGAGACTTCGGTGTTGCCGTGCTTGCGGTCGACCCATTCGCGGTCCATTCCCGAGCCCAGCGGGCCGGGACGGAACAGCGCGGCCAGCGCGATGATGTCCTCGAAGGTGTCGGGGCGGGCGCGCTTGAGCAGCTCGCGCATGCCGCGCGATTCGAACTGGAACACCGCGACCGTGTCGCCGCGCGCGAACAGCTCGTAGCTGGCCTTGTCGTCGAGCGGCAGGGTGGCGATGTCGAGCATCGGCTCGCCCGCGGCGGCGCGGCGCTTGTTGATCGCCTTCACCGCCCAGTCGATGATCGTCAGCGTGCGCAGGCCGAGGAAGTCGAACTTGACCAGGCCGACCGCTTCGACGTCATCCTTGTCGAACTGCGTGACCGGTGCGCGGCCGCGGCCTTCGCCGTCGTGTTCGGCGAACAGCGGGCAGAAGTCGCTGAGCGGGCTGGGCGCGATCACCACGCCACCGGCGTGCTTGCCGGCGTTTCGGGTCAGGTCCTCGAGGCTGCGCGCCAGATCGAGCAGGTCGCGCACGTCCTCTTCGGCGTGGTAGCGCTGGACCAGCTCGGGCGAAATGAGGTTGCTGTCGGACTTCGCCGCTTCCGACTCGCCCAGCGCATCGTCGAGGCAGATGCCAAGCGTGTTGGGGATGAGCTTGGCGATGCCGTCGACAAAGCCGTACGGATGGCCGAGCACGCGGCCGGTGTCGCGCACCACGGCCTTGGCCGCCATGGTGCCGTAGGTGATGATCTGGCTGACGCGATCGCGGCCGTACTTGCGCGCGACGTAGTCGATGACCTCGTCGCGACGGTCCATGCAGAAGTCGATGTCGAAGTCGGGCATCGACACGCGTTCGGGGTTGAGGAACCGCTCGAACAGCAGGTCGTACGGCAACGGGTCCAGGTCGGTGATGCCCAGTGCCCACGCCACCAGCGAGCCGGCACCGGAACCGCGGCCCGGACCGACCGGGATGTCGTGGTCCTTGGCCCAGTTGATGAAGTCGGCCACGATCAGGAAGTAGCCTGGGAACCCCATCTTGATGATGACGCCGAGCTCGATCTCCAGGCGCTCGTCGTACTCCTCGCGGGTCTTGCCGGGCGCGAGCGGTGCTTTCTCCAGGCGCTTGTCCAGGCCCTCGCGCGCGCTGTTGCGCAGCCACGATTCGATGGTGTGTTCGCTCGGCACCGGGAACGCCGGCAGTGCGTACTCGCCGAGCTTCATCTCGACATTGCAGCGCGTGGCCAGCGCGACGGCGTTGTCGATCGCATCGGGGATGTCGGCGAACAGCTGCGCCATCTCCTGCGACGACTTCAGGTACTGCTCTTCGGTGTAGTCCTTCGGCCGCTTGGGATCGTCGAGGACGCGCCCGGAGGCGATGCACACGCGCGCTTCGTGCGCGTCGAAGCCATCACGATCGAGGAAGCGGACGTCGTTGCTGGCGATGACCGGGATGCCGCGGGCCGAAGCCGCATGCAGGGCGAACGAATTGAACGCGTCTTCGCCATCGCGGCCGGTGCGGGTCAGTTCCAGGTGCAGTCGTTCGCCGAACGAGCCGCGCCAGTCGGCGAGCCAGGCTTCGGCCAGTTCGTGGCGCCCGCCCACTGCCATGCGACCGGCGAGGCTGTGGCGTCCGACCAGGGCGAACAGGCCGGCATTGTCCTCGCGCAGCCACTCCGGGCGCAGGGCGACGCCGTCGGTGCGGTGGCCCTCCATCCAGGCGCGGCTGAGCAGGCGCGAGAGCGTGAGGTAGCCGTTGCGGTCCCGGCACAGCAGGGTCATGTGCGAGGCGGTTTCGTTGCCGTCGGCCAGGCCGACGTCGGCACCGATGATCGGCTTGATCCCGGCGCCTTCGGCCGCCTTGTAGAACTTGACCGTGGCAAACAGGTTGTCGAGGTCGGTCAGCGCGACCGCCGGCTGCGACAGTGCCACGCAGCGTTTGACCATCTCGGCGATGCGGATCGTCGAGTCGGCCAGCGAGTACTCGCTATGCAGGTGGAGATGAACGAAACGGGGTGCTGTCATGCTGTCCTGGACGTCGGGCGACTCGGTCGAACCACGACCGGCGCGGCACAGGCCAGCCTATCAGTCCGGCCGCCGCGTACAAGCCTTGACAGCCGTCGCCGGCGCACGATCCCCGGCCATGCTCAACTCACCCGGAACAGCTGCGCCGGCAGGTTCCACGGAACGTAGTGCTGCTCGCGGACCCACAGCATGTGCTGCCACAGCGCCAGTTCGTCGAGGCGGTCGCGGACCCATGCTGCGCGCTTGTCCGGCGGCAGCCCGGACGGGTGCTCGATGCGGCGGTAATCGCAATAGTCGCGATAGTCCTCGACGTCGTCGGCGAAGGCCGGCCACGCCAGTTCGATCAGCAGCACGTCATCAAGCTGGCCGAGCACCGGCGTGCGGTCGGCGATCAGGTCGTCCTCGCGGTCGATGTAGGCCAGCAGGCGGCCGATCCGGACGCTGGTCGGCAGGTCGCTGTCCCAGTCCTCGTCGGCCAGCATCGTGCGCAGTTCGTCCACGCGCTGCAGTCGCGAGTCGATGACATCGTGGGCGTGCCCGGCCGGCAGTTTCAGCAGCCACGCGGCCAGTTGCTGCAGGCGGTCGGCGTTGACGCGCGGCGCATCGGCGTGGATCTCGTGCAGCAGCTGGTCGAAGTGGGCGACCGCGGCTTCGGCCAGCGGTATGTCGTCGGCGCTCTGTCGCGCCTGCATGCCGCTGTACATGTGATCGAACGGCAATGGTTCGGGTGTCGGGGTCGGGTGGTGCATGCGCATGACACACCTCGCTTCCGGCCGGGTGGTCAGGGCTCGCGCTGGGCCGGCGGCGTGCGAGCCGGGAATGCATGCACATGATGCGCCGGTGCCGTTGGCTTGTCGCCGGTCGATGGTGGTCATGACCGATGGCTCCTGCGCAGCGGCGCTGAACGGGAGAGGCCGCCTCGCGGCGGCCTCTCCTTGTTGGTGCGTACGTCTGGTTGCTTGTATCAGGCGCCTTCGCAGGGGCCAGCTTGCTGGCGACCGCGTGCGATGGGTCGGCGTCGCAGGTTCGCCAGCAAGCTGGCTCCGACGATGCCGCCTGTCAGTGCACACGGAACATGGACACTGAATTGGGCAGGTAGCTGCTCTCGCGGATCTGGCGCTCATGCTCGGCATAGACCGCTTCTTCAAAGCGCGCCTGCTCCCAGTCCTGGCGGCTGAACTCGAACCCGGTGACGGTGCAGCCGCGGCGATGCGCTTCCATGCTGCGCAGGCGAACGTAGTCGAGATAGTCCTCGACCTCGGCGACCAGGCGCGGCCACGCGGTGTCGACGACGATGGCGTCGTCGAGACGGCCGACCTTGGGCAGCCAGTCCGGGATCAGGTCGTCACGGCTGCGGGCGTAGTCGACGATCAGCTGGGCGGTATCGACCGCATCGTTGGCCGGCTCCCACTGGGCGTCGCCCACCATCTGCTCGACGGCCGCGATCCGGCGCAGGCGCTGGCGGATGCTCGGCGGCGAGAAGTCGTGGATGCTGCGATCGCACAATTCGCGGGCCGCGCTGGCGAGCTGGTCGGCATCGAACGGGGTCCGGGTCCGGCCGAGGCGGGCGAGCAGTCCATTGAACCGGTCGACATCGGCAGTCCGCAGGTCGAAGCCATTGATGTTGTGGCGGCGGCCGGATCCCTCGAAGGGGGTGTCCAGGATCGAGGGCAGGGAGGCGGACAGCTGGGTCGGGCTGGAAAGAATGGCGTTCATGACGGTCTCCGTGGGGGGGTGTGGCACCGTTCTTGCGGCGCCGGATCAGGTTCCTCCACCGGTCCACATGAGTCATGATGGCCGTGCGTGCCTTTCCTCATCGTCCGCTCTGGTTGATGAGGGCGCCATGAGGTTTTGCCGATGAATCCGAACGGGATGGCAGGCCAGGGCGGGCTAACCACCGAAAGTTACCGATTCGACGACATCGT
>DATDBI010000102.1:0-13765 GCA_036524915.1 Lysobacter sp. | reverse complement strand
GATCAGCAAGGGGATTGCGATGTTCGAGAAGTTCTCGCGCAGTTGGGAGCTGGTCAAGGCGAGCGCGGCGGTGTTGCGCTCGGACAAGGAACTGATGGTGTTCCCGATCGTGTCGGCGATCGCCACGCTGGTGGTGCTGGCCACCTTCATGGTGCCAATGCTGGGCTGGCGCATTTTCCAGCACGGCTTTGGCGTGACCGGCATGGTGTGGATGTTCATCTTCTACTTCTGCCAGTACACGGTGATCATCTTCTTCAACTGTGCCCTGGTCGGCGCGGCGATGATCCGGCTGGAAGGCGGTGATCCGACGCTGGCCGATGGCATCAACGCCGCCAAGGCGCGACTGCCGGCGATCCTGGGCTATGCCGCGATCGCGGCAACGGTGGGCATGTTGCTGCAGGCGCTGCGCAACAAGGAAAACAACTTCCTGGTGCGCATGCTCGGCAGTGGCCTGGGTGCGGCCTGGACGCTGGCGACCTTCCTGGTGGCGCCGGTGCTGGTGAGCGAAGAGATCGGTCCGGTCGAAGCGCTGAAGAAGAGCGCCGGCCTGCTGCGCCACACCTGGGGCGAGAACGCGATCGGCAACGTCGGCATCGGCCTGGCGTTCGGCCTGATCATGTTCGGCGTGGGCCTGGTGGGCGCGCTGATTGCGTTCGTCGCCGCGCAGCTGTCGGTCGCCCTGGCCGTGGTCATCGTGGTCGTGTTCGTGATCGCGCTGCTGCTGCTGGGTGTCTACCAGGCGGCGCTGGGTGGCATCTATTCGGCCGCGCTGTACCGCTATGCCACGCAGGGCGAGACGCCGCCGGAGTTCCAGAACCTGCGTCTGGAGCAGGCGTTCGCAGTGAAGTAATCGTTGTGCGGCGCCCCTCGCAAACGAGGGGCCCGCGTCGGGCAGGAGCCAGCAAGCTGGCTCCTACATGGCGTTGAGCAGCCTGCCGCCATCCAGGTGCAGCACCTGCCCGGTGCTGTAACCCGCATCCACCAGCAACCAGCGCACCGCCTCGGCGACTTCCGCCGGCGTGCCGGTGCGCCCCAACGGGGTCCGACTGAGCATTGCGTCCTGCGCGGCTGCGTTCGCCGACGTTTCCGGCCACAGGATCGCCCCGGGCGACACCGCGTTGACGCGCACCTCCGGTGCCAGCTCCAGCGCGAGTGCTTTCGTCATCATCAGCAGCGACGCCTTGGCCATGCAGTACAGCGCATGCTCGCGCAGCGGGCGCTCGCCGTAGATGTCGGTCAGGTTGACGATGCCACCGCGGGCCGCGCGCAGGTGCGGCGCCGCCGCCTGGGCAAGGAAGAACGGCGCGCGCGCATTGCTGGCGAATGCCTGGTCCCATTGCGCCGGTGTGGTCGTGCCGATCGGGGTCGGCGTGAAGCTCGAGGCGTTGTTGACCAGCGCGTCGAGCCGGCCGAAGCGGCCGACCGTCTGCGCCACCAGTTCCGGCAGGCGGTCGAACTCGCCCAGGTCGGCCGGCATCAGGAGCGTGCTGCCGGCGCGGGTGCCTTCGAGATCGGCAGCCAACGCGACGACATCGGCGCGCGAGTTGCGGTAGTGCAGGGCGAGGTCGTAGCCGGCGGCGTGCAGCGTGCGCGCGATCTGCGCGCCGATGCGCCTGGCACTGCCGGTGATGAGGGCGACGGGGCGGGGCGGTGTCATGGTCCGATTCTAGAGTAGCCCGGGCGGGCCGAAGGCCGCCCCTGGCTGCCTTGCCCGCGGCCCTCATACCGGTTGCGCGTCGCTTGCCCGGGCCAGGGGATCCTCGGGGATAATCGCGGCATGTCGTCATTACCCCTCCCCGATGCGGATGCGCTGGCCCACAGCGCCCGCCTCGACGCGCTGATCCGCGCCCAGATCGCCGACAACGGCGGTGCCATTCCCTTCTCACGCTTCATGGAGCTGGCGCTGTACGCGCCGGGCCTGGGCTACTACAGCGCGGGCGCCAGCAAGTTCGGCGAAAGCGGCGATTTCGTCACCGCCCCGGAGATCGGCCCGATCTTCGCCGCCTGCGTCGCCGAGAGCGTCGCCCCGGTCGTGCAGCAGATCGGCGCCGGCGCCCGCTTCCTGGAGCTGGGCGGCGGCACCGGCGCGTTTGCCGAGGTCGCACTGAAGCGGCTGATGGAACTCGATGCGCTGCCCGATCGCTACGCCATCCTCGAACCCAGCGCGCAGCTGCGCGAGCGCCAGCGCGAGCGGCTGCAGGAGCGCCTGACGCCGCCGTTGTTCGAACTGGTCGAATGGCTCGATGCGCCGTTCGCCGACGACTGGGATGGCGCGCTGTTCGCCAACGAAGTCATTGATGCGCTGCCCACGCCGCGCTTCGCGATGGAAGCCGGCGAGGTCTACGAGGAGCACGTCGCGGTAGAGGCCGGTGAACTGGTGCGCGTGCTGCGGCCAGCCGATGCGTTTCTCGGCAACGCGGTGCGCCACGTCGAGCGACAGCTTGGTCGCGAGTTCAGCCAGGGCTACCGTTCCGAGACGCTGCCGCAGCTGCCGTACTGGGTGCAGGCGGTGTCGGGCGGCATGCGCAGCGGCGCGATGCTCTTTGTCGACTACGGTTACGTGCGCAGCGAGTACTACCTGCCCGAGCGCGACGACGGCACGCTGCGCGCGTTCTATCGCCACCGGATGCACAACCAGCCTCTGCTGTGGCCGGGCCTGCAGGACCTGACCGCGTCGGTTGATTTCACCGCGCTGGCCGAGGCCGGTGTCTCGGCCGGTTTCGACTTCGCCGGCTACTGCTCGCAGGCCAGCTTCCTGCTTGGCAACGGCCTGGCCGGGGTGCTCGAGCGCATCGAACGTATCGGCGATGAAGGCGAGCGCTTGCGCCGCACGCAGGAGGTCAAGCGCCTGACCCTGCCCACCGAGATGGGCGAGCGTTTCCAGGTGATGGGCTTCGAGAAGGGGGTTGAGTTCGGCGCCGCGTTCCTTGCCGGCGACCTGAGCTTCCGCCTGTGACGGGCGTGCTGCGGGACCTCCACTGGCGCGGGTGGTGGCTGGGACTGTGGGTGCTGATGCTGGTGGCCGTGGTGGTCACCTCGCTGGTGGCCGCCTCCGACCTGCCCCCGCCGCCCTTCGACGGTGTCGACAAACTTGAGCACTTCCTCGCCTACCTGGTGCTCAGCGGCTATGCCGTGATGCTGTTCGAGCGGCGCCGGGCGCAGGCGCTGGTGGCGGCCGGGTTGATTGCCCTGGGTGTCGGGCTGGAAGTCGCGCAGGGCGCATTGACCGTCTCCCGACAGGCGGATTCGGCCGATGCCCTGGCCAATTCCCTTGGCGTCCTGGCTGGCCTGGTGCTGGCGGCGACGCCGGTTTCACGCGCTCTGGAATGGCTGGAGGCCCGGATTCGCTAGTGTGACGGCCGTCAAGTGGCGACAAAACCGCCATCACGCCAGATGTGGCAAAGCGACGGCAGGTATTGCGCAAAGGTTAAAAGGTGGTTAAACCTTCGGCTCGGGCTCTACAGGGGGAGTCCGCCCACCCTGAGGAAGGAACCACCGATGCCTGCCATCAACCACACCCGCAAGCGCACCCGCAATCGCCTGGCCCTGGCCGTCACCGCCAGCCTGGCCGCCAGTCTGTTCAGCTCCACGGCCCTGGCCCAGGAACCGACCGCGGCCGAAGTCCGCTCCGAAGCCACCACCCTCGACCGCATCCAGGTCACCGGCTCGCGCGTGCGCGGCCGCACCGCCGAGGACACCGCCGCACCGGTGGATGTCATCGGCAAGGAAGAGCTCAACGCCACCGGCGCGATGGAGCTCGGCCAGATCCTGCAGATGCTGGAGCCGTCGTTCAATTTCTCCCGCACCTTCGTCAGCGACGGTACCGACATCCTGCGACCGGCAACCCTGCGCGCGCTGGGACCGGACCAGGTGCTGGTGCTGGTCAACGGCAAGCGCCGCCACCAGCAGGCGCTGGTGAACGTGCAGCAGACGATCGGCCGCGGTTCGGCCGGTACCGACATCAACTCGATCCCGGTGTCGGCGATCGAGCGTGTCGAAGTGCTGCGTGACGGCGCTGCCGCGCAGTACGGTTCCGACGCCATCTCCGGCGTGATCAACATCATCCTCAAGGAACAGACCGACCACACCGACATCTCGGTGGAAGGCTCGCAGTACTACGCCGGCGATGGCGAGATGCTGCACGGCTCGGTCAACACCGGCTTCAAGGTCGGCGGCGAAGGCTTCCTCAACCTGTCGGCCGAAGCACGCAACCGCAACGAGACCAACCGCGCCGGTCCCGACAGCCTGCGCGTGGATCCGCCGCGCGTGACCCAGCGACTGGGCGACGCCGATGCCAAGGACTACTACCTGTGGTTCAACAGCGGCCTGCCGCTGGCCGGCGGCGAGCTGTACGTCTTCGGCGGCTGGTCCAAGCGCGAAGGCGATTCGTCGGGCTTCTTCCGCAGCGCCGGCGACAACCGCACCGTGCCGGACCTGTACCCGGAAGGTTTCCTGCCCAACATCCTGACCACCGTCGAGGACGCCTCGATCGCGGTCGGCTTCAAGCAGCCGATCAACGAGCGCTGGGACTGGGACGTGTCGGTGGTGACCGCACGCAACAAGTTCGGGTTCGAGGAAGGCAATTCGGTCAACGTCAGCTGGTGGTACGAGCCGATCAGCCCGGCCGATCCGAACAGCGCGATCTACGGCGCCTCGCCGACGACGGCAGACACCGGCGAGCTGCAGAGCGACCAGACCACGTTCAACCTCGACTTCAGCGGTTTCGTCGACGGCTTCGGCGGCACCCCGCTGTACCTGTCGACCGGCCTGGAATGGCGTCAGGACGATTACAAGATCCGTCCGGGCGATCCGGTGTCGTACACCTACGGCCGCACCAACAACCGCGACATCGTGATCGTCGGCCAGACCGGCGACATCGCCCAGCCGGGCATGCAGGGCTTCCCGGGCTTCTCGCCGACCGAAGCGGTCGATGACGGCCGCGACAGCTGGGCGGTCTACCTCGATGCAGAAACCAACCTGAGCGAGAAGTTCCTGCTCGGCGCGGCGGTGCGCTTCGAGGACTACTCCGACTTCGGCAACACCACCACCGGCAAGCTGTCGGCGCGATTCGACGCGACCGAGACCTTCGCCATCCGCGGCACCCTGTCGAGCGGCTTCCGTGCGCCGGGCGTGCAGCAGCTGTTCTACAGTCAGCGCTCGACCAACCTCAACTCCGAAGGCATCCTGACCGACACGCTCACCGCGCGTCAGGACAGCGATGTCACACGCGCGTTCGGCATCGAGCCGCTGCAGGAGGAAACCTCGACCAGCGGCACGCTCGGCTTCGTCTGGCAGCCCAGCGACCGCCTGTCGGTGACCCTGGACATCTTCCAGATCGACATCGACGACCGCATCATCTTCTCCAGCAACATCGCGCCCGAGTCGCTCGGCAACGACGGCAATCCGTGCACGCCGACCAACAGCAACTGCCCGATCCACGCCATCCTCGACCCGATCGGCGTCGGCCAGGTGCTGTTCTTCACCAACGCGATCGACACGCGCACGCAGGGCGTCGACCTGACGGTGAACCACAACACCACGTTTGATGGCGGCAGCACGCTGAACCTGACGGCGCTGGTGCATTTCAACGAGACCGAAGTGCGCACGCGTCGTTCGCAGTCGCCGATCCTGTCGCCGACGCAGCTGTTCGACGACACCCAGGTGACGCTGCTTGAAGAGGGCCAGCCCGGTGCGCACCACGTGTTCCAGGCGATCTGGGAAGACGGTGCGTGGCAGTGGACCGGCCGCGCCAACTACTACGGTTCGGTCGCCGGTGAGGGCTTCACGCCCGGCATCAAGCAGACCTGGGACGGCAAGTGGCTGTTCGACGCGCAGGTGCGCTATGCCATCAATGACTCGATGGCAGTGACCGTTGGCGGCAACAACATCTTCGACGAGTACCCGGACAAGTGGGATCCGGTGACCGGCGCGCCGTTCCCGCAGCTGGGCTTCAAGTACGGCTGGGAAACGATGCCGTTCGGCATGAATGGTGGCAGCTACTACGTGCGCTTCGACTATCGCTTCTAGTCCACGCGGCGCCGGGCGACGGAAACGTCGCCCGGCGTTGTTTTCCGGCTAGGCTTTTCCCGTCGCGAGGGATATGGCTGCGATTCGCGCCCGCTGCATCGCCTCGCCGATCGCCGGGCCGCTCAGGCCGGCCGCCACACTCTCCGAGCGCACCGCCATTGCCGCCGCATGCGCCTCGCGCAGCGCGCGCCCCTGCGGATAGTCGTCGCCCTCGTGCCCGGTGCGCCCGCGCTTGTCGGCCTCGCACGCAATCGCCAGCTGGGCGATGCGCGCGGGTTTGCGGAAGCCGTCGCAGCGCGCGATCAGCTCGCACACGGTCTTCGCGCGAAGCTCGTCGAAACGGTGCACGTTGAGATGCTCGCGGCACACTGCCTCCGCCAGCTGGCGGTGTTCGGTCGGGACCTTCAGCCGCTCGCAAAGCACCTTCAACGGCTTGACCCCGGCCTGCTCGTGACCGATGTGACGTGGCAGCACATCTGCCGGTGTGAGCGCCTTGCCCAGGTCGTGGGTGAGCGCGGCGAAGCCGATCAGCTCGTCGCCGGGTGCCAGACGCGCGGCCATGTCACAGACCAGTTCAATGTGCACACCGGTGTCCACTTCGGGGTGGAACTCCGCGCGCTGCGGCACGCCGTACAGCGCCTCGACTTCCGGCAGCACCGGGCCCAGCGCACCGGCATCGTGCAGCGTGCGCAGAAACGCCGAGGGTGCCGGGCTGACGATCGCGCGCCGCAGTTCCTTCCACACGCGTTCGGGCACGAGCGCGGACAGCTCGCCGGACTCGGCCATCGCGCGCATCAGCGCCATCGTCTCCGGCGCGACGGTGAACCCGAGCGGGGCCAGCCGCGCCATGAAGCGGCCCGCGCGGAGCACGCGCAGCGGATCCTCGGCGAAGGCGGGCCCGACGTGGCGAAGCACGCGCGCCTCGATGTCACGCGCGCCGCCGTAGGGGTCGATCATCTGCCCGCTCTCGTCCTCGGCGATGGCATTGATGGTGAAGTCGCGCCGCTGCAGGTCCTGCTCGAGCGTCACTGACGGATCGGCATCGACGACGAAGCCGCGGTAGCCGCGCCCGCTCTTGCGCTCGGTGCGGGCCAGCGCGTACTCCTCGCCGGTTTGCGGATGCAGGAACACCGGAAAGTCGAGGCCGACCGCGCGGAAACCGGCAGCCTCCATCGACGCCTGCGATTCGCCGACGACGACCCAGTCGCGGTCGCCCGGTGGCAAGCCAAGCAGGCGATCGCGGACGGCGCCGCCGACGAGATAGGTCTTCATGCGTGGATCTTAGCCATCTCGGTGCAGCGCGGGTAAGCGCGGCGTACCCGGCGCAGCCGCGGCCGCACCCCGCGGATCAACAACCGGCCAGGATCTCCGGCAGTTTCGGTTCGACCGGCGTCGGCGTGATGCCAAGGCGGCGCAGCCCGTCATCGAAGCTCACCGAATCGAGTTGCAGCGAGCGCCAGTTGTCGCGGCTGATCGGCTTGCCGGGAATGAACTCGCCGATGCCGGCCTGCAGCTGGCCCAGCTTCTGCGGCAAGCCGAGCACGACCCGATGGCGCCCGCGCCCGCGCGCGGCCAGGCGCACGATGCGACCCAGCGACATCACGTCCGGGCCGACCAGGTCATAGCTGTCGCCGATGCTGCGTGGGTTGTCGAGCGCATGGGCGTAGGCCTCGACCACGTCGCCGACCCAGACCGGCTGGAAGCGCGCATCGGCGCGGCCGATCGGCAGCACCGGCGCGAACCGCAGCAGGCCGTCGAAGCGGCAGAACAGGCCATCGCCGGGGCCGGCGATCACCGACGGTCGGAACAACGTCCAGTCGAGTCCGCAGGCGCGCACGCGCTGTTCGGCGCGGCCGCGCGATTGCAGGTAGTGGCTGTCGCCATGGCCGGCATTGAGCGCGCTCATCTGCAGCAGGCGGCGCACGCCCATCTCCTTCATCGCCGCGATCAGCGACTCGGTGATGCCGACGAACACGCGCTCGAAACCGTCGCCGCTGTCGCCCTTCTCGTTGAGGATGCCGATCAGGTTGATGACAGCATCGGCGTCGTCGAGCACGGCCGCCAGGAAACCGCGGTCACTGACATCGCCTTCGATCAGGCTTGCGCCCTGCGGGCGTTTGGCGCGCTTGCCGGCATCCACGCCGCGGCTGAGCACGGTGACGCGATCGCCGCCCTGCAACAGGCGCGCGACAAGATGCCGGCCGACAAAACCGGATCCACCCAGGACGACGACATGACGTTGTGCCATGCCACCAGTTTAGGGTCCCGATGGCTTCAGCGCTGTGATGGGCGCCGGGATTGCGCCGGCGTCGCCGCCGCGGGCGCTGCTGGCGGCGCGGTGGGCTGGCTGCACGCGAACTGCTTGCGCGCACCGTCCGTGCGTCCGCGCATGCGGTCGCCCAGCTTGGCTGCATCACCATTGAGGCGCCAGTCGTAGAGCACGCTGAAGGCGAGCACGCGAGCCACGTACTCGCGGGTTTCCTTGTAGCTGATCGTCTCGATCCAGAAGTCCGGGTCCATGCCCGGACGCTGCGACTGCCAGCGCGACAGCGGCGACGGCCCGGCGTTGTAGCCGGCGATCACCTGGTAGGGCTGGCCGCCGTACTTGTCGAGCAGCTCGCGCAGATAGGCGGTGCCGAGGATGATGTTGGTGTCGGGGTCGTACAGGCTTTCGGCGCCGCCCCACGGCTGGCCGATCCGCCCGGCCACGCCGGCGCCCGTGCCCGGCAGGATCTGCATCAGGCCCATGGCGTTGGCGCTCGAGCGCGCGCGCGGATAGAAGGTGCTCTCGGCGCGGATCTCGGCCGCGACCCAGGCCGGATCGAGGCGGTTGCTCGCCGCTTCGCGAAGGATCGTGGCCTCGTGGTGCAGGGGGAAGCGCAATCCATACAGGCGCAGTTCCTCGGGGTTGCCCTTGCCGAGCGAGAACACGGCGCGGTCAAACCAGCCGTTGCCCTGCGCGACTTCCACGGCGATGCGCCGTTGCTCGTCGTTGAACCGCGACAACGCGTCGTCCCACTCGCGCACGGCCCAGCCGATGCGGTCGATCTGGAACAGGCCCATTGCCCGCACGATCGCCGGGTCGCGCGCGATCGCCGCCTGCGCCGACGCGCTGTCGTTGGGCAGCCACGGGCACAGCGCGTACGGCTGTTCGAGCTTGTCGGCGGCGAGAAAGCCATGGAAGTCGGTCTTCTTTGCCGCTTCGCGGAACAACCGGTCGGCGGTGGCCTTGCTGCCGGTGCGTTCGTTCAGTCGTGCCTCGAAGTACATCCAGCGCGAATCGGCGCGTTGCTTTGCGCCCATCTTGTTGATCGCCGCCAGTGCCGCGGACCAGTCCGAGCGCGCCATCGCCTCACGCACCCGCCACTCGTGCAGGCGCTCGTCGTAGGCGACGTCGGGCACGGCATTGAGGCGCCGCGCCGAGTCGGGGTCGTAGGAGGCGACCGACCACAGCGCGATCTGGTACAGCGCGCGGCCGCGCTCCGCATCGCTGAGGCCCAGTGCATCGGCATAGCGCGGCAGCACCGCTTCGGCCGAAGCCGGGGCGGCCTTGCCGAACTTCGCCAGGCCGTACGACGCGACGGTGCGGCTGCGCTGCGTCTTCGGCCAGGTCAGTGCCCGCTCGTGCGGTGCGTCGAGGAAGGCGGCGTAGTCGTTGGCCAGGGCCAGATCGTCGGCGGGCAGGCCACGTGCGGCCGCGCGCATCACGCCCGGCTGCCACTCGGCGGCGGCGAGGTCGATGCGTTCCCAGCGCAGTTCCGGGGAAAGCCCACCCTGCGCGCCCAACGCGGCCATCGGCGCATCGCATTCGTCCGGCAGCGACTTGCCGGTGCTGCGCCAGATCGCCTGGGCGTCGCTGGTCCACTTGGCGTCGGTGCGGCCTTGCGCCTGGCGCGCGCTGAGTTCGCCGCAACGCAGCGCCGTACTCGTGATCCGGGGACTCCATGCCGCCAGGAACGAGGTCCAGTCCTGCCGTCGCGCCGTTGCCGCCAGCCAGCCTTCGCGGAACGATTCGGCGACGGCCTGGTCGCGATAGCGCGACAGGAACGACTGCGCCTGGCTGGCAGTGATGTTGTCGATGTCGCGGCGCAGGCTCGCGTACTCGACCCAGCCGTACAGCGGATGGCGCGCGATGTCGCCGTACTGGCCGGCGTCGAAGCGGCCGAGTTCGGCGGCTTCGAGCGCGCTGCGCACGCGCGGCAGCAGCGGATCGATCGTGGCCTTGGGCAATGCGGGCAACTGCACCGGCGGTGCCGCGGCCGTGCTCTGTGCGCAGGCGGTTGCGGCAACCGCTGCAATGGACGCAGCGAGTACGATTGTGAACGGGCGGGGGAGCATGCGTGGGACTATAGCCCAGCGTTGTGAAGCGTCCGTCGCCGCCGCGTGCGATGCAGTCAGGCTGCGTTGCTGTTGACGGCGTCGTGCTTCAGCCCGCATCGCCAAGCGTGAAAAATTCCGGAGTCCACGTGATCACTGCACTGCTCATCTTCCTCGCGCTTGGTGTCATCGCCGGAATCCTCGCCGGGCTGCTCGGCGTGGGCGGTGGTCTGGTGCTGGTGGCTGCGCTCGCATGGTTGCTGCCGGGCATGGGTGTTCCGAAAGAGGCGGCGATGCATGCCGCGCTCGCCAGCTCACTGGCCAGCATCGTGTTGACCGCGGCGGCATCGGCGCGCGCGCATGCCGCGCGCGGCAGCGTGATGTGGCCGACGGTGGCGTGGATGGTGCCTGGCCTCCTGCTGGGTGGCTGGCTCGGCAGTGGCCTGGCGGTGCGCATCGACGACAGCGTGCTGCGCTGGATCGTCGCCGGCTACTGCTTCCTCGCCGCCGCCCAGCTCACCTTCGGCGGTGCCCGCAACGGCGGCAGCGAGCAGGTTCCTGCACCGACCGGCGCGCCCATGACCGCTGCCGGGCTCGGCATCGGCGCGGTCTCGGCAGTGGTGGGTATCGGCGGCGGCAGCATGACCGTGCCGTTGCTGGTCTGGCGCGGCATTGCGCCGGTTCGCGCGGTCGGCACGTCGTCGGCCTGCGGCGTGGCGATTGGCCTGGCCAGTGCGGTTGGCTACGCATTGCACGCACCGGCCGGGGCCCTGCCGGCGCATGCGATCGGCTACGTCTACCTGCCCGCGGCGATTGGCGTGGCCGCCGCTTCGGTGCTGGCCGCTCCGTACGGGACGCGCCTCGCCCATCGCCTCCACGGCGACACCCTCAAGCGCGTGTTCGCGGGGTTTCTCGCCCTGGTCGGCACCAGCCTGGTTCTGGGCGGCTGACGGCGCCCGGCCGGAATCTTCCGACGTACGGCGGCCGCCCGCACAGTCTCACCGCCTTGAGCGACAAGGCGCGGCTATAGGCCAATTTCAATACGGAACTTGCCGGAACGGTTTGGTAATCCGGTCCGGAGGGGGCTTGACGCCTGCAATTCGGCCTGACGGGCGGACTGTGCCGAAAGTGACGCTGACTCTTTGCCGCTTGTGGCGGCTTTACGAATTGTTTACAACTCTGGGACGCCGCCTGGAGGGGGGTGGGTGCGTACAGCTGTTCAGCCGCATTTTTCTTTTTTTGGAGAGAGTCGATGAAAGCACCACGACGTCAGTCACTGACACGGGCCATACAACTTTCACTGCTGCTCAGCCTGCCCGGCCTGGCCGCGGCACAGGATGCACCGGCACCCGCGCAACCCGGGGCCACGACCCTGGACACGGTCACCGTCACCGGTAGCCGCATCAAGCAAACCAATGTCGTGACCGCGCAGCCGGTGTACGTGCTTGATCGCGCCAAGATCGAGGCGACCGGCCTGCAGAGCGTGGGCGACCTGCTGCAGCAGCTCAGCTCGAGCGGCAAGGCGCTCAACGCCAAGTTCAATTCTTCCGGCAACTTCGGCTATCCGCCGGACGGTGGCGGCATCGGCGCAGGTTCCGCGCAGGTCGACCTTCGCAACCTCGGCTCGCAGCGCACCCTGGTGCTGGTCGACGGCGTGCGTTGGGTCAATGAATCGTCCGCCTCGGGTGTCAGCGGCAGCGCCGACCTCAACACCATTCCGCTGGCGATCGTGGAACGCATCGAAGTGCTGGAAGACGGCGCCTCTGCGATCTACGGCTCCGACGCCATCGCAGGCGTGGTCAACATCATCACCCGCCGCAAGTTCGACGGCGCCGAAGTGCATGCCTATTACGGCGAGTACGAGGACGGCGGCGAGACCACCGAAGCCAGCCTGACCATCGGCGGCAGCGGCGATCGCTGGTCCGGCATCTTCACTGCCAGCTACTACGAGCAGCAGGAAATCAGCTCGGGGAGCTGGGAGCAGTCGCGGTATCCCACGCCGGGCACCGGCGTGCGCGGCGGCAGTTCGGGCATCCCGCAGGGCCGGTTCTTCTTCTGCGACCCGACCCGCGCCACCACCGGCGTCGGTGGTTGCGATGCCGATACCGAGAACTGGTACGACGTGACGCTGAACAACGGCACGACCACGCCGGTGTTCGACCCGAGCAACCCGAACGGTGGCACCTACAACCAGTTCGACGGCTCGGATCGCTTCAATTTCGCTCCGTACAACTTCCTGCTCACGCCGAGCAAGCGCAAGTCGATCTTCGCCAGCGCCACGTATGACCTGAACGACGAAGTGCGCCTGCACGTCAAGGGCCTGTACAACAACCGCACCTCGACCAACCAGGCCGCACCCGAGCCGATCTTCGTCGGCCCCGGCGCCGGCACCGGCGGCATCGCCGACACGATCAGCATCCACCAGGACAATCCGTTCAATCCGTTCGGCTACACGCTCGATGCGGCCTCGAACCTGCTGGTGGTGACGCGTCGCCCGATCGAAGTTGGTCCGCGCATCTTCAACCAGGATGTCGACACCACCTACTTCAACATCGGCCTCGACGGCACGTTCGGCATGGGCGAGCGCACCCTCGGCTGGGACGTCAACTACGCCCACTCCGAGAACAAGGCCACGCAGGAGTTCCTCAACGGCTACAACGTGGCCAAGATGAAGCTCGCGCTGGGCGATCCGGCGATCTGCGCACTGGTCGCAGGCTGCACGCCGCTGGATCTGTTCGGTGGCCAGGGCCGTCCGATGACGCAGGACCAGATCGACTACATCCGTACCCGCCAGATCGATTCGAGCAAGCAGGTGCTTGACCTGTTCCAGGGCAACATCACCGGCGACCTGTTCGACATCGGCGACCGTACCGCCGGCTTTGCCGCGGGCGTCGAGCACCGCCGTTACCGCGGCGACTTCAATCCCGATCCGCTGCGCCAGACCGGCGAGTCGCAGGACTCGTTCGCCGCGCCGGTGTCGGCGTCGTACGAAGTGGACGAGGTGTACACCGAGTTCAACTTCCCGCTGCTGTCCTCGCTCGATGTCAGTGCCGCGGTCCGCTACTCCGACTATTCGACCTTCGGCAACGAAACCACCGGCAAGCTCGGCTTCCGCTGGCAGCCGATCGAGGACGTCGTGGTTCGCGGCACGTACTCGACCGGTTTCCGCGCTCCGAACCTGGGCGAGCTGTTCGGCCTGACCCAGTTCGGCGCGACGCTGGTCGACCCGTGCGGTTCGACCGGTCGCCCGGGCCCGGCGTCGCCTGACCTGGCAGCAGGCTGCGCGGCGCAGGGTGCGCCGCCGAACTTCGTCCAGGCCAACACGCAGATCACCACCTTCACCGGCGGTAACCCGGATCTGGAGCCGGAGACGTCCGACAGCTGGACCTTCGGTGTGGTGTACGCGCCGAGCTGGGGTACG
>DATDBI010000101.1:0-24125 GCA_036524915.1 Lysobacter sp. | reverse complement strand
GACCGTTCCGCCCAAGCGCCAGATCATCAAGGACATCTCGCTGTCCTTCTTCCCCGGCGCGAAGATCGGCCTGCTCGGCCTCAACGGCGCGGGCAAGTCGACGGTGCTCAAGATCATGGCCGGCGTCGACACCGACTTCGTTGGCGAAGCGCGTCCGCAGCCGGGCATCAAGGTCGGCTACCTGGCCCAGGAGCCGCAGCTCGATCCGGCCCAGACCGTGCGCCAGGCGGTCGAGGTGGGCGTGGGTGACGTGCTCAGCGCGCAGGCCGCGCTCGATGCGGTCTACGCCGCCTACGCCGAAGAAGGCGCCGATTTCGACAAGCTCGCCGCCGAGCAGCAGCGCCTGGAGGCGATCCTCGCCACCGGCGACGCGCACATGCTCGAGCAGCAGCTCGAAGTGGCCGCCGATGCACTGCGCCTGCCGCCGTGGGACGCGGTGGTCGGCCAGCTGTCGGGTGGCGAGAAGCGCCGCGTCGCGCTGTGCCAGCTGCTGCTGCAGAAGCCGGACATGCTGCTGCTCGACGAACCCACCAACCACCTCGACGCCGAGTCGGTGGAATGGCTGGAGCAGTTCCTGGCGCGCTACACGGGCACCGTGGTGGCCGTCACCCATGATCGCTACTTCCTCGACAACGCTGCCGAGTGGATCCTCGAACTCGACCGCGGCCGCGGCATTCCGTGGAAGGGCAATTACACCGACTGGCTGACGCAGAAGGAAGAGCGCCTCAAGCAGGAAGAAGGCCAGGAGAAGGCGCGCCAGAAGGCGATCCACAAGGAGCTCGAGTGGGCCCGCCAGAACGCCAAGGGCGGCCGCTCCAAGGGCAAGGCGCGCCTTGCCCGCCTCGACGAGCTGCAGTCGGTCGATTACCAGCGCCGCAACGAGACCAACGAGATCTTCATCCCGCCGGGCGAGCGCCTGGGCAACTCGGTGGTCGAGTTCAAGAACGTCAGCAAGAAGTTCGGTGACCGCCTGCTGATCGACAACCTCAGCTTCCTCGTCCCCGGCGGCGCCATCGTCGGCATCATCGGCCCCAACGGCGCCGGCAAGTCGACGCTGTTCAAGATGATCACGGGCCAGGAAAAGCCGGACTCCGGCGAGATCACCATGGGCTCGACGGTCAAGCTGGCCTATGTCGACCAGAGCCGCGACAAGCTGGAAGGCAACCACAACGTCTTCCAGGAAGTCTCCGGCGGCCTCGACATCCTCAACATCAACGGTGTAGAGATCCAGTCGCGCGCGTACATCGGCCGCTTCAACTTCAAGGGCCAGGACCAGCAGAAGCTGGTCGGCTCGCTGTCGGGCGGTGAGCGCGGCCGCCTGCATATGGCCAAGACCCTGCTGCAGGGTGGCAACGTGCTGCTGCTCGACGAACCGTCCAACGACCTCGACATCGAAACGTTGCGCGCGCTCGAAGACGCGCTGCTCGAGTTCCCGGGCAACACCTTCGTCATTTCGCATGACCGCTGGTTCCTGGACCGCATCGCCACGCACATCCTCGCCTTCGAGGGCGACTCGCACGTGGAGTTCTTCCAGGGCAACTACCGCGAGTACGAGGAAGACAAGAAGCGTCGCCTGGGTGCGGAAGGTGCGCAACCGCATCGCCTGAGGTTCAAGGCGCTGAAGTGATTCATCGGGCCGGCCGCGCCACGCGCGGCCGGCCTTGGCCGTCCATGGACGGTGCTGCCCTTCGGCACACCAGGACACCCCGCCCTCGCGGGGATGTCGGATGAAAGCGGAGACACACGTGACCTTCATTGCGGCCCTGAAGCAACGCTGGACCCAGGCCAACTCCCTCGTCTGTGTCGGTCTCGACCCGGAGCCGGCGAAGTTCCCGGCGCGCTTCAAGGGCGACTCGGACGCGGTGTTCAACTTCTGCCACGACATCGTCGATGCCACCGCGCAGTACGCCTGTGCGTTCAAGCCGCAGATCGCCCACTTCGCCGCACTGGGTGCCGAAGATGCGCTGCAGCGCCTGGTCGCTCACATCCATGCCGCACATCCCGGCATTCCGGTGATCCTGGACAGCAAGCGCGGCGACATCGGCAGCACGGCGCAGCATTACGCGAGCGAAGCGTTCGACCGCTACGCCGCCGACGCCGTCACCGCTAATCCGTACCTCGGCCGCGATTCGCTGCAGCCCTTCCTCGACCGCGCCGACCGCGGCGTGGTGATCCTGTGCCGCACGTCCAATCCGGGCGCCGGCGACCTGCAGGACCTGGTCGTCGCCGACGGTCGTCCGCTCTATCAGCACGTCGCCGAGAAAGTCGCGCGCGACTGGAACGGCAATGGCAATTGCGCACTGGTCGTCGGCGCCACCTGGCCGGAGCAGTTGCGCGAGGTCCGCGCGATTGTCGGCGACGTGCCCTTCCTGGTGCCCGGTGTCGGTGCGCAGGGTGGCGACGTCGAAGCTGTGGTGACGAACGCGAAGACCGCCGATGGCACCGGCCTGATGGTCAGCAGCTCACGCGCCATCCTGTATGCGTCGTCGGGCGATAATTTCGCCGACGCCGCGGCGAATGCTGCGCGCGAGTTGCGAGACGAGATCAACCGCCATCGCTGATGGCGTTTGCCGCCCTGCCCAATAGCGGGCGGAAGCGGCCGGAGGCTGGCCGCGACGCTGCCTCCACACCCGGGGGTGGCACCCTAGGAACCGCCATGCCCAGCCGCGCCCACGAACCCAGCGCTCTCGAATCCCTGTTCAAGCTTCGCGCGCACGGTAGCAATGCCCGCACCGAGCTGGTCGCCGGCGTGACCACGTTCCTGACGATGTCCTACATCGTCTTCGTCAATCCCAGCATCCTCGGCGACACCGGCATGGACGTCGGTGCGGTCTTCGTCGCCACCTGCCTGGCCGCGGCGATCGGCTCGCTGGTGATGGCCTTCGCCGCCAACTACCCGGTGGGCATGGCGCCCGGCATGGGCCTCAACGCCTTCTTCGCCTTCACCGTGGTCGGGGCGATGGGCTACAGCTGGCAGCAGGCGCTGGGCGCGGTGTTCATCTCCGGCATCGTGTTCCTGCTGCTCACCATTACCGGCGCACGCGCCTGGCTCATCGCCGGCATTCCGCATTCGCTGCGCAGTGCGATCACCGCCGGCATCGGCCTGTTCCTGGCGATCATCGCGCTGCAGAAGTCCGAAATCATCGTCGGCAATCCCGACACGCTGGTCTCGCTCGGCGACCTGCGCGAACCCGAACCGCTGCTGGCAGTCGCCGGGTTCCTGCTGATCTCGATACTGGAAGCATGGCGCGTGCGCGGCGCGATCCTGATCGGCGTCCTCGCCGTCACGGCCTGCGCGCTGTTGTTCGGGTTGGTCCAGTACCACGGCATCGTCGACCTGCCGCCCAGTCTGGCACCGACATTCATGCAGCTCGACATCGCCGGCGCGCTTGGTGGCGGCGCCGGCTTGTCGTTGTCGGCAATGCTGCACGTGGTGATCGTGTTCGTGCTGGTCGAGGTGTTCGACGCCACCGGCACGCTGATGGGCGTCGCGCGCCGTGCCGGGCTGCTGCCGACCGACGACGCTTCGCCTGCGCAGCAGAAACGCTTCGGGCGCGCACTGTTTGCCGACAGCACCGCGATCCTCGCCGGCTCGCTGCTTGGCACCAGCAGCACGACGGCCTACATCGAGAGCGCGTCGGGCGTGCAGGCCGGCGGGCGCACCGGCCTGACCGCACTGGTGGTCGCGGCGCTGTTCCTGCTGGCGCTGCTGTTTTCGCCGCTGGCCTCGATCGTGCCGCCCTACGCGACGGCACCGGCGCTGTTGTTCGTGGCCGGGCTGATGCTGCGCGAACTGGGCGACGTGCACTGGGACGACCTCACCGACGCGGTGCCGGCGGCACTGTGCACGCTGGCGATGCCGTTCACCTATTCGATTGCCAATGGCTTGGCGTTCGGCTTCATCGCCTATGCGGTACTGAAGCTGGCCACCGGGCGTGCACGCGAGGTGCACTCGGCGGTGTGGGTGGTGGCGGCGCTGTTCGTGCTGCGGTTCGCGCTGGCGTGAGCACGCTGGTGGCGGTCAGCCCAGGAACCCCACCTGCTGCGGATTGAAGTTGCCGATGCCCGGGAAGATCGTCGGCAGGTCGGCGGCCGGCGTTCCGAACCATCGCGCCAGTGTCGCGCCCATCTGGTTGACCGACGTCGTCGGCACCATGCGGCCGCGACCCACTGCCTGCGCGCCATCGAGTTCGAGCAACGGATAGCTGCCCCATACCTGTCCGCCGCGCAGTGAACCGCCGTTCGCCGCCGCGCCGCCCATCATCAGCTGCACGCCACCCCAACCGTGATCGGTACCGTTGCCGTTGCTGTTGAGCGTGCGCCCGAAGTCGCTCATGGTGAATGCGGTGGTGTCGTTGAGCGCGCCGACCTCGGCCAGGGCAGTGCGGAACGCCGCGAGCGAATCGGCCAGCTGTTTCAGCAGCGCGCCGTGGCCGTTGGCGGCCATCTGGTTCTGGTGGGTGTCGAACCCGCCCATGCTGACGTAATAGATCTGCCGGCGATGGCCGATGGCCGCGGTCCGCGCAGCCTTGATCATGCGCGCGACCATGCGCAACTGCGAAGCCAGTCCGCCGGCCGGGAACACCGTGGCGATGTCGCCGCCATTGGCCGGATTGAGGGCGCCGCGCAGGGCATCGTTGAGCTGGATGGCACTTTCGCCGATCACCGCGTACTGGTCGGTCATGATTGGCGGGTAGCGCGATTCCACCAGGGCGCGCAGCGACTCGGCGCGGATGCGGTCGGTGGTGCCGGTGTCGGTGCGGAAGCGATTGATCGCCGCCGGTCCGCCCGAGGACAGCGCGAACGGCAGCGTCGTCTGGCCAAACTGGAACAGGTTGCTGCCGGAGATCGAGATCGACGGCGGCAGTGCCGTCAATCCGGTATTGGATGCCGCCGCGCGGTCAGCGATCATGCCGCCCCAGCCGGTGGTGCCGCTTCGATCGGTGTGCCCGCGCATCCACAACCGCTGCTGGTCGTTGTGGGAGTACAGGTACGGTGGCAGCCGCTTGAGCTTCTTCAGCACGTCGTTCTTGGTCACCGGCTCGGCCAGGGTCCCGACGTTGGCCAGGAACGCCAGCTCACCCGCATCGAACAACGGCTTCATCGCCGCGCATCCGGGATTCAGGCCCCAGGTCTTGCCCTGGGTATCGGCGATGGTGACCAGCTGGTCGCGGGCGATGCCCAGGCCGAACGGGTTGGTCGTGGCATCGAACACGCCGCCGCGGCTGGTCAGGTACAGGGCATGTTCGGCGCTGTCGTGCGGGATCAGCATGTTGAATGAATCGCTGCCGCCGAACAGGAAGATGCACACCAGGGCACGGTAGTCGTTGCCCGGCAGCGGATCTGCGGCGTAGGCGCGGCCGACCAGCTCAAGTTGCGGCAGCAGCGCGAATGCGGTGCCACCGGCAACCAGGCCCTGCACGCGCCGCAGGAAGTTGCGACGGTCTTCGCGGGTGGAATGGCTCATTGCATGCTCCTAGCGCTGGACCGCGAATTCCGGGGAGGCCAAAGCCAGCAGCACCAGCGAGCGGGCGCGGGCCGAGGCCGTTTCGTTGGCCGTCGCCAACCGGTCAAGCATGCCGACCATCGCCTGCGTGGTCGTGGTGCTCATCGAACCGTAGAACAGCAGCAGGTTGACCTCCTGGACCATGCCCGCGTGATCGCGCGCCTCGGCCAGCGTGGTCAGCCGCGACAGGTTGAGCACCGGTGCCGGCGTGGTGGCCGTTGGCGCTGCGCCGCTGTAGTTCCACACCACCGCCTCGTGCTGGTTGAGCGCGCTGAGGTAGGTGGCCTCGGTCATGATCTGGAACTCCGGCGCGAACAGGCCCGGCACGCCGTCGGCGGCCGCAAGCCGGTTGTCGGGATCGAAAAAGTTGAACACCGACGGTGCCCGCTGCGAGTCCTGCAGCAACGAACCGGTCAGGTCGCCGGCATTGGAAAACGTGAAGCGGATCTCGCCGGTTGCCGGGGGCACGTACGCCGCGTCGAACGCGCGCCACAACGTGACCAGCTTGATCAGCGGTTCGCGCGCCTTGCCGAAGCTCAGGCTGGTCGGCGCCACTCGTGCCTCGGTGTCGAGCAGCACCGCGCGCACCACCTGCCCGAGATTGCCATTGCTGGACAGCCAGACGTTGGCGATACGCTCGACGTACGCCGGGCTTGGATTGCTGGTGACGAAGCGCTGGATCAGCTGGCGGCTGATGAAGGGCGCGACGTTGGGATGGGCAGCCAGGGCGTCGAGCGTCCGGGTCAGGCTGGCGACGCAGTTGTTGCCCTCGCTGACGACCGTGCTGCGGAAGATCTGCTTGGGCTGGTCGTCGTGGAACGCGGCGTGGCACTCCATCGGCGCGAAACTGGTGTTGTTGCCGCGACCGAACTGGGCATCGGTCTGGCCGGCGTAGGTCCAGCCGGTGAACACGCGGGCCATCGCGCTCACTACTTGTTCGTCGTAGGTCGGCACCGTCTGGCCGGCAGCGTCCAGCACCGGACTGAAGTCCTTGTTGCGCTCGACCAGGCCGATCGAGAACAGTTGCATCACCTCGCGACCGTAGTTCTCGTCGGGGGTGATGTTGCGGGTGGGATCTGCCTTGCGATTGCCGACGTGGCTGAGGTAATAGCCCATCGCCGGATGCAGGGTCACCTTCTCCAGCAGCGTGCGGTAACTGCCGAACGCACCGCGCGCGAGCGTGTCCTGGTAGTCAGCGATGCGGCTCAGGGTGTCGTTGGCGTCGGCGACCTCACGATCGGAGACAACGAAGATCTCGCTCAGCGCGAACGCCATGCGCATGCGCAGCTGGTCGCGTGAGGTTGCCGCGCGCCACAGCCAGTAGTTGCGACGGTGTTGCTGCTGCAGGTTGTCGGCCAGCACGCCATTGACGACCAGCTGGTCGAGGTGGGGCAGGATCAGCGTGGGCGGCGTGGCGGTCTCGCTGAGCTGCTCGTCCAGCCAGCGCTTGTAGCCGATCTGGCGCACGCGTGCGATCTCGGCGCTGGTCGGGCCGAAGGTCGCCTGGGTCAGGAAGCGTGCGGCGTCGAGGTCGGTCGCCGGGATGTCCGGATACGGCGGCGGCACGACCGGAGTCGGCGGCGGGGCCTGCGGTTGGCCAGCACTGCCCTTGTTGTCGCCACCTCCGCCCCCGCCGCACGCCGTCAGCGTGACCGCCGCAATCAGCGCAAGCGCGAACGCAGGCGCCCGAAGCGCCCGAGCAATCCTCATGATTTTCCCCTGTCGACCGTAGTCCAATGCGGTCAGCGACCACGAAAGTAGCCGCAACGCGATGTGACTACCGCGACGGGGGTTGTGAAATCAGGGCGCCTGGCGTGACTGGAGTCACAAGTCCGCGAAGAAAGGCGCCACCGGCTAGCGCAGGCGGGCGCGGGTGTAGGCCAGCGGAAAGCGCAGCCAGATCGCCGCGAACACGCCCAGGTTCACCAGCAGGCCACGGCGCGGGGCCTCGAACTTGCGGAAGTAGCGCCACAGGCCGCGATGCTTGTGCCACTCGACGAACAGCGGCCGCGAGCGGCTCGAAACGCCACGCACGTGCAGCACGCGGATGTGGTTGGCGACCGCGATCGTGGCGCCGGCCTCGCGTGCGCGGCGGCACAGGTCGAGGTCCTCGGCATGCAGCCGGTAACCTTCGTCGAAGCCACCGATGCGCGAGAACAACGCACGCGGCATCAGCATCAGCGCGCCGGAGATCGCTTCCACCGCCTGCAGTGCCTGCGTGTCGTCGATGGGCAGTTCGAGTTTTGCCGCCGGGGTGCCACCGAGGGCGCCGGCAAGCATTGCGGAGAAATCGGGATCGCGTCGCCGCGCGGCGCCATCGCGATGGCCTTGTTCGTCGATGAGGTCGGCGCCGAGCACGATGTCGCCACGCCCGGCCGCCAGCGCGCGCAGCCGTGCCAGGGTGTCGCGCTCGACCAGGCAATCCGGATTGACGAACGCCAGCCATCCCGAATCGCCGTTGGCATCGTGCGCACCCTGGTTGCAGGCAACGGCAAAGCCGGGGTTGTCGGGATTGGCAATGAAGCGCACGCGCGCGTCGGCCATGGCGTGACGCTGGACGATCTCGAGGGTGTCGTCGTTCGACAGGTTGTCGACCACGCGTATGGCGACCACACCGTCGGCCGCGCGCAGGCGTTGCAGGCAGTCATCGATGGTTTCGCCGCTGCGGTAGGTCACGACCACCACTGCGATCCCGTCCGGGCGGGTCACTGAGGCAACGGTGGCGTCAGACGAATAGATCACGTTGCGGTTCCGGAGGGCCGATGCTGTCGAGCAGTATCGCCAGTTGCGTACGCGACGGTCGCAGCGGGTCCTGCATGAGGAAGTTTGCCAGGCGCGGATGCCAGTCTGGCCAGCGCGCCGCCAGCGCGTCCATGTCACCGTCGAACGGCACGCCTTCGCCGCGGCGGCCGACAAAGGCGGTATCGCACAGCACGTTGCGCCAGCCCAGCCCGGCCAGGCGCAGCGACAGGTCGATCAGAGCCGCATACCAGGAACCGTAACTGCTGCCATCAAGGCCGCCGACGCGGCGACGGGCGCTGCCGCGGATCAGCACCGCATGGGTCACCGCCGCGGGCAGCTCCGGGTGCAGGGCTGGCATGCCGGCAGCGGCGCGCGAAAGCCGCTCCAGATCACCGGGCACCGCGTCGATCTCGCCGATGCGCGGCCATGCCGCGGCTTCACCGGCATTGCTCCACGGCGTTGCGGTGGCGATCGCACCGTCGCTGGCTAGCCCTGCGGTCAGCCGGGCCAGCCACCCCGGTGCGGGCGATGCATCGGCGGCGAGCACCGCGACATCGGCATCGCCGCACGCGGCCAGCACCTCATCAAGATGGGCGACCTCACCAACGCTGCGCTGTCGCCTCGTGTAATCGGCCTTCAGCGCGGTGCGGGCGACCCAGCGCTCGATGATCGCGTAACCACGCGGGCCGGCCTGCGCGTCGTCGGCCAACCACACCCGCGTACCGGGTGCGGTGGCGGCATCGAGCGCTGCCAGGCAGCCATCAAGTGCTTCGTCGTCGCTGCCAACCGGCACCACGACGATGGGAGGCGCACCCGCCGCTGACGTCACTGCTGTCCCGGCCGGCGCGGTTTGTTCTGCAGCGGTTCCATCGCGCGGAAACGACGGCCGTATTCGTCGGTGAGGTCGCGCGCTTCCTGCGGGTTCTGCACGATGGTTGGCGTGAGCAGGATGATGACTTCGTTGCGGTTCTTGCTCGTGCCCTGCGTGCCGAACAGGCCACCGATGATCGGGATCCGACTCAAACCCGGAAAACCCGACGCGGTGCGCTGCACGCCATCGCTGATCAGGCCGGCCAGCATCACCGTGTCGCCGCTCTGCACCGCCGCTTCGGTCTTGAGCTTGCGCGTGTCGATGCGCACGTTGCCGTTGGGGTCGGCGGTGTCGGGACTGCCCGGGGTGCTGACTTCCTGGACGATGTCGAGGAAGACCACGCCGTCCTTGGCCACGCGCGGACGAACCTTGAGGATCGTGCCGGTGTCGAGGTACTGGACCTGGCTGTAGGTATTCTCGGTGTTGACGCCCGGGTTGACGGTGACCGACGAGATCGGGATGCGGCTGCCGACGTTGAGCGTGGCTTCGGCGTTGTTGCGCACCATCACCGACGGCGTCTGCAGCAGCTGCAGGTCGGTGACCTGGTCGAGCGCGCTGATCACCGCCGCGGCATTGCGGCCGAGGAATGTCCACGCCAGGCCGGCGGGATTTCCGGTCGCCGACTGGACGCTGCCGGCCAGTGTGCTCCAGGTGTCACGACCGACCGCACTTGGCAGGCCTGCATCGGTGACTGCGCGCTCGAAGTACCAGTTGACGCCGTACTGCAGCTCACCCTGCAACTGAACTTCGACCACCTGTGCCTCGATGTGCACCTGCATCGGCATCACGTCGAGCCGTTCGATCACGTCGCGGATCGATTTCCACGCCGACGGGCTGCTGCGCACGATCAGCGAGTTGGTTTCCTCCACCGCTGAAACACCGACGCGGTCGCCATCGACCTCGAGCGTCAGGCCGGCGTTGCCGCTCTGCCGCGCGTTGAGCGACAGCGAACCTTCGCCGGCGCCACTGCTGCCTGACGAGGAATCGCTGCCGTCGTAGCCGCCCAGCGTCGCGGTGCTGCCGCCATCGCTGTCCTTGAGCTCCACCGACTCGAGCCCGGGCATCAGCGAGGGAGCGCCGTTGCCACCGCCACCGCTGCCGCCACGCCCGCTGCCGAACACGTCGGACAGGCGGTCGGCCAGGTCCTTCGCCTTGATGTACTTCAGCTCGTACGAGAACAGCTGCACGCTGCCGCCGGCGTTGTCGATCCGGTCGAGCCACTGCTGGATGTCGTCGAGGTAGTTGGCCTGCGATGTGATCACCAGCACCGCATTGGCGCCTTCCAGTGGCATGAAGCGGAACATGCCCGCCACCGGCGACTTGCTCTGCTCGCCGAACACCTTCTCCAGGTCAGCCACGACCTTGCTCGCCTTGCCCGACTGCAGCGGGAACACGCCCACCGACATGCCGGCCAGCCAGTCGACGTCGAACACCTGGATCGTGCGCAGGTAGTTCTCAAGTTCGGCGCGGCTGCCACCGACGGTGATGACGTTGCGGGAGTTGTCGACGTTGACGATCGCGTTCGGGCGCGCGTAGGGCTTGAGGATCTTCTCCATCTCGGTGGCCGAGACGTACTTCAGCGGCACCGTGCGCACCTCGAAGCCGCGCGCGTTGCTGGCGCCACCGGTGCGGGCGGCGACGTTGCCAGCCAGGGCCTGGTCGGACGCCACCACGTTGTAGCGACCGCCGCTGTAGACCAGGCGTGCGTTGTTCCAGCCCAGCACCATCTCCAGCAGGTTCAGCGCCTCGGCCGGGCTCACAGGCTTGGGCGTGGCCAAGGTCACCGTGCCCTGCACGCCCGGGGCGATCACGTAGTTCTGGCCGAGCATGTCGCCCAGGATCGCCTTGACCACGGCGTGCAGCGATTCGCCTTCGAAATTGAAGGTGGCCGTGCCGCTGGTCGCGCCGAGGTTGGGCGGTGGCGCGGAACCGGCGCTGTTGTTGATGACCTGACCAGTACCGCGACGGATCTGCGGACGCGCATCGCCACCGGTTTCCGACTCGGGCAGCGGTTGCGTGGTCGTGCCGGCTGTCGCGGTCGTGCCCTGTTGCACCGGTGCGGGCCGGCCGTCGCGCCGCACGCTGGGCACCGGCGCGCTGGCGCAGGCGGCAAGCAGGCTGGCGATGGTGGTGGATACGATCGCCTGGGTGGCGAATTGACGAGCGGCGAGCTTCCGGGCGCTGGGCTTCATGCGTTCACTCTAAGGCGTCTGGGCCGGGGGTTGCGCGGCCTGCTGCTGCCGCATCTGCGCACGTCGCGCTTCGATCCGCTTGCGGATCGCTTCCATCTGCGCCTCGGGGGTAATGGGCGCATCGTCATTTTCCGGTGTCGCCACCGGCCGCGCCGGGGCCTGGGCGGAGGACCCCGGGCCGGCTGCGGCATTGGGTCCGCCGGGCACCGCGCGCGCCGCGTTGGCGGCCGGACGCTGCGGCGAGGCGGCCTTCGTTGAAGGCTGCGGCCCCGCTGGAAGCGATGTGCCGACCGGCTGCTGCGCGCCAGGCGGGCGCATGTTCAGCGCGGTTGGCGGCTCCCCGCCCTGGCCATCGAACACCCGCAAGGTCATTTCGCGGCGGCCATCGGGTCCTTCGAACACGGCACTGCGCGCATCGAGCGCGGTCAGGCGCCACGACGGGTGCGATTCGGGAACGTCGCCCAGCTTGACCCGCACTGACTCGCTGCCGTCGGCCGGCTGCAGGATCGCCATGTGCAGGTTGGGCGCGATCAGCACGCTGGTCAGCACGTAGTCGAACGCGTTGTTCTTGTTGTCGCCTTCGCCCTGGCCGGCGAGGAAGAACGGCTTGGGCTGGCGGTCCTGGCTGAACAGCGGGCGCGTGCCCATCTGCGAATACTGGGCGAGCGGACCCAGGCGCTCGGCGGCGGCTGCGCGCGAGGAAGGCAGTGGTCGCAGCAGACTGGGGTCCGCCTCGAGCCCCGGCGCATGCCGCCCCATGCCGGCGAGGGCGAGCAGCCAGGCGAGCAGCGCCCAACCGGCGACGGTGGCAAGCAGCCAGGTGCGTGGACCGGCGTCGTCAAGGCGCACGTCTCACCTCCGTCGCTGCGGCGCCCGGGCGCAGGTAGCCGGACAGGTCGAAACTGACATCGAGCCCGCCGTCGCCGCCGGGCTGGGTGTTGCCCGGCAGGAAATAGCCGCGCGAAGACAGGATGTTGAGATTGCCGACGAACAGCCGCGGCGCGCCACTTTCTAGCGCGTGCAGGACCGCCGTCAGTTCCGGCGTGCCGCAGCGCATGCGCACCTGCACCACCACCCGCGCATAGCGCTCGCGTCGTGGCTCGGTCAGCGGCGAACGGTTGCTGATCGCGCAGCTGCGATTGCCCGGGCTGGCCTGGGCCACTACGGCTTCCAGCCGCTGCACGAGGCCGGCGGTGGCCAGTTCGGCGCTTGCCTCGGGCAGGAAGCCCGGCTGGCGTGCCTGTTGTGCGCGCAGCTGCTCCAGTCGCCGGGTAACCAGCGGCGCCTGCTGCAACTGCATGCGCTGGCGCAGCTCGCGTTCCTGCAGGGTCTGCAGGCGCTCGTTGGCCTCCAGGACGGGGACCGTCCACCACGGGTGGACCAGCACCAGATACGCCAGCGCCAGGGCGGCCAGGAACAGCCCCAGCGCCAGCCAGCGATCACGATCGATGCGTTTGGTCGCGGAGGGCAGCGGCGTCATGACGTTACTGGCCATCGCCAGCCTCCGGCCGGGGCGCGGCAACCGGACGGGGCGCCGGGACCGGTCCCAGTTCGGCGGTCAGGGTGAAACGGTCGCGTCCACTGGCCGGGTCCGGCATCAGCGCGCCGGTCAACGCCGGCGCACGCCACAGCGGCGAGCCCTGCAGCCGCTGGATCAGCGACGGCGCCTCGCGGCTGAGGCCGATCATGGTGATGGTGTTCTCTTCGATCGCGAGCTTTTCCAGGTACGTGCTGTCCGGCAGGCGTCGGGTCAGCTCGTCGATCACTTCCAGCGCGGTCGGGCGCTGTGCGCGGGTGAGATCGAGGAACGCCTGGCCTTCGGTCAGTTCGATCAGCGATTGCCGCTGCGTCGCCGCGGCGCGCGCGGCGGCAGCGTGGCGCGCGATGGTCTGCTCGAGGTCGCCGGCAGCGGCGCGGCGGTTGTCCAGCAGCTGCCACATCGCGGCGGTGACGGCCAGCAGCGCAATGGCGACCAGTGCCAGATTCCAGAAGCGGAACGGATCGCCCTGGTCGCGACGCAACGCGGGGGCGAGCAGGTTCACGCCCAGCGGTACACCACCGCTGCCGGCCACGTCGATGCCGGCGAGGGTCTGCGCCAGGGGGCCGAGGGCCGACAGTTGCGGGTCCAGTCCCTGCCGCGGCACCACCACCAGTTCGGCGTCGAGCATGCCGTCACTGTCACGACGGCCGAGCACGCGCGCGTCGAAGGCGACCGTGTCGGAGGAAAACGGCGTCTGCCGATCGATTTCGAAACCGACCACGTCTCGCAGGCGATCGGCCGCTGCCGCGGGCAGCGTGAGGCGACGTCGCAGTCCGGCCGCAGCGGGCAGCAGCAACCAGCGCGGCAAGTCGGCCAGCCTGGGCGGCAGCAGCGGGGCAAGCGGATCGACCGCGGCCTCCAGGGCGAGCGCCGGAATCGAACCCAGGTCGTGCAGTTGGCCACCTTGCTGAAGCCGCAGCTGCAGGGTCTGGTCGTGCAGCTGCAGCAGCAGCCGGCCGCGGTCGAAGCCGAGCACGCGACGCACGCGCATTGGCAGCCAGGCGGCGAGATTGCGACCCCACCACCCCAGAAAGCCGCCCGCGCCCGGGGCCAGGCGAGCGCCGATGCGCTTGAGCCTGTCCTGCGCCCAGTCGGCTCCCTGCCGTGTCTGGCTGCTTGCGTTCATCGTGATGAAGCTCCCTCCTCCCAGCGCAGCGGAGTGTAGGCCATGCCGGGCAATGCCCCACCCCCGACGCGGACCACCACCCGCAACAGTGACTCGCGACCATCGGCGAGTCGTGCACGGCTATCAATACTATAGGTGCCGCTGCCGCCACCGGCCACGCCGACAATATCGCCCGGCACGGCCTGCGGCAGCCCGTTGGCATCGGTCCGTCGCCGCTGCGCGACCAGATCCGACCCGTTCAAGCCCATGGCATCGAGCACCGGGCCGGCCGCAAAGGCTGCGTCCGGGGTGGCCCGGCCGCTGTAGACAGTCAGATAGGGTTCCAGCCGCGCGTACAACGGCGGCGTGAAACCAATCACCTGTTCGAGTTCGGCGACGCTTTCGAAGTCGGCGTCCTTGGCGCCATACGGCAGCCCGGCAGCGGCGTAGTCGGCATCTTCGCCGCCACCGGCCGGCTGCGTCAGCGGGTCGCTGTCGCGCCAGTCGACGATCGCGCCGGCCAGGCGTGCCGCCTGGGCGAGGTCCATCCTGCCGCCCTCACCGCCGGGCGCAACACCCTGGATCAGGGTGGCCAGCAATTGCGCATCGGCCTGGTTGAGATCGACCTTGCCGCTTTCGTCGGTCATCTGGACTTCGACATCGGCGTCGCCGTAGCGCCAGCGATAAGGCCGACCGTCCGCGCGCCACTGCAGTCGCGGGTCGCTGAGGGCGACGCGGGTCAAGGCATATTCCAGACCGGCCCGCGCCGCGCCCGAGGCGACGACGCCGCGCACCAGCACGCGTCCCTGCAGGCTTTCGATTCGTGCGAGCAGGGCAAAGGCGCCAATGACCGAGGTCAGCAGCACGATCAGCCACAACACCAGGATCAGTGCGGTGCCCCGCATGTGCGATCGATGCGCCGACATTACTGCTGCACCTGCAATCCGGCGCTGTCGAACTGGGCCGCCAATGGCAACGACACCACCACCGGCGGCCACGCCCGGCCGTCGCGATCGACCAGGGTCACCTCGACCAGCAACGGCAGCCGCTCGCTGTTCTCCCATTTGTCGAGCCAGTCGCCCAGGCGGCCTTCGTCGTTCAGGGCGCGATAGCGGAAGTGCGCTTCGCGCAATCCTTCCACCAGCAACTCCGGCGGACGCGGCTGGCGCTCTTCCACGACCTGCCCTGCCAGCACCATGCTCAGCGTGAGCGAGATGCGCGTGTCGTCGCCCTCACCTTCTATGGTCAGGTCGTGCAGGTACGGGCCGCCGCGACCCAGGTAGTCGGGCAGATCGGCGACGAAGCGCAGCCGATCGGGTTCGCCGACGAAACGGATCGGCGTTCCCCGGCTTTCGTCGGTGGCGAACGACACCGGACGCGTCGCGGTCAGTCGACTGCGCAGGAAACCGGCGACGGCGCGCATGTGCTCACTGCGATCGGCCATCGCCTCACCGCGTATCGCGGTGCGGTTGGCCGCGCCGAGCGTGGTGAATGCCAGCGCCAGGCCAGCCACCAGCAGCACGGTGGCCAGCAGCACTTCGATCAGGGTGAAACCGCGCGCGCGGCGGATGCTCATGGCAGCGCCGCCTCGCCGCTGCCGGCGGCGGCCATGCGCAGCGATCGCAGCTGCAGCTGCTTGCCCGGGCCTGCATCGCCCCACTGCATCGCAAGCGTGATCTCGAACAGGCGCGCGGCGTTCGGATCGACCTGCTGCTTCGCTGTAGCCATGCTGCGGTCGCGCCACGGCGCGATGCGCAGTTGCCAGCGGTAACGGCCTTCCTCGAATTCGCCATCACGCTGACCGGCAACGATGGCCTCGCCCGTGCCGACCTGGGCCAGCAGCGACTGCGCATACAGTGCAGCGCGAGCGGCATCGCTCGAGCCGCGCACCTGCCGCGCGGCCCCCGAGAGAACGCCCAGCAGCACGGTCAGGGCCAGCGCCAGCAAGGCGAAGGCGACAATGACCTCGAGCAGGGTGTAGCCGCGCTGGCGGTTGATCGAGGCGGGCTTCATCGCGCGCCCTTCATTCAACTGCCCCCGCGGCCCGACGTAACCGGACTTCGCCGGTCAGCCAGGCCACGTCGATGTTCCAGGCCGCACTGCGGGCGCTGAGCTGGACACGGCCACCGGTACTTGCGCCGTCGGCGAAGAACACGATCGCGCCCTCGCCCCGACGCGGCTGCACTTCGCGCGCACCGGTGAAGGTGACGCGCAGCGCGGGGGCGATCTCACCCTTGCGGCCATTGGGCGCGGTCCATGCGTGCGCAGCAGGATCGAGCGTGAAGCGCTGCGGCTTGCCCGTGGCGATGGCCTGCGTGCGGGTGTAGCGCAGTTGCGCGGCCACCGACTTGGCGGCCGAGCGCAGTTGCATGCCCTGGATGCCACCGCCCAGCGCCGCCGCGGCAAGCACGCTGATCGCGGCGATCAGCGCGATCACCAGCAGCATCTCCAGCAACGATGCGCCGCGGGCAGGATGCTGCATACGCCAGGGGCTCCGTGGATTCGCTGTTGCGGCCGGGGGATTTACTCGTACTTGATGTCGGCGTCGACGCTGGTACCGCCCACCTTGCCGTCCTTGCCCAGGACGACCAGATCGAACGGCCCGCCCTCGCCCGGTGCCCGGTACTCGATCGGATGGCCCCACGGGTCCTTCAACTCGGCCGCCTTGGCGTACGGCCCGAGCCAGCCGTTGACGTCGGTGGGCTGCGTGACCAGCTCATCGAGGGACGTCGGCAGGCGGCCGGTGTCCATCTGGAACGCCTCGACCTTGCCCGCCATCGTCTGCACCTGCGCCTTGGCGATGTTGTAGTCGCCGCGGTCCTTGCCGCCGAGCACGCGGCTGCCGACAAAGGCCAGCACCGCGCCGATGAGCACGATCACGATGATGATCTCGATCAGGCTCATGCCGCGCTGGCGGGCGGCGGACGGTGAACGGGTCAACGAGCGGTTTCGCATGGGGGATCCTTGTCGAATTACTGTGACGAAAACGGGATGTTTACCCGAAAACGGTTGCCAATAGGCTGACTGCGAGCGGTTGCATTCAGTTCCCCGGCCCTACCCGATCGCATTGGTCAGGTCATACAACGGGGTGAGCACCGCCAGCACGACAATGCCCACGACCGTGGCCAGCACCACCGTCACCAGCGGCACGAGTGCCGCCAGCATCCGGTCCAGCGCCAGCGCGGTTTCCTGCTCGAAGGTTTCGGCGGTCTTGACCAGCATCGAATCGAGCGTGCCCGACTCCTCTCCGACCTGGATCATCTGCAGCGCCAGGCGCGGGAAACGCTTGCTGCGACCCAGCGCGGTCGACAGCGCCACGCCGTTCTTGACCTCTTCGGCCGCAGCGGCGACGTCGGACGCGAGCACCCGGTTGCCCAGGACGTTGCGGCCGATGCCGAGCGCGGCCATCAACGGCACGCCATTGCGCACCAGGGTGCCGAGCGTGCGCGCCAGCCGCGCGGTCTCGACCTTCGCCACCAGCGAACCGGCGAAGCGGCGGCGCAGCAGCCAGGCATCGAAGGCTTCGCGGAACACCGGATCACGACGCTTGCGGTCGAACCACCACAGCGCCAACGCCGGCACCACCAGCAGCACGATCCACCAGTCGCGCACGAACAGGCCGATGCCAAGCACCAGCTGCGTGAACAGGGGCAGCTGCGCGTCGAGGCTCTCGTACATCGCCGCGAACTGCGGAACCACATAGCCCAGCAGGAACAACAGGCTCAGGCCCACCATCACCAGCAGGATGGCCGGATAGATCAGCGCGTTGATCACGCGCCCCTGCAGCGCGCGCGAACGCTCCATGTAATCGGCCAGGCGCGACAGCGTCTCGTGCAGGCTGCCACCGGCCTCACCGGCACGGATCATGTTGACGTACAGGCGCGAGAACGTGCCGTGCTGGCGCTCCAGCGCCGCCGACAGCGAGCTGCCGCCACGCACCGCATCGCGCACGTCGCCGATCGTGCGTCGTGCGAGTTCGTCCTCGGGCAATTCCAGCAGGATGGTCAGCGCGCGATCGAGCGGCTGGCCGGCGCCGAGCAGCGTGGCCAGTTGCTGGGTGAACTGCACCAGGCGCGCGCCCGAGAAGGGCCTGGCCTTGAACAGGCCTTTCCACACCGACGCCCCGGATGCCTCACTGGCCAGCTTCGCCTCGACCGGCAGATGGCCCTGCTCCTGCAGGCGCGACACCACCTCGGCGTTGCTGGCAGCCTCCATCTGGCCGTCGAGCAGCTCACCGCGGGGGTTGAGGGCTTTGTAGTGATAGAGGGGCATTGGCGCCTTGCGTCGATCAGTAATCCGTCAGTCCCGCGCAGGCGGCAATGACGGGGCGGGGGTCGCGGCGTGCCGGAGTCGGATTACGCATCCTCCGTCACGCGCAGCACTTCCTCGATCGTCGTCTCTCCCGCCAGTGCCTTGGCGATGCCGTCTTCGTACATGGTCCGCATGCCGGCCTGTCGCGCGATCTGTTCGATCTCGCCCATGCCGGCGTGGCGCATGACGGCGCGGCGCAACTCGTCGTTCATCACCAGGAATTCCATGATGGTGGTGCGGCCGAGGTAGCCATTGGGTGCGATCGCCGAGGGCCGCGGGTGGTAGAGGTAGATGTCGCCTGACGGCTGGTAGCGGCGCAGGGCGAACTTGTCGATTTCCTCCGGCGAGGCGAGGTATTTCTCGGCGTGCACCGGTTCCAGCCTGCGCACGAGGCGCTGGCCGAGGATGCCGTTGATGGTGGAGGTCAGCAGGTAATCCTCCACGCCCATGTCGAGCAGGCGGGTGATGCCGCCGGCGGCGTTGTTGGTGTGCAGCGTCGACAGCACCAGGTGGCCGGTCAGCGCCGACTGGATGGCGATGCGCGACGTCTCCAGGTCGCGCATTTCGCCGATCATGATGATGTCGGGGTCCTGGCGGACGATGCTGCGCAGCGCATGGGCGAAGTCCAGGCCGATCTGCGGCTTGGCCTGGATCTGGTTGATGCCCTCGATCTGGTATTCGACCGGATCCTCGACGGTGATGATCTTGACGTCGGGGGTGTTGAGCTTGCTCAGCGCGGTGTACAGCGTGGTGGTCTTGCCCGAGCCGGTCGGACCGGTGACCAGCAAGATGCCGTGCGGCTGGTCGAGCACCTTCTGGAACTGCGGCAGGAAGGCGTCGGTGAAACCCAGGCGCTTGAAGTCGAACACCACGGTTTCGCGATCGAGCAATCGCATCACCACGCTCTCGCCGTGCGCGGTCGGCACCGTGCTCACGCGCAGGTCGAGCTCCTTGCCCTGCACGCGCAGCATGATGCGGCCGTCCTGCGGCAGGCGCCGCTCGGCGATGTTGAGCTTGGCCATGATCTTGACGCGACTGATCACCGCCGCGGTGAGGTTGGCCGGCGGGCTTTCGCCTTCGGTGAGCACGCCGTCGACGCGATACCGCACCTTGAGGCGGCTCTCGAACGGTTCGATGTGGATGTCGGACGCGCGCAGCTCGACGGCGCGCTGGATGACCAGATTGACCAGCCGGATCACGGGGGCTTCGGAGGCCAGGTCGCGCAGGTGCTCGACGTCGTCGAGATCGACCGTGCCCTCGCCTTCGGCAGTTTCCACGATCGCGCCCATCGCGCTGCGGCCCTGGCCGTACCAGCGTTCAACCAGATCGCCAATCTCCGAGCGCAGCGCCACGGCCGGGCGGATGTCGCGGCCGGTCGCCAGGCGCAGTGCGTCGATGGTGTACAGGTCCTGCGGGTCGGCCATCAGCACGTCGACCGAGGTGTCGCTTTCGCCGACGGGGCAGACCGCGAACTGCTTCATGAAACGCGCCGACATCGCCACGCCTTCCGGTGGCAGTTCCGGTGCGTCCTTGACGTTGACCAGCGGCAGGCCGAGCACCTCGGCACAGGTTTCGGCGTGGTCGCGTTCGGACACCAGGCCCAAGCGTGCCAGCAGGGCCAGCAGGCCGCCTCCGGTCTCCTCCTGCAAGCGGCGCGCGCGCGCCAGGTCGGCATCCTTCAGCCGGCCCTTGGCGAGCAAGGAGGCGACGATGCGGTCATCCAGACCCAGTTGGCCCGTGTCGTTGGCGACTGCGTTCACGTCGTCCTCCCCGGCTGTCAGGCCATGGACTTTAGCAGCTTGCCCCCGCCCTTCGCCGCCGACATTGCCTCCCCAGCCCGCCGCGCGGACATGCTGCGCGACAACCCGGGAGGTGCCGGGCGTCACCCCACCCACACCCGTGCGTTGCGGAACATACGCAGCCACGGTGAATCGTCGCCCCACTCGGCCGGCGCCCAGCTCAGGTTGGCGCTGCGCAGGGTGCGCTCCGGATGCGGCATCAGGATGGTGGCGCGGCCGTCGTCACTGGTCAGGCCAGTGATGCCGTCGGGCGAGCCGTTCGGGTTGAGCGGGTAGCGGGTTGCGACCGCGCCGTTGCCGTCGACATAGCGCAGTGCGACGTGCGCCACGCTCTGGTCGAGCGGACTGTCGAACTCGGCCCGGCCTTCGCCGTGCGCGACCGCGACCTGGATGCGCGAGCCGGCCATGCCACGGAAGAACAGCGACGGCGACTCGACCACTTCCAGCAATCCCAGGCGCGCCTCGAACTGCTCGCTGGCGTTGCGCAGGAACTTCGGCCAATGGCTGGCGCCGGGGATGATCGGCTTGAGCTGCGACAGCATCTGGCAGCCATTGCACACGCCCAGCGAGAAGCTGTCCTCGCGGGCGAAGAACGCCGCAAAGGCATCGCGCAGCACATTGCGCTCCAGCACCGATGTCGCCCAGCCGCGGCCGGCACCGAGCACGTCGCCATAGCTGAAGCCACCGCAGGCGGCGATGCCCTTGAAATCGGCCAATGCGAAGCGGCCGCCGATCAGGTCGTCCATGTGCACGTCGAACGCTTCGAAGCCGGCCCGGTCGAACGCCGCCGCCATTTCGATCTGGCCGTTGACGCCCTGCTCGCGCAGGATCGCCACCTTCGGACGCACGTGCGTGTTGATGAACGGTGCGGCGACATCCTCCGACGGATCGAACGACAGGCGCGGCTTCAGTCCCGGTGCGTTGAAGTCACGCGCCAGCGCGCGCTCCTGGTCGGCACACTCGGGGTTGTCACGCAGCTTCTGCAGGGCATGGCTGGTGGACCACCATGCGTCGAAGAGCTCGTCCCAGCGCCACTCGGCCAGGGTCTGGCCTTCTTCGCGCACGCGGATCATCGGCGCGGTGGTCGGCCGCGCGATGCGTTGCGCGCAATCGATCAGGCCATGGCGCGAGACCATGTCGGCGAAGATGGCGCGGTCCTCGTCGGCGACCTGCACGATCGCGCCGAGTTCCTCGTTGAACAGGGTGCGGAACGGGTCGTCGCCCCAGCCGTCCAGGCTGATGTCCAGGCCCAGGCGCGAGCAGAACGCCATTTCGCACAGCGTCGCCATCGCGCCACCGTCGGAGCGGTCGTGGTAGGCGCGCAGCAGTCCGGCTTCGCGCGCGTCGCGGATCAGCTCGAAGAAATCACGCAGGCGCTGCGGGTTGTCCAGGTCGGGCACGCCGAGCGCGCCAGCGAACGCCGGCAGCTGCGAATCCTGCTTGCCGATGGCCTCCGGGTGGCACTGCGCGAGCACCGAGCCACCCAGGCGCTGCTTGCCGGCGCCCAGGCCGATCAGCCACAACTCGGACTCTTCGTTGCGCTCGAGCAGCGGGGTCAGCTGCTGGCGCACATCGACCACCGGCGCGAACGCGCTGACGATCAACGACACCGGCGAGACCGACTTCGATGCGGCGCCGTCGCTGTGCCACTGCGCCTGCATCGACAGCGAATCCTTGCCGACCGGAATGCTCAGCTCCAGCTCCGGGCACAGTTCCAGACCGACGGCCCTGACCGCGTCGAACAGGCGTGCGTCTTCGCCGGCGTGACCAGCGGCGGCCATCCAGTTGGCCGACAGCTTGATGCGGTTGAGCGATTCGACCGGCGCGGCGCACAGGTTGGTGATCGCTTCACCCACCGCCATGCGCGCCGCCGCGGCGGCATCGATGAGCGCCAGCGGCGTGCGCTCGCCAATCGACATGGCTTCGCCGACGAAACCGTCGAAGCCCGACAGCGTGATCGCGCAATCGGACATCGGCAGCTGCCAGGGGCCGATCATCTGGTCGCGCGCGGTCAGGCCGCCGACCGTGCGGTCACCGATGGTGACCAGGAAGTTCTTCGAGGCAACCGACGGATGTGACAGCACGCGCAGCGCGGCATCGCGCAGCTCCAGGCCGTTCCAGTCCAGTGCCGGCCACGGTGCCGGCGGCGGGCGGCGGGCATCGCGGTGCATCTTCGGCGGCTTGCCGAACAGCACGTCCATCGGCAGGTCGATCGGCCAGTCGCTACCGGCCTCGCGCGCGTTCTCGCGGGTGGCGCCGTAACCGACCACCAGCTGTTCCTCGGCCGTGGCGAAACCGACGACCGCGAACGGGCAGCGCTCGCGCTCGCAGATCCGGGCGAACTCCTCGACGCGGTCAGCCGGCAGGCCGAGCACGTAGCGTTCCTGCGATTCGTTGCACCACAGCTGCATCGGCGACAGCGACGGGTCATCGCTGGGCACCATGGCCAGATCGATGACACCGCCGAGGCCGGAGTCGTGCAGCAGTTCCGGAATCGCGTTGGACAGACCGCCGGCACCAACGTCGTGCGCGGTCGCGATCGGGTTGTCGAGGCCACGGGCGACGCAGCGGTCGAGCACTTCCTGGCAGCGACGCTCCATTTCCGGGTTGTCGCGCTGGACGCTGGCGAAATCGAGTTCTTCGTGGCTGTCGCCCGAGGCGACCGAGCTGGCGGCGCCGCCGCCCAGGCCGATCAGCATGGCCGGGCCGCCGAGCACGATCACCGCATCGCCCGGCTGCATGCCCAGCTTGGTGACCTGCACGCGGTCGATCGCGCCCAGGCCACCGGCCAGCATGATCGGCTTGTCGTAGGCGCGGGCGAGCGTGCCGTTGGCGTGGGTGCTTTCGTCGAGCTCGAAGCTGCGGAAGTAGCCGGTCAGGTTGGGACGGCCAAATTCGTTGTTGAAGGCGGCCGCACCAATCGGGCCGTCGAGCATGATCTCGAGCGCCGACGCCATGCGCGGATTGAGCGAGCGCTCGCGCTCCCACGGCTGCGGCAGGGTCGGAATGCGCAGGTGCGAGACGCTGAAACCGCACAGGCCGGCCTTGGGACGGCCGCCGCGACCGGTGGCGCCTTCGTCGCGGATCTCGCCGCCGTTGCCGGTCGAGGCACCGGGGAACGGCGCGATCGCGGTCGGGTGGTTGTGCGTTTCGACCTTGATGGCAAACGCCGAATCGACCAGCGCTTCGGCGCGATAGCCCTGCGTGGCCGGATCCGGACGGAAGCGGCGGCTGGCATAGCCTTCGACCACGGCCGCGTTGTCGCTGTACGCCGAAAGCGTGTGCTCCGGCGTCGTGGCGTGGGTGTGCTTGATCATCTTGAACAGCGTCTGCGGCGCGCCGTTCAACTGCATGTCAGCGCCATCGAGCGTCCACGAGGCGTTGAAGATCTTGTGCCGGCAGTGCTCCGAGTTCGCCTGCGCGAACATCATCAGTTCGACGTCGGCCGGCGCGCGACCGAGCACGCCGAAACGCTCGCGCAGGTACGCGATCTCGTCCTCGGCCAGGGCCAGGCCGAGGCGGATGTTGGCGTTCTCCAGGTCGGCCAGCGCGATGCGCTCGAGCTGTCCGCGTGCCGGAACGGCGAACAACGCGGCGGCGTCGTCGCGGGACTCCAGCAGCGACTGCGTCATCGGATCGTGCAGGATCCTGGCCAGCGCGCCCTGGGTGGGGGCATCGGCCGGCCATCCGGCCAGGTCGTAGCGGGTTCCGCGTTCGACGCGCTTGATCGGCATGCCGGCGCCGTGGAGCAGCTCGGTCGCCTTGCTCGCCCATGGCGACAGCGTGCCCAGTCGAGGCGTCACGAAACGGGACACGGCGTCTGCCGCACGCGCAGCCTCGCCCGGCTCGGCCTGGAGGATGCGCCGCAGGGCTTCTGCGTCCGGTGTTGCACCGGCCTCGGGCTCGACCCAGTAAACGGGCCAGGCGCCAAGGACGCGGACGGACGGATGGAGGGCTTGCAGGCGAGCTTGGAGCCGCTCGCGGCGGAACGGCGACAGGGCGGATGCGCCCTCGAGGACGATCATGTCCGGGGAACCGTGCAACGTCGGGCCCGACATT
>DATDBI010000100.1:0-26702 GCA_036524915.1 Lysobacter sp. | reverse complement strand
ATCGAACACGCCGATCAGCTGGCCATCCCCCCCCACAAGTGGCACGACCAGTTCGGAGTTAGACGCAGAATCGCACGCAATGTGGCCAGGGAAGGCGTGGACATCGGCGATCCGCTGGGTCTGGCGGGTCGTCGCAGCGGCTCCGCAGACGCCCTTGTCGAGCGGAATCCGGATGCAGGCGGGCAGTCCCTGGAACGGGCCGACCACCAGTTCGGTGCCGTCGAACAGGTAGAAGCCGACCCAGTTCAGGCCCGGCAACGAGTTGTAGACGAGTGCCGACAGGTTGGCCGCGTTGGCAATCCGGTCGCGCTCGCCATACACGAGCGCCCGTGCTTGCTCGAGCAGCTGTGCGTACTGTTCGGGCTTGGGCCCGCTTAGACTTTCGCTGGTGAACATAAGTGCCTCTTTCCCGCAGTCTACCAGCGTGCGGCCCGGGGGCCGGCGATGAACAGGCCCGCATCTGCTCCTGGCTGGTTCGTCACCGGTACCGATACCGGCATCGGCAAGTCCGTCGCCAGTGCGACGCTGCTGCATGCGTTGCGCGCACGCGGGTTGCGCGCGGTCGGAATGAAGCCGCTCGCCAGCGGTTGCGAGGCCACCGTCGATGGACTGCGCAACGAAGACGCGCTGCTGCTGCAGGCTGCCAGCGATCCGCGTCCGGACTATGACGACGTTAATCCATACGCCCTGCTGCATCCGCTGGCGCCGGAGCTGGCCGCGGCCGATGCCGGCGTGACGGTGCGGCTGCAGCCGATCCTGGACGCGCATGCGCGGCTTTCGGCAATGGCCGACGTGGTCGTGGTCGAGGGTGTCGGTGGCTGGGCCGCGCCGCTGTCATCGACGCTCGACCAGGCCGACCTGGTGCGCGCGCTCGACCTGCCTGTGGTGATGGTGGTCGGCCTGCGTCTGGGCTGCATCAACCACGCGCGCCTGACTGCGCGCGCGATCGTCGCCGACGGATTGCACCTGGCTGGCTGGATCGGCAACGACATCGATCCGCACATGGCACGCGCCGATGACAACTTCACGCTGCTTCGGCAGCGCTTGCCGATACCGTGCTGGGGACGTCTGCCGTTCCGCGATCGGCCCGACCCCGCGGACCTGGCGCATTTGCTCGATCCGGCCTGATGTCTTCGCGCGTGACTTCTGGGAGGTGGTCGCCAAACCCAGAATGCTAGACTGGGCGGTATAGGAATTAGAACCAATCTGAGCTCAGCGCTCGTAAATGACGGAATCGGAGTCCTCCCCCATGGTCAAGAACCCGCGCTCGGTGGCAATGGTCGCCGCGTTGGCCCTCGCACTCTCCGCCTGTGGCGGCAAGAAGGATCAGGAACAGGGGGGCATGCCGCCTCCGGAAGTCGGCGTCGTCACGCTGCAGCCAGGCAATGTGGCGCTGCAGAAGAATCTGGTCGGTCGCCTGGCCCCTTTCCGTAGCGCTGACGTGCGCGCCCGCGTGCCGGGCGTGCTCAAGCAGCGTCTGTATGCCGAGGGCACCGACGTCAAGGCCGGGCAGGTGCTGTTCCAGATCGATCCCGACCAGCTGAAGGCCTCGACCGGCCAGTCGCAGGCCGCGCTCGCGTCTGCGGAAGCCAGCTACGCCAATGCCAAGGCCGCCGCGGACCGCGCCCGTCGCCTGGCGCCGCAGAAGTTCGTCTCGCAGTCCGACCTCGACAACGCACTCGCCGCCGAGCGCAGCTCCGCTGCCGCGGTGAAGCAGGCGAAGGCGGCACTGGCCGATGCCCGCATCAACCTCGGCTACGCCACCGTGCGCGCGCCGATCAACGGTCGCGCCGGCAAGCAGCAGGTCACCGAGGGCGCACTGGTTGGCCAGGACACGGCGACGCTGCTGACCACCGTCGACCAGATCGACCCGCTGTTCGTGAACTTCTCGGTCAGCGTGACCGAGCTCGCGCAGATCCGCCGCGCCCGCACCGGCGCCGGAACCGGCGAGGGCCAGGTCGAGGTGATCCTGCCCGATGGCAGCAACTACCAGCGCACCGGCACGATGGATTTCTCCGGCGACGTGGTCGATCCGGCGACTGGCGCCATCTCGATGCGCGCGCGCATCCCCAACCCGGAAAAGAACCTGTTGCCGGGTACCTACGTGACGCTGAAGGCGACGCTCGGCGAGCAGGCCAACGCCTTCAAGGTTCCGCAGGTCGGCCTGCTGCGCGATGCCAAGAGTGCGTACGTGCTGGTGGTCGGCGCCGACGGCAAGGTCGCGCGCAAGGACGTGGTAACCGATCGCCTGCAGGGCGACAGCTGGATCGTGAGCAGCGGCCTGGCCGCCGGCGACCAGGTCGTCGTCTCGGGCATCCAGCGCGCCACGCCGGGCCAGCCGGCGAAGGCCACACCGGTAGCCGCCGACGGCAAGCCCGCACAGGACGCCAAGCCTGCCGCCAAGCCCGCCGCCGAGGCGCAGGCCTCAAAGGACTAATCCCCCGCCATGTCCAGATTCTTCATCAACCATCCGGTATTCGCGTGGGTCATCGCGATCCTGATTTCGCTGTGCGGCGTGCTGGCGATCTTCAACCTCGGCGTCGAGTCGTACCCGAGCATCGCGCCGCCGCAGGTCACGGTGTCGGCGTCGTACCCGGGCGCGAGTGCCGAAACGGCTGAAGGCGCGGTCACCCAGGTGATCGAGCAGCAGCTGACCGGCATCGACAACCTCGTCTACTTCAACTCGTCGTCGAGCTCCAGCGGCGGTTCCAACATCACCCTGACGTTCGCCCCGGGCACCGACCCGGACATCGCCCAGGTGCAGGTGCAGAACAAGGTCGCGCTGGCGACGCCGAGGCTGCCGACCGAAGTGACCCAGCAGGGCGTGGTAGTGGCCAAGGCCAACGCCGGCTTCCTGATGGTGGTCGCGCTGCGCGCCGACAGCGAGCGGTTCGATCGCGACAGCCTCAGCGACATCATCGGTTCGCGGGTGCTCGACCAGATCGCGCGCGTTCCGGGCGTGGGCAGCACCCAGCTGTTCGGCAGCGAATACGCCATGAACATCTGGCTGAACCCGGACAAGCTGCGCGGCTTCGGCCTGTCGGCGACGCAGGTGCTGAGCGCCGTGCGTGGCCAGAACGTGCAGTTCGCCGCCGGCAAGATCGGCGCCGACCCGGCACCGGCGGGCCAGGCGTTCACTGCGACGGTGTCGGCCGAGGGCCGCTTCAGCACGCCCGAACAGTTCGGCGACATCATCCTGCGCACCAACACCGACGGCACCAGCGTGCGCCTGCGCGATGTCGCCCGGATTGGCCTTGGCGCGACCTCCTACGGCTTCGACAGCCGCTGGGATGGCAAGCCGGCCGCCGGCTTCGCCATCCAGCTGGCACCCGGTGCCAACGCGCTGGGCGTGGCCGAGGCCGTCTATGCGCGCATGGAGGAGTTGCAGAGCACCTTCCCGCCGGGCGTGAACTGGTTCTCGCCGTATGACAGCTCGACCTTCGTCTCGGTCTCGATCAAGGAAGTGATCAAGACCCTGGGCGAAGCGATCGTGCTGGTGTTCCTGGTGATGCTGATCTTCCTGCAGAACTTCCGCGCGACACTCATTCCGACCCTGGTGATCCCGATCGCACTGCTCGGCACGTTCCTGGGCATGTACTTCATCGGCTTCACGATCAACCAGCTCAGTCTGTTCGGCATGGTCCTGGCGATCGGCATCGTCGTCGACGACGCGATCGTGGTGATCGAGAACGTCGAACGCATCATGACCGAGGAGGGCCTGTCGCCGAAGGCGGCCACGCGCAAATCGATGAGCCAGATCAGCGGCGCGGTCGTGGCGATCACGGTGGTGCTGGCGGCGGTGTTCATCCCGTCTGCATTCCAGGGCGGTTCGGCCGGCGAGATCTACAAGCAGTTCGCCATCACCATTGCCATGGCGATGTTCTTCTCGGCGTTCCTGGCGCTGGGCTTCACCCCGGCCCTGTGCGCGACGCTGCTCAAGCCGACCGCCGACCACCACCGCGACAACTTCATCTTCCGCAACTTCAACAAGCTGTACGACTGGGTCAGCCGCACCTACATTGGCCACATCGGCGGGGCGATCAAGCACACGCCGCGCTGGATGATGGTGTTCGGCCTGCTGGTGGTGCTGTGCGGCTTCCTGTTCACGCGCATGCCGGGCAGCTTCCTGCCCGAGGAAGACCAGGGCTATGCGATCGCCCTGATCGGCCTGCCGCCGGGCGCGTCGATCACGCGCACCAACGCCGTGCTCGACCAGGTCCGCTCGACCATGCAGAAGCAGGAAGGCTTCGACGGCATCTTCCAGGTCTCGGGCTTCAGCTTCGTCGGCCAGGGCGAGAACGTCGGCATCGCCTTCATCCGCCTCAAGCCGTGGGAGGACCGCAAGGTCACCGCGACCGAGTTCATCCAGAACGCCAACATGGCGCTGTATGGCATCCGCGATGCGCAGATCTTCGTGATCAACCTGCCCACCGTCAGTGGCCTGGGCCAGTTCGGCGGCTTCGACATGTACCTGCAGGACCGTGGCGGCAAGGGTCGCGAGGCGTTGGCCGAGGCGCGCAACACGCTGCTGGGCAAGGCCAACCAGAACAAGGCCCTGACCGCGGTGCGACCGAACCAGCTCGAGGAGGCGCCGCAGCTCAAGCTCGACGTCGACCGCGTGCAGGCGCAGTCGATGGGCCTGTCGGTGTCGGACATCTACAACTCGATCCAGCTGATGCTGGCGCCGGTGTACGTCAACGACTTCGTCGACTCCGGCCGCGTCAAGCGCGTGACCATGCAGGCCGATGCGCCGTACCGCACCGGCCCGGGTTCGCTGGCGAACTTCTACACGCCCAGCCCCGATGGCGACGCCGACGACACCGACCCCAATGGCGCGATGATCCCGTTGTCGAACGTGGTGAAGAGCCACTGGATCACCGCGTCGCCTTCGCTGACCCGCTACAACGGTTACTCGGCGGTCGAGATCGTGGGTTCGCAGGCTCCGGGCCACAGCTCGGGCGAGGCGATGAACGAGATGCAGAAGATCGTCGAGGAGGACCTGCCGGAAGGCTTCGGTTACGACTGGACGGGTCAGTCGTACCAGGAAATCCTGTCGGGCAACCAGGCGCCGGCGCTGTTGGCGCTGTCGATCCTGGTGGTGTTCCTGTGCCTGGCGGCGTTGTACGAGAGCTGGTCGGTGCCCGTTGCGGTGCTGCTGGTGGTGCCGCTGGGTGCGCTGGGCGCGGTGTTGTTCTCGCTGATGCGCGGCCTGCCCAACGACATCTACTTCAAGATCGGCCTGATCACGGTGATTGGCCTTGCCGCCAAGAACGCGATCCTGATCGTGGAGTTCGCGATCGAGCAGCGCCAGCACGGCAAGACGTTGCGTGAGGCGACGATCGAGGCGGCCCATCTGCGCCTGCGCCCGATCCTGATGACGTCGTTCGCGTTCATCATGGGCGTCTTCCCGCTGGCGATCTCCAGTGGTGCCGGCGCCAACTCGCGCCATGCGATCGGCACGGGCGTGATCGGCGGCATGCTGTTCGCCACCTTCCTGGGCTTGCTGCTGATCCCGGTGTTCTACGTGGCGGTGCGACGCGTGCTCGGCGACAAGCTCGACGAGAAGCCGGTGCTGGTCGCCGACGAGGACGACGAGCCGGTGGCGCGTCCGGCGACCTGATCGCTCCTCGCTTCGTAACGCAGACAGCCCGCCTCTTGGCGGGCTGTTTGTTTCTGGGGCTCAGTGTGGCTGAGTTCTGAAGTCGTGTGAGGTCTGAAGGCGTGTGGGGGGAGGAAGTGGGGTGTATTCCGCGAACCTCCGCTTCGCTCCGTGATTGTTCGCGGAACACACCCCACCCCCTCCTCACCAACGCCGCCGCCGCTTCATTGACTTCGCGTGTCGGCCGCGCGCGCTGTGCGCATGACGCGCGTGAAAGGGCGGGACTCGCGCTGCCTCGATACAGGGCGGGGTCCGTGCCCTCGCTCATTCGCACGGCTGCTCGGTGACCCGCTCGCAGCGGACCCAAACCACCTCACCTTTTAGCGGGCGTGCGGGACCAAGCTCACCGAGCAGCCGTGCGAATGAGCGAGGGCCCGCACACCGCCCTGCATCCGGGCAGCCCGAGTCCGACCGGTGCAGCAACGACTTGGGACCAGCGCCATCTCGCCACACGCGAAGTCAATGAAGCGGCCGCATCGTTGGCGAGGAGGGGGAGGGGTGTACTCCGCGGACCTCCGCTTCGCTCCGTAATTGTCCGCGGAATACACCCCACCCCCTCCCCCCGCAGCCAACACCCGGCACCCGGCACCCGGCACCCGGCACCCGGCACCCGGCACCCGGCACCCGGCACCCGGCACCCGGCACCCGGCACCCTGCACCCAGCACCCAGCACCCAGCACCCAGCACCCCGCACCCAGCACCCCGCACCCAGCACCCAGCACCCCGCACCCCGCACCCGGCACCCGGCACCCGGCACCCGGCACCCGGCATCACTCCCACCAGAAGCACAAAAAAAGAAAAAACCCGACAGCTTTCGCTGCCGGGTTTCAATACCACCGCCGGGAGGGGTTGGCGGGGAGAGATAAGTTGTATCAGTTGCCTGGAGAGGGCGACCTGTAGAGCTGGACTTACTTGGCAGCCTTGTTGGTGGCGGCCTTGATGGTGTTGTCGACGCTGGTCTGCACACCCTTGGTGGCGGACTCGAACTGCGACTTGGCCAGCTCGGTGATCGCACCGTGGGTCTTCAGCGTACGGCCGAACACTTCCTGGCCGGTGCTGACGCTGCGCTCGAGATTCTCGCGGGCAACCTGCACGCCCTTCGGCAGCAGCGACTTGGCGGCCTCGAAATCGCGGACCTCAGCGGCTTCGCCGAGGAAAGCGAAGGTCGCGTTGACGCGCTCTTCGATCGCGGCCAGCTGCAGGCCGAAGACGGCCTCGGCATTGGCGAGGGTGAGGCGGTTGACCTGCGCGGCGGTCTCCGCGAACTGGCGCGTCGCGGCGGCGAATTGCTCGTTGAACGGCTGGTACATGGCGGAACTCCGGTTAGGTAAGCAATCCGGGGGGATTTCGGATTGTGCGGTGCAGCATAATCCCGTTTGTGTTGCAGTGCAACATGCCCGGGAATGGAGGTTCAGGCACCGGTCGGGTCGTGCGGGCCGATCCCACCTGCTGGCAAAATCGACCTCACGCGTTCGCTCCGGGCCCTCTGTCATGGTCTGAATGCGCCGCAGCAGGGATGATGGCCTTCCAGGATGACCAGACGATGATCCGAGACCTCGTTTCTGCCCGATCCAGCGGCCTCGCGCCCCGTCTCGCCCGCCTGGCGGCGTCGGCCGCCCTGGCCCTCCTGGCGCTGCTGCCGGTGGCCCCCGCAGGCGCCCAGCAGCCGACCGCCCCCGCAGGCGCCCAGCCGCCGGCCGAGCTCCCCTGCGTCGGCCTCGTCCTCGGGGGCGGTGGCGCCCGCGGCTCGGCCCATGTCGGCGTGATCAAGGTTCTCGAGCGCGAACACATCCCGATATGCCGGGTCGCCGGCACCAGCATGGGCTCGATCGTCGGTGGCCTGTACGCCACCGGCTACACCCCTGCCGAGATGGAAAAACTGATCGAGACCATCGACTGGGCCGACATGTTCATCGACGACCCGCCGCGCGCGGGCCAGCCGATGCGCCGCAAGGACGCCGACTTTCGCTACCTGCTCGACCTGGAGATCGGCTATGCCGATGGCCGCGTGGTGTTGCCGGTCGGCATCGTGCAGGGACAGAAGCTGTTGCTGCTGCTGCGCCGGCTGACCCTGTCGACCTGGGACGTGAAGGACTTCGACCAGCTGCCCATCCCGTTCCGCGCCGTCGCCGCCGACATCATCACCGGCGACAAGGTCGTGTTCGAGGATGGCGACCTGGCGCTGGCGATCCGCTCGAGCATGTCGGTGCCGGGCGCGTTCGCGCCGGTGCGCATCGACAACCGCTTGCTGGTCGACGGCGGCATGGCCGACAACGTGCCGGTCGACGTCGTGCGCAAGATGGGCGCGCAGCGCATGATCGTGGTCGATGTCGGCTCGCCCCTGCACACCGAGGCGACGCTGACCAATCCGCTGGCGATCATGGACCAGATGATTTCCGCGCTGATGGCCGAGAAGGTGCGCGCGCAGCTGGCCACGCTGGGCGACCAGGACGTGCTGATCCGCCCCGAGCTGGGCGACATCACCGCATCGGAGTTCAACCGCGGCGCCGAAGCAATCGCGATCGGCGAGCGCGCGGCCGAGGCGGTGCTGCCGCAACTTCGCTCGATGTCCGTCGACGAAGCCACCTACACGGCGTACCGCGCGCGCCAGCAGCGGCGCGCGTTCGACCCGGGGCTGGTGCAGTTCCTCGACGTCATCAAGGGCGAATCGCCGTCCGCCAACCGCCAGGTGGAGCGCGCGGTGGCGGAAAACATCGACAAGCCCTTCCACGTCGACGAGGTCGAAAAGGACATCGGCACCGCCTACGGCGACGGCCGCTTCCAGCAGATCGACTACCGGCTGGCCGAACACGATGGCCAAATGGGCCTGGAGATCATCCCGGTCGACAAGCCGTGGCGCGCGTTCGGCAAGCTGGGCTTCCAGCTGGATGACAACTTCAACGGCCGCAACAGCTACATGGTCTCGGCCGAACTGACGTTCAACAACATCAACAGCCTTGGCGCGGAATGGCGCAACGTGGCGCGGCTGGGCCGCATCACCGGGCTGCTGTCGGAGTTCTACCAGCCCTTCGGCGACACCGGCGAGTTCTACCTCAAGCCGTCGGTGGAGCTGCGCAACGAATCGCTGCCGTTGTGGGCAAACGGCAACCAGCTCGCGGAATTCCGCATCAACCGCCGCGAAGTCGCCGTCGAGGCCGGGTATTCACCCGAACCCGAGTGGCGTATCTCGGCCCAGCTCTTGCGGGGCCGTGATCGCGCCGACCTGCTGATCGGCAATCCCAACGACTTCAGCGGCGACAACGAGGGCTATGCCGGCATCGACTACAACGCCACCTGGGACACGCTCGACAGCATCAACTTCCCGACGCGCGGCATACGTGTCGCCGTCGATCTGGAGACGTACTACGACGTGCTCGGCGCGGACGTGGAGGGCAACGTCGCCCGCCTGACCGCGGACTGGGCGCGTGCCTGGGGTCGTTATCACCTGCTGCTTGGCGCACGCATGACCAGTGCGCTGGAAGACGACAACTTCTTCCAGAGCCAGGGCTTCCTCGGCGGATTCCTCAATCTGTCCGGCTTCGACGAACGCGCGCTGTTCGGCAACCAGACGGCGCTGGCGCGCGCGGTACTGTACCGACGCACCGGCAACACCAGCCGCCTGTTTTCGCTGCCGATGTACGTAGGCGCCAGCCTGGAGACGGGCAACGCGTGGTTCAGCAAGGACACGGTCGACGCGGACGACCTGATCCTCGCCGGCAGTCTGTTCATCGGCTTCAGCACGCCGCTGGGCCCGATGTTCCTGGCCTACGGCGGCAACGACGACGGCGAGAGTTCGTGGTACCTGACCTTCGGATCGCTGCTGCGACCGACGGTGAAGTAGTACGCGTCAGGTGACTCAGGCGCCGCGGTAGTGGCAACCGGAGGTGCAGGTCTCGTGCACCACGACTTCCGACAGCAGCGGCAGCGCCGGCTTCAGGTGGTCCCAGATCCACACTGCCAGGCGTTCGCTCGTCGGGTTGTCGAGGCCATCGATGTCGTTGAGGTAATGGTGGTCGAGGCGGTCGTACAGCGGCTGGAATGCCGCCTTGAGGTCGCCGAAGTCCATCACCCAGCCGGCATGCGGGTCGATCTCGCCCTCGACGTGGATCTCGATGCGGAAACTGTGCCCGTGTAGCCGCGCGCACTTGTGCCCGGCTGGCACGTTGGGCAGCAGGTGCGCGGCCTCGAGGGTGAACGCCTTGAAGATTTTCATGCCGCCCAGTTTACCCGGGCGGCGCCAACCCCGGTGCCTGCCGTCAGCTGCCGCACGCCCCCTTGCCGCCGGCCCGCGCCGCGGCATTGGCCGCGCCCACATAGCGGCCGACCAGCGCCTTGAGCTGGTCGAACTCCTCGCGCCGGGTGACCGCGCCAGCGATGGTCCGGCCCGAGACCGGCTCGCGTACCACCAGCGTCCCCCAGAAGCCGGAATGGCCGGTCGCGGCGACCCCGTCGAATGCGTAGGTGAGCAAGCCCAGGCGGTACGGGCTGTCGGCGGGAAGCCCGACCGGCGACTGCATCAGCGCCAGGGTGGATCCGTCCTTGAAGATCCGTCCAGCGAGCAGGGCGTCGAAGAAGGTCGCCAAGTCGGCCGGTGTCGCCACGATGCCGCCGCCGCCGTACAGGTCCATCGACGGATCCCAGTCGTAGGTGTCATCGCCCTCGAAGAACTGGTGCGCGCGGGTCCTGCCACGCGAGGGTTCCGCGCGCTCCCAGTACGTATTGGGCAGGCCGCGCCGGTCGAGCGCGAGCTGGGTACGCACCGCCTTCGGCAGCGGCTGGCCACTGACCCGCTCGATGATCGCGCCAAGCAGGATGTAGCCGGTGTCGGAGTACGAGTACTTCTCGCCGGGCTTGCCAACCGGCTGCGTCCATTCGACCAGGTGCTCGACGTCCCCGGCCGACGTCCACTTCGTCGCCGGGTCGGCCTTGATCGCGGCGATGAACTGAGGCGCCTGCGCGTGGTCGGCCAGGCCGGAGGTGTGGCTGAGCAGCTGGCGTACGGTCATCTCGTCGGGCGCATAGCCATCGCGCTTGAGCAGTTCGAGCCACTGCGCCGGCAGGTAGCGGTCGATGGTCGATTGCACGTCGAGCTTGCCGGCTTCGTGCAGTCGCAATGCGGTGGCCGCGACATACGTCTTGGTGACGCTGGCGATGCGGAAACCCTCGTTGCCCTTCAGTGGTGTGGCCGACGGCGCGGCCAACACGCGCGTGTCGCGCGCGCCGTCGGGCGCAAGCGTGGAGATGACAATCTGTCCCTTCAGGGCGCCGGCATCGAGTGAGGACGCGGCCTGCGCGAGGCAGCTGTCGGTTGCGGACGCAGCCAATGTGGTGGCGTAGAGCAACGTCGCGAGGGCGATTCGGATCAGGGCGGGCATCGTGGACAGGCTCACTGGGCGCGGTGCGGCCATCTTGAACCGCCGGGGGAGGTGGCGACCATGGCATTGGTCACGTTGGCGATGGGGCGTGCACGCGGTGCTCGCATCGATGAACCCCGGCTTTCGATCAACAGCGGGCTATCGATGTCTTCACGCGACGATACGCGCCAATTTCCACACTGGCCGCACGTCCACGAGGGAGCAATGCATGAAGATGAAGGCGAAACTGTCAATGATCGCAAGCGCGTCGCTGTTGCTCGCCATCGCGATGCCGGCCCAGGTGCTGGCCCAGGACAAAGCCGCGATGGAAGCGGAGGAAGGCGATTCCGCGCAGCCTGCAAGCGACACCTGGATCACCACCAAGGTCAAGACGGATCTGATGGCAACGGCCGACGTGCCGGGCACGATGATCGATGTCGAGACGGTGAACGGCACGGTCAAGCTGGCAGGCACGGTCGACAACAAGGCGAGCGCCGACAAGGCGGTCGCTGTCGCCAAGAAGATCAAGGGCGTCAAGAGCGTCGATGCGTCCGCGTTGAAGGTCGCCAAGAAGTAACAGGGTGAAGCAAGCCCACGATGAAGTAGCCTTGGGCGACACACAACGCAGCCCCTCTCCCGCAGCGCGCAGGAGAGGGGTTTTCCTTTTCAAGGGAGCTCGAACATGGCCGTCCGCAAGACCGTGAAGAAGGTGCCGGCGAAGGCGCCCGTCAAATCGAAGGCGACGGCGACCGCCGCCAGGCAGAAGAAGATCCAGCAGCAGGTCGACGCGCGCGACAAGGCCAAGCCGAAAAAGAAGGCGCCAGCTGAAGAACAGAAGAAACCAGTCCAGGCCGGCGCGCGCAGGCAGCCGCAGAATCCGCTGCCGCCCCAGCACCTGGCAAAGCCCGGCAACGAGCATGAGTTGACGCCGCGGCCGCGCTATCTCGCGCCGGACTACCGCGGCAGCGGCAAGCTCGATGGCATGCGCGCGCTGGTTACCGGCGGCGATTCCGGCATCGGTCGCGCCGTGGCCGTGCTGTTCGCGCGTGAAGGAGCGGACGTTGCCATCGTCTATCTCAACGAACACGTCGACGCGCAGGCCACCTGCAAGCAGGTCGAGAAGGAGGGCCAGCGCTGCCTGCTGATTCCCGGCGACGTCCGCGACGCGACGTTCTGCAACGCGGCTGTGGCCTCCGCGGTGAAGGCCTTCGGTGGCCTCGACATCCTGGTCAACAACGCCGCCTTCCAGGAACACAGCGATTCACTGGAGGCGCTGACTGACGAGCACCTGCAGGAAACCCTGCAGACCAACATCGCCGGCTACTTCCACATGGCACGTGCGGCCCTGCCGCACCTCGAGCGCGGCGGCAGCATCATCAACTGCGGCTCGGAGACCGGGATCTTCGGCAGCAAGCACCTGCTCGACTACTCGGCGACCAAGGGCGCGATCCACGCCTTCACCAAGTCACTGGCCAGCAATCTGCTCGAGCGCGGCATCCGCGTGAATGCGGTGGCGCCAGGGCCTGTATGGACGCCGCTGAATCCCGCCGATCGACCCGCCCCGGACGTTGCCGAGTTCGGAAAGGACAGCGACATGGGGCGGCCGGCGCAGCCGGAAGAAATCTCGCCGGCGTTCGTGTTCCTCGCCTCGCCGGTGTGCGCGTCGTATGTCAACGGCATCATCCTGCCGGTGATGGGCGGGCCGCGCGGCTGACATTCGCTTCAGGGGCGCGACGGCTCGACCTTGCCCCGCTCGCGCATGCGCAGGCCGGCAGCTTCCTCGCGCGCGCCCATGATCATCTCGCTTAGCCATTTGATCAGGATGGCGGTGTATGCCTTCTGCGCGGGTTTCTCGGTGAAGCCGTGGTCGGCGCCGTCAACCGTGCGCCGGGTCAGCGAGCGGGCACGGCGGAAGGCCTCGGCATAGTTGTCAATCACGGCCTCCGGCACGATCTCGTCGTGCTCGGCGGCGACCAGCAGCGCATGCCCGCGGTAGTCGGCACAGGCGCGCAGGGCGCGGTTCTGGTCCCAGCGCAGGCTCTTGCGACGGTAGGCGCGCAGGTCGGTGTCGACGTGCAGGCGCAACTTGGGCAGGTCCCAGCCTTCGTCCTTGTAAAGCGCCGGCGAGCGCAGGGCCAGCCAGTGCACCGGACGTAGCGCCGTCAACAGCGCGGCAAGGTAGCCGCCGTAGCTGATGCCGACCACCGCTACCGCGGTGGGATCGACGTTGGGGCGCCGCACCAGCCAGTCGTAGGCGGCGACGAGGTCGGCGAGGTTCTGCGGGCGATTCACGTTCTCCCAGTGGCGCGCGGTTCGCTCATGCCCACGCAGATCGAACGTCAGGCAGACGCAGCCGATGCCGGCGGCTTCGCGTGCACGCACCAGGTCGTGTTCCTGGCTGCCACCCCAGCCGTGCACGAACAGCACTCCCGGAAGTCGCGCGGCCGGCGAGAGGACGGTGCCGCAGATGCGCTCGTCCTCGACGTCGAGTTCAACGGTCTCAAGCCGGATGTCCATGACGTTCGCTGGCCTGGGTGGCACTGCCTGCGTTGGCAGTGCATCCGTGTGCGTCTTCGGCTTCGACGATGCCGTACTTGGTGATCGTGCCGACCACCGGGTCCTCCCCGCGGAACGAGATCTCCGCGCCGTGCGGAACATCGATCAGGTCGTACACCTCGCAGGAGGACACGCAGATGCGCTCCAGGTCGGGGTCGGCGTCCATCGCCAGCAGGGCGAGCACCTCGGCCGGCGAAGCGCCGCCGATCCGCCAGGATTGTTCCAGCACGCCACAACGCGCCGTGCCACTGACGTCCTCGCCAAGGACGATGTCGTAGTTGCGGCGGGAGGCGTGGAACTGTGGATACGCGCGATTCACCTCGCGGTCGTAGCCGATCGAAGCGGCGATCACGAGACGTTCGGCGTCGTCGCCACTGGCGTGCAGCAGGTCATCAAGACCGCCGCGCAGGCAGCGCAGCGTGGAGCCGCCGTAGACCTCGTGGCCGGCATGGTTGAGCGTGGTGCGTTGCGTTCCGCAGTACGACAGGCGGATTGTCCCGACCGTCAACACGCCGACGCTGTAGGTGGCGGCCGAGGCGAGGTTCAGTTCGAGCACCAGGCCCCACTCGCCGATCGCATCGGCGTCGAGTGCATCCAGCGCCGCGTCGAGCTCGCCGGCGCTGTGGACCACGCGCTGGCCGGAACCGCCGATGCCATGACCGGGCTTGGTGCGGATCGGCGCGCCACCGGCAAGCAGGCCGCGTCCCGCGCGGCGCGCATCATCGAGGTTGAACACCGTGAGGCCAGGCAGCACGAACGGCGCCAGCGCCTGGCCCAGCGCCCCCGACCAGCCCTGCGGCAGGCCACGCGCGTCCTCGGGGGCCGGATGCGTGATGGATTTGGTCGCGACGAACGGGTAGGGCACCACGCCGCCGAACAGATCGTCGGGCCCGCGGATGCCCAGGCGCTCGGCTTCCGCGGTCAGCAGGGTCCTGTCGGGAACGAAGTAGACGTGGCCGTGGTCGCGGTCGGCCTCGTATTCGCCGACAAAGCGCAGGCCAAGCACGTTGGCCAGGTGTTGCGCGGCCCACTGCCGCGTTGCCTTCTCGTGGATGCCGCGCTTGCGCGTGAGGATCAGGTCCACCACCGACCCGGGGCCGCCTTCGCCGCGACCGAGCGCCCCGGTCATCGGCGTTCAGTCCCTGGGCTTGGCGGGCACGAACGGCGACACCGGATCGCTCGCCGGAAATGTTTCATCCAGAGCCTCATCGAGATTGTCGCTCTCGTGGCGTTTGCGTCGCGCCCGCTCGCCCGCGCCCTTGTCGTCGGGCTTGGCGTTGTCGGATCGCCGGGAGCGATGGATTGGCGGATCCTTCCGGTCCTGATGTCCAGACATCGCAAACTCCGCATCGAGTGGCTCGACTTCGACGATACGGACGCGGCGCTAATGCGACGTGAGGACTGCGCTGCTTTGTCGTACGCGCACGTTGCGACACAGTGAAGGAATCAACGCCAGGCGCTGCCGACCTGAATGTAGAACGTTTCGTCTTCTGGTCCCCACGCGTAGTCAACGCCGGTGTACAGGCCGAGTTGCCGCGCGATCAGGTAACGCACGCCGGTGCCTTTGGACACCTGGCTCTGGCCATCGCCAAAGCTGTTGTTGCGGCCCCATGTGCGGCCCGCTCCGGCGAACCCGATCAGCGCCCAGCGCGGGGTCAGGTTCCAGCGCAGCTCCGTCTCCAGCGTTGCCGCGCGCGTGTCCTGGTATCGGGCCGAACCAATCCCGCGCAGGTCGATGTAGGGCAGGCGATAGAAGGGGACGTCGCCATCGGCCCAGCGCACGTCGGCGCGGCCGCCGAGAACGAAGCGGTTTCCGCCGGATCCGAGCGCACCGAAGGGGAGATAACCGAAGGCATGGCCGCGGTAGCTCTGGAAATCGTTGTCGCTGCCGATCAGGTCGTCGTAGAAATTGCCCTCGATCATTCCCAGCCAGCCGCTGTTGGGGGTGAAGGTGTTGTCGCGGTCGTCGAACTCCAGCGACAGGCCCAGGCCGGAGCTGCGCTCGTTGAGTTGTTTGTCGGCGAACAGGTCGCGGTCGGACTCGATATCGAAACCGATGTCCAGATCCATGTAGATCCACGCCAGTCCGAGGAACAGGTCTTTCTTGCCCAGTCGCCTGAACACCTGCTGCAGCGACATGATGCCGTCCATGTTGTAGCCGATCTGCTGCGGCGGCAGGAACCGGCCCTGCGTATAGAAATGAAGGTTGATGTCGGCCTTGGCGACACCGCCGCGGTAGCGCCAGCGGTCATCGTCGAAATGCAGGATCGCACCGGCGCCGTAGGCCTGGCTGCCGTTGGACGTGCGCATCGCGCCGAAGCCGTAGATGTCGGGCGTCACCATCATCCTGCGACCGTCTTCGCTGGTGCGGGCGGTGGTGCCGGCCGGCTTGTGGAAGAACGTCAGGGCGATACCGCCGCCGGTGCCCACGGCGGGGTCGGTGATGATGATCGGCACGGGCAGGAAGCCCTTGTGCTCAAGCAGCCAGCGCGACATGTCGAACTTGCCGTCCTGGGGATCCTTGAGGAGTTGCCTGAGACCAGGCTTCGCCGCGGCGGGCGCATCTGCGGCCGGGACCGCATCGGCGGCATGGGCCGACACCGAGGTGGCAAGCAGCACGACAACTGCAGCGCAGGTCGCCCTGATCCAGCGCACGCCGTCAGGGCGGTGTGTGGTCATTGCGCAAGGCGCGAGAACTGATCCAATCAAAACAACTCCAGTGCCGACCGGGGCGTGTTTGCAGCGAACGGCTAGAACGTGATGCTGGCCGACAGCATGAAGGGATCGCCTTTCAGCCGGTTCTCGACATCGAATTCCTTGAGCCAGCGCGCCGAGAACTCGACCTGGCCGCCGTCCCATTTCTTCGCGTAGGTGGCGATCGGGCCCAGCCCGAGCGAGTGCCCCTTGAAGCCGTCGAGACGATCGGCGAGGACGCTCTCGTCGTCCTCGATCTGCTCGATCCAGCCGCCGACACCGCCGATGCCCCAGCCGTTGCCGAAGCGCTTGACCAGCAGCGAGTCGACGCGGAACACGGCGCCGTTCTGGTAATCGGTGGCGTCGTTCTCGGTGTAGATGTCGACCGCGGTCGTCGTGCTCCATTCCAGCGTGCCTTTCTGGAACAGCTGGGTGTAGCCGATGGTCGGCGAGAACGTCCAGTTGTTGAGGCTGGGATTGGCCAGGCGCCCGACTTCGTAGTCGCCGGTCGGCGCGTAGATGTAGAGCGACAGCGACACGTGGCGCAGCTGGTCGATGTGGTAGCTGGCGATCACCGGCGCGAAGAACGCATCGAACAGTCCGCTGTCGCTGTCGCTGCGCGTGCCGCTGATTGGCCCGAGGCGCACGTCCGCATCGGCTTCGACATCGATGAAGGGGATCGTCGCCATCGAGGCGAAGTTCCAGCGGCCTTCACCGGTGTCCCAGATGTACAGGCCGGTGAAGGTCAGCATGTCGAACGTACCGGTCAGCCCGACCGAACTGACGCCGCCGATCGGAATCTCGCGCCCGCCGCCGATGTCGCCGGAGTAGTGGGCATAGCCGATCTGCATGTTCCAGCCCGGCGTCGGCGGGATCAGTCCCGAATAGGACGCCGCCTGCAGGCCGGTGATCGGCCTGCCTACCGCGCCTTCGGTCGCGTGTGCGGAGCCGAAAGTTGCAGCGGCACTGATGGCCGCCGCAAGGATGTATCCACGTGTCTGCTTGATCATTCCAGGCCCCCCGGCCTTGCTTGAGGGTCAGCGCCGCCGGAATCCGCCACCGCCGCGGCCGCCGCCCATGCTGGGCCGGAACCCGCCCACGGGTCGGTTGTAACCACCGGACGGACGGTTGTAGCCGCCAGAGGGCCTGTTGTAGCCACCCGCAGGCCGGTTGTAGCTGCCGCCGGAACCCATGTTCGACGGGCGTCCGCCGTAGCTCCCGCCGGTGATGCGCTCGTTGCCGCGATCGCGCGCCATGCGCTCGCTGTCCAGCTGGCGTGTCTCTCCGCCGAGGTTCTTCGAAGAATCCGGACGCGTGACCTGGCTCCAGCCGTTCTCGTCGTGCTTGTAGACGTTGCCGTCCTTGCCGGCATAGACGTTGTCGTTGACGTTGACCACGCCACCGTGACTGAGCGAGCCGGTGTCGGCGTTGTAGTGGAAGCCACCCACGCCCTTGGCATCGACGCGATTGCCCTGGCTGTCGAATCCGCCCACGCCTGCCGCGCCATTGGGGCCGGCCACCGCACCGCCGGCACTCTGGGTGACGCGTCCGGTGTTGGTGTTGACCGTGGTGCGACTGCCGCCGGCGGCCGCCTGGCCGGTGTACGGATTGACTGCCACGGCGCCGCCGCCGGCGACCACGCGACCGGTCTGCGGGTTGTAGCGGATGCCCTGCGCGCCGGCGGTGGTGGTGCCGGTGTAGATGTTGGTGTTGACGCCGGCACGGCCGACGCCGCGACCGCCGGTGGCTTCGTTGTAGTAGCCGCCGCGTCCACCGCGGCCGACGTTGCCGGTCCACGGATCGGCCCACGCCGCTGCCGTGCCGCGAACCGCCGCGTTGCCCCAGTGGCCGTAGACATTCCACGCCGCGGCACCGCCGCCCCAGTAGCCCCAGCCGTAGCCAGGCCCGTACCAGGGGCCCCACCACGGGCTGTAGGGCCCGTACCAGCCGCCATACCAGCCCCAGCCGTAGCCAAAGGTCCAGCCGACCCAGGCATTCCAGCCGAAGTACACGCCCATGCCGTACGTCGCCGGGCAGCCGTACCAGTACGCGCCCACCCACGGGTCACAGGCGTAGCCGGTGCCATAGACCACCACGTTGTCGGTCACCACCGTGCCGTAGTAGCCGGGCGTGTAGCCGACGTAGACCTCGTCATCGCTGTTGCCGTACACGCGCACGTAGGTCACGTAATGCAACGGCGAACTGGTCGGAATCGAATAGATCTCCGCCGGCACGCTGGTGGCAACGGCCCAGGGCCCGGTCGCCGTGCTGGCGGAGAACCAGATGCCCTTGTCGACCGCATAGAAGCTATTGGCGGTCACCTTGATCACCGGCACCGCGGTGTTGTGCGCGTACTGCAGCGTGGTGCCGCCGATCGAGACGAACTGCGGCGCACCGTCGTACTGCACGTTGAGCTTGGCTTCGTTGCGCTTGACCGTGGCGTTTTGCGGGATGTCGTTGGCGATCAGCGCTTCGCGCGATTCGGGCGTGTTGGGGATCGACGCCAGCACGCCGCTCTTCGGGCTGTCCGGCGGAATCTTCGCGAACTCGGCCGGCAGGCTCGACGGCGGTACGAAGCGCCACGGTCCCTTGCTGGTGGCGGCGGTGAACCAGCGCCCCGACACCAGCACATACCAGGCATTGTCGGCGGCGCCGTTGAGGATCACGTCGGCGCCGGTGTTGTCGATGTAGCTCAGCTTCGTGCCCGGGATGGCGACGAACTGCGGGTCGCCCTGGACGGAAATGAGTTCGGCCGGATGCGTCCGCACATGGATGTCGGGTGCACGGCCGGTAGCGAAGTCCTGTTTGAGCGCATCAGGCGGATTGTCGAACGTGTCGACGTCCTTGCCCGCCTTGGCCATCGCCTGGGTCAGCGCCGCGTCGACGCTGGCGGCGGCGGTCCACGGGCCACTCAGCGCAGGCGCGGAAGACCAGTGCCCGGCCACGTTGGTGTAGTACTTGCCGCCCTGCTGGAGCAGCAGCGAGCGGGTGTTGATCACGCGCTGCACGCCCAACACGCCGCTGGGCTTGAGCGCGGGCTCGCCGTCGACCAGCAGCAGCACCGCCGGCGTGGTGCTGAAGATGATGTCGGGCGGGTCGTTCTTCACCGGCAGCGTCGGCGGCATCTTGGCGTCGACCTTGGCGATCGCCAGTGCCGACTCGAGCATGTCCAGCGACACGGTCAGGGTCGATTTGGTCTTGAGCTGCTGGCGCGCCAGATCCAGATACTGGGCCTGCTTCGCCGTCGCGGTAGGGAAACTCGCCGACGGCAGCTGCAGGTCGGTCAGCACCACCGCGCGCGCTTCCTTGTCGATCTCGGTGCGTGCCTGGAACTGCACGACACCGTAGTCGACCGACGGCTCCGACTTCCCGTCCTTGCCGGTGTGGACGCCCGACTTCACTGCCATCACGAACCGGCCCTTGAGCTGGTTGCCTTCCCAGCTGTCGTACTGCGGCTGGTGCACGCTGAAGCTGGTGCCCTGCACGGTGAAGTCGCGCGGGAACGGGCGTGCGTCGATGCTGGCCGCGGATGCACTCGTCGTCTTTGCCCCCTGCGCGGCCACCTGGGGAACGCCGACGATGGCCGCGCCGACGAGCATGGCGATGGCCATGCTCAGCACGGGCACGATGGGATTGATGCGCATGGCAGACCTCGATGCAGGGAAACCGGGTTGATTCGTGGCGGAGTGCCGGAGATCACGAGCGGTGGCGTCGCCACCCGCCCGGCTCAGCCGGGCGGATTGACGACGACGTACTGCACCGAGGTCCCGGCGTACTGCGGCTGGTACCAGGTGCTTCCGCACTGCTGGTAGGCAACGCCGTTGATCACGCTGGTCACACAACTGGGCGGCACGGTGTTGACGATCGAGCCGATGGCCGCTGCGGTGAGCGCCACCGCGCCGGTGACGGCGGCGGCGGTTGCAACCGGGTGATCGTCCCAGCCGTTGTTCCAGCCGTTGTCGACATCGATGTTGACGTCGTTGTGGATGTTGGTGTTGCGGTTGACGTTGGTGTTGCGATTGACGTTGGTGTTGCGGTTGACGTTCGCGTTGTTGTTGCGGTTGACATTGGCGTTGCCGCCGCGGTTCACGTTGGCCGCGTGGGCACCGCCGCCGCCTGCCCGGGCACCTGATGCGTGATTGACGCTGGTACGCGCGCCGCCACGGGCGTCGGCGTCGAAGCTGACCGCCATCAAGGCGGTGGTGCCGGCCAACATGCCAATGCCAAAGCCGAGCGCGGTGACGTTGTGACGAATGCTCATGGCGACTTCTCCTCGACGGCGACCACGTCCACCGCGACCATCTCGATGCGATGCGAGTCCTTGGGCGGAGTGAATGTGAAGGCGCTGTCCTTCAGTCCGGCGGCGGTGTTCCAGGTCAGCGTGCTGGCGTACTGCGGCTGCGCCGGATCGTCGGTGGTGGTGATGACCAGGCGACGCGGCAGCGGCTTGGGACCGGACTCGATCCACACCTGCCAGTCAACGCCTTCCTGGCGGAACGCGTATTGGGAGGTGACGGTTCCATCGATGCGCGCAGGACCGACCCGCGTTGCAGCCTTCAGCGCCGATGTCGGTGCCTGGTCAGTACCCCAAAGGAACAGGTCCGCCAGCGGCATATCGATGCCGTATTTCTGCTCGACGGCGCCCAGCATCTCGCGGATGGTCGGCGGTGCGTCGACGGTGGCGTAGTACTTCGCCTTCGGCCCGTAGACGGTCAGCGACTTGCCGTCGTAGAACAGCTGGCGATTCTTGCGATCGCTGCGCAGGTCGAGCTGCAGCTTGTCGGGCGCGCGCACCTTGTAATCGAGATCGCCGGCGAACTGCAGCTTCTGCCCGTCTTCCACCACGATGTCGAGCGTGGTGTCGGCATGAACGGTGAAGTCCTTTAGCGAGCGCAGGTACTTGCCCATCGCTTCCAGGGCGGCGACGGCTTCGGGATCGACGGCGGTGGCGGCTGGCGCGGTCGCTGCTGCCTTGTCAGCTTTCGGCGGAGGCGCGGCCAGTGCCAAGGGCGCGGCGAGCGCCAGGCAAAGACCTGTGATCAACGCAGGGTGACGCATGTCGTTCTCCTCGAAGTGGACGGCCACGGGCCGTCGTCTGTACGTGCCCGCGCATTGGCGCGCGCCGGCACCGGTGCGATCACGGAGCCTTCGTCACGGCTGGCGTCTTCCACTGGTCATCGAGGAGCTCCTGTTTCGGCCAGTAGTAGCGCATGAACATCACGAACGGCCCGTTGGGCGAGGGCAGCCAGTTGGCTTCCTTGTCCTTGCCAGGAGACTGCGGCTGGACGTAGATCGTCAGCCCGCCATCGCTGTCCTTCTTCAGGCCCGGCAACATGGGCGAGTTGATCAGGTAGCGGTTGATCGGATTCTTGACCAGCAGCTGCTGCGGCAGGTCATACATCGTGACCGACCAGAAGGCGTTGACCGGCGGCAGCTGCCCCGGCGCAAAGCGCAGCGTGTACTTGCCCTTGCTGCCGTCGAGCGGCTGGCCGTCGGCATCCTTGTCGAGGATCGGGTACAGCGCCTCTTCGCGCGAGTTGGCGCCGATGCCGACCTGGGTGCCGGTGGCGCGAGCGACGTAGTCGTTCTTGAGGAACGCGCGGTCGCCGAACAACGCGTCGGTCTTGCCACCCAACGAGGCGCGCTTGTCGTCGATCTGCTTCTGGCCATCGGCCATGCCCTGCTTGACCGCCGCCTGCAACTCCGGCGAGAGCATCCCCGGATCGAAAGGCTTGCCCGGCTCGATGCCGAGGCGGGCGAAGCGCTGCATCAGCGCGGTTTCGCTGGCATTGGTTGGCTGCGCGAACTGCAGCAGGAAGGCGAGCTGGTTGAAGAACTCCGGCGAGTCGCGGTCCTGGCCCGGCGGGATGGGCGCGGGCCAGTTCACGGCCGGCGCGGCCGCAGGCGCGGGCGTGCCGAGGAACGACGACAGCGGCTGGATCTTGTAACCGGCCTGGATCTTCTCGATGTTGCCCAGGTCGCCGGGATTCAGTAGCTGCGTGCGCCCGACCACGGTGACCAAGTCGGTCTCCGAACGGATGACCTTGCTGATTCCCTTGGGCGTTTCGCCCTGCCACTTCGGACCTGCGATGAGGTAGGTGCCGCCGTCGTTGCCGGTGGTTCGCGAGCCAATGTAGTCAAAGTTGAAGGTGTACAGGTCCATCAACTGGAAGACGAAGTAGCGACCCTTCTCCATCTTCGGAATCGTGATCACCACCGGCTCGGCGCGCAGGTCGAGTCCGGCGAACGAGTATGGGGTGTCGGAGTTGGGCGTGACGAAGGCGGTGTCGTCGGGCGTGAACACCCGTGCGATGTTCAGGATCGAATTGAACGGCCCCTTGTACTGCGGGTCGTTCTTGTCGATGGAGAACGCATGCATCGTCTTGTACTGGTCAATCATCGGCACGCCGTACACGTAGGCATCTCGAGCGATCTCGCGCGCCTCGGCAGCGCTTAATGCGCCGCTCTGAACGGCAGCAATCGCCGTAGCGGTGGCTGGTGCTGTATCGACAGGCGCGGCTTCGCGCTTGCTGCACGCGGAAAGCAGAACCATTGCCACGGCAACGGCTAAGCCTGCAATCGCCAGGCGATTGTGCTGCATTGATGCGGTCATTCCATTGTCCCTGATGAGTGCACATGACAATCCTTCGACCTGCGCTGCAACTGCGGCAGCGGGCCATCCGTGGCCGCGCGAACCAGTACACCGACGCTGAAACCTTGCTGCTGCGCTCAGGCCGGGTGATTCATTGCTGCTACATTTCTGCCCGCGAAGCGTGAAAGAGCTGTGATGGCATTGCGTTTCAATGGCCACGGTAGAAATGCGTATAAGTAATTGCGCAATGCCCATTCACGCGCGGTGGGTTTCCAGGGACCGGCCCAGGGCATATCCAAAATGCAAACGCGCGGCACCCACTTGGGTCGAGTGCCCGAACACCACAGGACCTTGGGCGGCTTCACGGCCAAGCGGCATGCCGGCCAATGATTGAGGGGCCGGCCTGTTAGGGCTATGCAACTGGTACCCGCAGCAGACCAACAAATCCCGCCTCAAAGTGCAGGGCGTCTTGGTCCTTGAGTAGTGTCAATACCTCGTCGAGGTTGGACTGGACTTCCTTGATAGATCCGCCAATGGCATGCGCGCCCGGGAGCCCAGGAACCGTGGCCACTAGGAGGCGGGTAGCGTGGTCGAACACAATAACCGCAGTCAGTTCCATCGATTCACCGGATTGCAACGATGACGTGTGCTGATGCTAATCCAGCGGGGTGCCTTGGCCCAACTTCGCCAAAGGCCGAGTCGAAAGGCCTCGGAGTTCCCACGGAACCACCTGCCGGGACCGTTCCGCGTACGCCCGCACCAACGTTTCCATGGCAAGCACGTGGTTCCTGGCTCAGGGAGGTATTGGTGTCCCAAGCCACTCAAACTTTGGCCAAAAAGCGCGCGAGGTGATACGCGACAAAATCTCGGCTCGGTCGCAGGCGCTGCATCAACCCATCGGATCGATGTCCGCCAAGCCGAATCGCCCTATGACGGCGCGCTCCGCTGGCGCCGGCTCCGGATCTGAGATCCGCTGGAACGACTCACCGAGATCGGCCTCGCCAAGGTCATAGGTGCGCTTACCGCGCAGACCGGCGAGGCCTTCTTGCCACGCAAGGAGCATCCGCTTGCCGATCTCGTGGAAGGCTGGGTATTCCTCCATCGCTTGGCGCACAGCAGGGCCGACTTCCGCGATTGCGGTGCTTATCTGCTCCACGATCTGACCTTGTGTCCGGGCTGACACTCCGAAAAGTTTCACGATCGATTGTTGCAGGGTCCTGCCTGGATCCCACGTCTTGCGACCGGCCAAGCCTATGCCGGGCGGTTGTTTGGCGTACTGCGAATACGCGGCCGTGGTAAGCATGTCGTACGTCGGCGCGAGGTGGACATCGCCACGGTTGGTGTAGAGCAATGCCAGGTTCTTGGCGTGGCAGTCTGCGTTCCGCAGCGCGTAGGTCAGCAACAGGATGGTAGCGAGTTGGTGCAGCGTCTGCGCACGCCTGGTGCCTGGCACGTGGTCATACACCGCCCTGACGATGCGCTCCCAAGTCGTGTCGTACTTGCTGGCCGGGCGCAGGCCGAGCAGCGCGCAGAAGTCCTCCATGCCCCAATGCCGCTGGCCGTTCTCATCGACGTCGAAGCGATGCACCACCAGTGCCTGCCCATCTCGCGAGACCTCCGTCTTGGCCGTTGGCAGCACCTTTGCGGCGACTTGCATGCACAGGTGCTCGTTGAGCGATACGAATGGCAGGTGCGGCGACGAACCCTTGATGATGTGCCTATGGGTGAATCGCGTGCCCTTCTTGTGATCGGCTAAGTCCAGGCTGGACTCTTCCGTATCGAGGAACTTGGGCACGACACCCGACACGCCGCTTGCAGCGTGCTCGCGCACCAGGTCGGCAAATGCCTCTGCGGAATTGTCACCTTGGAGGAGCGCTTCCACGTCCACCGCCTTCGCGGGTTCGTCGAGGCGGGCGCCGGGCGGCGCGACTTGGACGCGGCCAATCATGTTTCGGCCGATCACCGCGAGCAGGTTCATCGGGCCGCCGCCGATGTGGGGACCGAACTGCTCCTGCAAGACCTGCAGCAGGTAGCCCTCTGGCAGGTTCATCTGGAATACCGGGTGCAGCTGGTCGTCCCAATCCCAGGGCTCCCGGCGCACGGGCATGGTGAGCGACACGAAGTCACCCGCTTCCACGTCCTCGCGGTGGATGAGCCGGCTCGTGAAGCTGTCGAGCGCTTCCAGGGTGGCGACTTCGCGGCCTTGCACGTAAACGGATAGGCTCATCGGCGCGTCCGATGTTCCTTACGCAGGTCATCAAGTGAGCCAGAGGTGCCCTCCTCCCTTAATTCCAGCTCCAGGCCCAGGACGGACAGCACCGACAGCAGCTTCCGCGTTCCGAGCTCGCTCGCTTTGCCGAGCTCGAACCGGGACAGGGTGTCCGAGGTGATTCCCGCGCGGCTCGCGACATCGGCCTGCGTCATGCGCGTGGCACGACGCCGTTCTGAAACTGCTTTGCCTAGCTCGTCTAAGGTTCTCATTAGATATCTACGTCTAATGTTCGGGATGCCGGACCAGCATTAGACATATACGTCTAACTTGCAACGACAAGCAGACGCGCCCGGGGGGCCCCATGCGGCGGTGTGCATGTTTGACGCGCAACGTCAATGCATCTTAATTTCATCGTAATTAGATGAACAGGAGTAGGCGCATGAGTGCCGTGATGCGAGAGGATTCGACCCACTTCGCTGAGACTTTGCGTGAGAACTCAATCATTTCCCCCAAGGCGTACGCCGACCGCATGCGCATCAGCGTGCAGCGCCTGGCCGACCTCGCCCGCGTGCACCGCACGACGCTGCAGCGCGCTCCGGAGTCCGAGAAGCTGCAGGACTACATGCGGGAGTCCGTCAGCGTGATCGGCATGCTTCTGGACGCGAATGGCGGCAACTTGGACCGGGCTGTGTATTGGTTCCGCAACGTTCCGTTGATCGAGCTGGGCGGCGAGACCGCCGAGCGCTACGTGGCCGAGGGCAAGGCAAACGCCATTCGCCGTTACATCATCAATCTCGCGGCAGGGGCGACCGGTTGATTGTCAACGCAGTAAAGATTCACGCCTATCGCGTGTTATCCCCTCAATGGGCCTATCAGCCACACAGTGGCGCGGGGGCTGCCAAGGCCGGCGGACGCATCAACCGCCCCGGCCAGCAGGCTGTCTGTCGGTCTTCTGTGTGTGGTGGCGTGAGCGGCGCATCGCTCGCGTCCGCCGCAGGGAGGCTAAAAGCTCCTGCTTCAAGGCGCCCCGGGCCTGGTTGAAGAGCGTGCGGTAGATCATCTCGTGTGACACCTGACCGCTCGCGTCGTCTGGATGGATGCGCTTGAGCCATCCGGCGATCTGCTGCGGAGACCAGCGCTGTTGCAGCTTAGCCGCGACCTGCCGCGCCAAGGCTCGATGCCGTGCCAGCTTACAAGTCTTTGCACGGCGCGCCCGATCCCAGGCGGCCTGGTCGGCGCGGTTGGCCCGGTAGCCGTCGGAACCCTCGTGGCGTCGCAGCTCGCGGCTCACTGTGGACGGTGCCCGCCCCAGCGCGGCCGCAATCGAACGGATCGACTGCCCGATCACCACGCCCCGGGAGATCTCTTCCCTTTCGGCCAGGCTCAGCGTCCGCTCAGCACGGCGGCGAGGGGGCGGGCGGATCCCACCGGACTCGGCCAGGATCCCGCGAACCGAGCTGTGGCGACGATCAAACAGCCGTGCGATCTGGTGCTGCGACTCGCCCTGCTGCCAGCGGTCCCACATCAGGGCCTTCTGGCTTTCCGTGTAACAGATCCTTGCCCGGTACTTCATCTGCAACACTCCTGCTGCCGAGGCAGCCTTCAGTGTGTTGCATCGACCGGTTGAAACCGCAA
>DATDBI010000099.1:0-4164 GCA_036524915.1 Lysobacter sp. | reverse complement strand
CGCCGGCCAGCGTGCCAGCGAGATCAGCGAAGTGATCCTGGTCGGCGGCCAGACCCGCATGCCGAAGGTGCAGCAGGCCGTGGCCGAGTTCTTCGGCAAGGAACCGCGCAAGGACGTCAACCCCGATGAGGCCGTGGCGCTTGGCGCGGCGATCCAGGGCGGCGTGCTGGCCGGCGACGTCAAGGACGTGCTGCTGCTCGACGTGACCCCGCTGTCGCTGGGCATCGAGACCCTCGGCGGCGTGTTCACCAAGATCATCGAGAAGAACACCACCATCCCGACCAAGGCCTCGCAGACCTTCAGCACCGCCGAGGACAACCAGTCCGCGGTCACCGTGCACGTGCTGCAGGGCGAGCGTGAGCAGGCCCGTTACAACAAGTCGCTGGCCCGCTTCGACCTGACCGGCATCGAGCCGTCGCCGCGCGGCATGCCGCAGGTGGAGGTGTCGTTCGACATCGACGCCAACGGCATCCTGCACGTGTCGGCCAAGGACAAGAAGACCAACAAGGAACAGAAGGTCGAGATCAAGGCCGGCTCCGGCCTGTCCGAGGACGAGATCGCCAAGATGGTCGCCGACGCGGAAGCCAACCGCGAGGAAGACCAGAAGTTCCACGAGCTGGTGCAGGCCCGCAACCATGCCGACGCGCTGATCCACAACGCGCGCAGCGCGATCAAGGACAACGGCGACAAGGTTGCCGGCGACGTGATCGGTCGCACCGAAGGCGCCATTGCCGAGCTTGAGACGGCGATGAAGGGCGACGACAAGGGCCAGATCGAGGCCAAGTCGAAGTCGCTGGAGGAAGCGGCGCAGTCGCTGTTCGCCGCGGCGGCGGCGGCGTCGCAGCCGGGCCAGGAAGCCGGCGGCGGTGCGCCCAAGTCCGATGACGTGGTGGACGCCGAGTTCACTGAAGTCAAGGACGACAAGAAGTAAGGCGGGAACAAGGAACGGGGAGCCGGACGTGAGGACAGCGCAGCCAACGGCAGTGCTTCCGCGACCGGTTCCCCTTTCTCGTGTTCGCGGACCGCAGGGTCCTTCGCTGACGATCCCCTTTACTGAGCTTTCGAGTCATACCCGGCAATGAGCAAGCGCGATTACTACGAAGTCCTGGGCGTGGCCCGTGACGCAAGCGATGAAGACCTGAAGAAGGCCTACCGTCGCTGCGCGATGAAACACCATCCTGATCGCAACCCGGGAGATGCTGCGTCCGAGGCCACGTTCAAGGAATGCAAGGAGGCCTATGAGGTCCTGGCCGACGGCAATCGCCGTCGTGCTTACGACCAGCATGGCCATGCGGCGTTCGAACACGGCATGGGCGGCGGTGGCGGCGGTGCTGGTTACGCCGACATGGGCGACATTTTCGGCGACATCTTCGGCAACATCTTCGGAGGCGGTGGTGGTGGCGCACGCGGCCCGCGTCGCGGTGCCGACATCGGCTACGTGATGGAGCTGACGCTGGAAGAGGCGGTGGGTGGGATCGACAAGCAGATCGAGATCCCGACCCTCGACGAGTGCGAAACGTGCGATGGCACCGGTTCGGCCGATGGCAACCTGGAGACCTGTTCGACCTGCCAGGGGCGCGGCCAGGTGCGCTTCCAGCGTGGCATCTTCTCGATGCAGCAGGCCTGCCCGCACTGCGGCGGCCGTGGCAAGACGATCGCCAACCCGTGTGGCGACTGCAGCGGCCAGGGGCGCGTGGAGCGCACCAAGACCCTGCAGGTCAAGATTCCGGCGGGCGTCGACAACGGCGACCGCATCCGCCTCACCGGCGAGGGCGAAGCCGGGCCGGCGGGTTCGCCGCCAGGCGACCTCTATGTTGACGTGCGCGTGCGGGAGCACGAGATCTTCCAGCGTGACGGCGACGACCTGCACTGCGAAGTGCCGGTGCGGATTTCGCAGGCGTCCCTGGGCGACACCATCCGCGTGCCGACACTGGGCGGCGACGTCGAACTGCGCATCCCGGCCGAGAGCCAGACCGGCAGGCTGTTCCGCTTGCGCGACAAGGGCGTGAAGTCGGTGCGCAGCCGCGCGACGGGCGATCTGTATTGCCGCATCGTGGTCGAGACGCCGGTCAACCTGACCCCCGAGCAGCGCGAACTGCTGGAGAAGTTCGAAGCGACGTTCGTCGGGGAGGGAGCCCGTCGACATTCGCCGCGCGCCTCCACCTTTCTGGACGGAGTGAAGGGTTTCTGGGACCGCATGACGTCCTGATCTCCCAGCAGGCTGGCCGCGGCGTGCCCTTGTCGCGCGATGAATGCACGTTTAGCCTGCGCGCATGAATGATTCGAACCAGCCTGTGCGCGTGCTCATCCATGGCGTCACCGGCCGCATGGGCCAGGCCCTGCTGCGGCTGGCCGGCGAGCGCGACGATGTCGTCGTGGTCGCGGCCGTGTCGCGATCCCAGCCGGCGCAGCGCGTGGTCGAGGGCGTGCCGCACTTTGCCGCCACGGAGCTGGCGGGCGTGCCGGCGTTCGATGTCGCCATCGACTTCAGCCTGCCGCAGGGCTTCGGCGCGATCCTCGAGTTGTGCACGCACCGCGGTGCAGCGCTGGTGTCGGGCACGACGGGACTCGAGGTCGAACAGCGCCACGCCCTGACCGGGGCAGCGCAGCGGATCGCCCTGCTGTGGGCGGCAAACTTCAGTCTTGGCGTGGCCGTGCTCAGCGAGTTGGTGGAGCGCGCCGCGGCCGCACTGCCGGGCTGGGACTGCGACATCGTCGAATCGCACCACGTCCACAAGAAGGACGCGCCTTCCGGCACGGCACTCGCGCTGGGCGCCTGCGCGGAGCACGGCGGGGCGCAGCCGCGCTACGCATCGCTGCGCGCCGGCGACATCGTCGGCGAGCACCTGGTCCAGTTCGCCGCGCCAGGCGAGCGCATCGAGCTGATCCATCGGGCCACCAATCGCGATGTATTCGCCCGCGGTGCCCTGCATGCGGCGGCCAGGCTGGCTGCGAAGAGTCCCGGCGAGTACCGCCTGCGCGATCTGCTCTGAACCGCCAATTGCGGCGGGTTCGAGGCCGCCGGAGCGGCTGAAGCGGCGATACGCGGCCTCGCCAACGCCCGCCAAGCCTGAAGAAACTCTGGCCGCCAGTCATTCAAGGCTGGCGCCCGGGGCCTTGGGTCGCTAGAATTCCCGCTCGCCTGAACCCCTTCCGCCGGACCGGTCCCGCACCGCGTCCGCGCTTTGCTGCAGGCCGGTTTTTGCCGACGTCTGGCATGCCGGCATCTGCGCAGCGGCGGGGGTGTCAGCACCCCCCGGCAGCCAAGGCGATCCCCGTGACCCAACCCGCAATCCTCGCACTCGAAGACGGCACCATCTTCGAGGGCGTTTCCGTAGGCGCGCCCGGCCTTTCGGTCGGCGAAGTCGTGTTCAACACGGCCATCACCGGCTACCAGGAAATCCTCACCGACCCGTCGTATGCGCGCCAGATGGTGACGCTGACGTACCCGCACATCGGCAACACCGGCTGCACCGACCAGGACGACGAGGCCGCACAGGCCTGGGCTGCCGGCCTGATCGTGCGCGACGTGCCGCGTCGCCCGAGCAACTGGCGCAGTCAGGTGTCGCTGCCGGAATGGCTGGCCAAGCGCGGCATCGTCGCCATCGCCGACATCGACACGCGCAAGTTGACCCGCATCCTGCGCGAGAAGGGTGCGCAGAACGGTGCGCTGATGGCTGGAGAGATCAACGTAGAGAAGGCACTGGAAGCCGCGCGCAAGTTCCCCGGCCTCAAGGGCATGGACCTGGCCAAGGAAGTGACCACGGCCAAGAGCTACGAGTGGACGGACGGCCAGCTCGACCTGGACCGCAACGAGTTCGTCAAGGCGCCGCCGCGTTTCCACGTCGTCGCCTACGACTACGGCGTCAAGCACAACATCCTGCGCATGCTCGCCGAGCGCGGCTGCCGCCTGACCGTGGTGCCGGCTCAGACGCCGGCCGCGGATGTGTTCGCGCTCAAGCCCGACGGCGTGTTCCTGTCCAACGGCCCGGGCGATCCGGAGCCGTGCGACTACGCGATCAAGGCGATCGGTGAATTCATCAAGGCGAAGATCCCGACCTTCGGCATCTGCCTGGGCCACCAGCTGCTGGGCCTGGCTGCCGGCGCGCAGACCGGCAAGATGAAGTTCGGCCACCACGGCGCCAACCACCCGGTGCTGGAGAT
>DATDBI010000098.1:0-5850 GCA_036524915.1 Lysobacter sp. | reverse complement strand
CCGCAACAAGAAGAAGACGCCCTACCTGATGGATGCCTGGCCCCGCTGCCTCGAACGCCTTGAAGCCGAATTGCCGGCCGAAGATGTCCACACCTGGCTCAAGCCGCTGCAGGCTTCCCAGCGCGACGATGTCACCGTGCTTTACGCGCCCAACGCCTTCGTCGTCGAGCACGTGCGCGAACGCTACCTGGTCCGCATCCGCGAGTTGCTGACCTACTTTGCCGGCAGCGGCGAGGTCAGCCTGGAGATCGGCTCGCTGCCGCGCGCCGCCATGCCGGCGCCGCAGGTCGAAACCATTGCGGCGCAGCGTGCCGCGCCCTCGGAGCCGTTCAACGGCCACCTGGACAACCATTACAGCTTCGAGAACTTCGTCGAAGGCCGCAGCAATCAGCTCGGCCGCGCCGCCGCCTGGCAGGCCTCGCTCAAGCCGGGCGACCGCGCCCACAACCCGCTGCTGTTGTACGGCGGCACCGGCCTGGGCAAGACCCACCTGATGTTCGCTGCCGGCAATGCCATGCGCGCCGCCAATCCGAACATGCGCGTGCTGTACCTGCGCAGCGAGCAGTTCTTCAGCGCGATGATGAAGTCGCTGCAGGACAAGACCATGGATGCGTTCAAGCGCCAGTTCCAGCAGGTTGACGCGCTGCTGATCGACGACATCCAGTTCTTCGCCGGCAAGGACCGCACGCAGGAAGAGTTCTTCCACACCTTCAACCAGCTCTTCGACGGCAAGCAGCAGATCATCCTGACCTGCGACCGCTACCCGCGCGAAGTGGAAGGCCTGGAGCCGCGCCTGAAGTCGCGCCTGGCCTGGGGCCTGAGCGTGGCGATCGAGCCGCCGGACTTCGAGACGCGGGCGCAGATCGTGCTGTCGAAGGCGCGCGAGCGCGGCGCCAACATTCCCGAGGAAGTCGCCTTCCTGCTCGCCAAGAAGATGCGCAGCAACGTGCGCGACCTCGAAGGCGCCCTCAACACCCTGACCGCGCGCGCCAACTTCACCGGCCGCGCGATCACCGTCGAGTTCGCCCAGGAGACGCTGCGCGACCTGCTGCGTGCCCAGCAGCAGGCGATCGGCATCCCGAACATCCAGAAGACCGTCGCCGACTACTACGGCCTGCAGATGAAAGACCTGCTGTCGAAGCGCCGTACGCGCTCGCTGGCGCGTCCGCGGCAGATGGCGATGGCACTGGCCAAGGAACTGACCGAGCACAGCCTGCCGGAGATCGGCGATGCCTTTGCCGGTCGCGACCACACCACCGTGCTGCATGCCTGCCGGCAGATCCGCACGCTGATGGAGACCGACGGCAAGCTGCGCGAAGACTGGGACAAGCTGATCCGCAAGCTCAGCGAGTAAGTCCCGTATCGGCGGCAGCGCAAAGCCGCGCCGGTCGGGACATACTTATCCTCAAGCACTGCGGGTAAGCCGTGTATGTTGCGGGCACAACTTGTGGACAATTCACACCCGTCACCGGTGCGCTAGAGTTGTCCACAGTTTGTCCGGGACTTGCAGGGGTAGTTCTACCGAAGTTTCGCAGGCAACAAAATCCTTATAAATCAAAAGTTTGGTGCAGTTTTCCCGGGTTTTCGGCTGCTCCACCACCACCATGCTTTTGATTTATTCCACATCTTTAGTAATGGCACGGGGACGGGGTCCGCATGCGTTTCAGCCTTCAACGCGAAGTCTTTCTCAAGCCGCTCGCCCAGGTCGTCAACGTCGTCGAGCGCCGCCAGACCCTTCCGGTCCTGGCCAACCTTCTGGTCCAGGTGAAGGACGGACAGCTGTCGCTGACCGGTACCGACCTGGAAGTGGAGATGGTGTCGCGCGTCCTCGTCGATGACGCCCAGGACGGCGAAACCACGATTCCGGCGCGAAAGCTGTTCGAGATCGTTCGCGCCCTGCCCGACGGCAGCAAGGTCACCATTTCGCAGTCGGCGGAAAAGATCACGGTCCAGGCCGGTCGCTCACGCTTCACCCTGGCCAGCCTTCCTGCGAACGACTTCCCGTCGATCGACGAAGTCGAAGCGACCGAGCGCGTTCGCGTGCCGGAAGCGGCGTTGAAGGAGCTGATCGAACGCACTGCCTTCGCGATGGCGCAGCAGGATGTTCGCTACTACCTCAATGGTTTGCTGTTCGATCTTCGAGAGACCAGCCTGCGCTGCGTGGCCACCGACGGTCACCGCCTCGCGCTGTGCGAATCGCCGCTGGAAAACGGTGCCCAGACCAAGCGCCAGATCATCGTCCCGCGCAAGGGCGTGCAGGAACTGCAGCGCCTGCTCGAAGGCGGCGATCGCGAGCTCGAGCTGGAGATGGGCCGTGGCCATCTGCGCGTGAAGCGCGATGACGTGACCTTTACCAGCAAGCTGATCGATGGCCGATTCCCGGACTACGAGGCAGTGATTCCGATCGGTGCCGACCGTGAGATCCGCATCGACCGCGAGGTCCTGCGTGCTTCGCTGCAGCGAGCGGCGATCCTCTCGAACGAGAAGTACCGCGGCGTTCGCCTGGAAGTCTCGCCGGGCCAGCTGAAGATCAGCGCGCACAACCCCGAGCAGGAAGAAGCCCAGGAAGAAGTCGAGGCCGACACCAAGGTCGACGACCTGGCAGTGGGCTTCAACGTGAACTACCTGCTCGATGCGCTGAGCGCGCTGAAGGACGAACATGTGGTGATCGCGCTGCGCGACGCCAATTCGTCTGCGCTGGTGCGCGAAGCAGCCAACGATCGCTGCCGCCACGTGGTGATGCCGCTGCGTCTCTGAGGCCCGGATTCGCAGCTGACGACAAAGCCCGGCCAAGTGCCGGGCTTTTTGTGGCGAGCGGCGGCCCCGTGTTCCACGTGGAACATAGCCCCCGCATTCTCTGACGCGCCCGCTTACCGGTACCTCCGATGGACCGGTAAACTGCCCGCAATGCATGTCACCCGCCTTGAACTGCGCAACCTGCGCCGGTTCGTCGAGCTCCGCCTCGATCCCTCTCCAGGCCTGAACCTGATCACTGGCGACAATGGCGCCGGCAAGACGAGTGTGCTCGAGGCACTGCACCTGATGGCCTATGGGCGAAGCTTTCGGGGTCGCGTGCGGGATGGGCTGATCCGGGACGGCGATCCGGCGCTTGAGGTATTCGTCGAGTGGCAGGAAAGGCTGGTTTCCAGCGCTGATGCGGCCTTGGGCGCACCTGCTCCCGAGCGCACCCGCAAAGCCGGCTTGCGCCATAGCGGCCAGGATTGGACGGGCCGCCTGGACGGCAGCAATGTCTCTCAGCTGGGTGATCTGTGCGCCGCACTGGCTGTGGTGAGTTTCGAACCCGGGAGTCACGCCCTGATTACCGGCGGCGGGGAATCCCGACGCCGCTATCTCGATTGGGGTTTGTTCCACGTGGAACAAGATTTCCTGACGCTATGGCGCCGATATGCCCGGGCGCTGAAGCAACGCAACGCCCTGCTCAAGGCGCGCGCGCGCGATGGTCAGCTCGATGCCTGGGATCGGGAGCTCGCGGAAGCCGGCGAGCCGCTGAGCCGGCGCCGTGAGCAATACCTGGACCAGCTGCAGCCCCGGTTCGCTGCCCTGCTCTCCGAACTCGCACCGGCGCTGGGCCCCAGCCGACTGGATTATGTCCCAGGCTGGCGGCGCGACGAGCTGCCACTGGCTGACGCCTTGCTGCTGGCCCGCGATCGTGACCTGGTGGCGGGATACAGCTCGGTCGGCCCACACCGGGCCGATTGGAGGATCGTTTTTGGCGGGATCCCGGGCCGAGACGCCCTCTCACGAGGCCAGGCCAAGCTGACCGCACTGTCTGCCCTGCTGGCGCAGGCGGAGCACCATGCGGCCGCCCGGGGCGAATGGCCAGTGGTGGCACTCGACGACCTCGCTTCGGAACTGGATCGCCAGCACCAGGGGCGTGTGCTGGCGCGCCTGCAGGCCAGCGGCGCGCAGGTATTCATCACGGGGACCGAGGCGCCTACGGGGTTGGATGCGAGTGCCAGCGTTCGACGGTTCCACGTGGAACATGGTGCAGTCGAGGGCTGAATGCAGCGGCACCTCGGCAGCCGCCAATACCTCCGCGCAGGCTCCCAGTCAACCAGTAACAGGGGTCCGACTGGTATACTCCCGCATTGAATAGCTAATGTGTCTTGACGCGTCCGGCGCCGCCGGGAACGCGTCGACGGAGCCTGTTGCCGCATGACCCATATCGAGCACGACCCCTCGCAAGACCCCACCGCCACCGTCGCACCTTCCCAGACCTACGATTCCAGCAAGATCACCGTCCTGCGTGGTCTGGAAGCCGTGCGCAAGCGTCCCGGCATGTATATCGGCGACGTGCACGACGGCACCGGCCTGCACCACATGGTCTTCGAAGTGGTCGACAACTCGATCGACGAGGCCCTCGCCGGCCACGCGAACGAAGTCACCGTGACCCTGCACAACGACGGCTCCTGCTCGGTGTCCGACAACGGTCGCGGCATCCCGGTCGACATCCACAAGGAAGAAGGCGTTTCCGCGGCCGAGGTGATCCTCACCGTGCTGCACGCCGGTGGCAAGTTCGACGACAACAGCTACAAGGTTTCCGGCGGCCTGCATGGCGTCGGCGTGTCCGTGGTCAACGCCCTGTCCGAGCACCTGTGGCTCGACATCTGGCGCGACGGCCACCACTACCAGCAGGAATATCAGCTGGGCGAGCCGAGCTACCCGCTCAAGCAGCTCGAAGTATCGGAGCGCCGCGGCACCACCCTGCGCTTCCTGCCGGCGAAGGAAATCTTCACCGACATCGAGTTCCACTACGACATCCTGGCGCGCCGCCTGCGCGAGCTGTCGTTCCTGAATTCCGGCGTCAAGATCACCCTCACCGACGAGCGCGGCGAAGGCAAGCGCGACGTCTTTGAATACGCCGGTGGCATCGCCTCCTTCGTCGAGCACCTGGCGCAGCTGAAGAACCCGCTGCACCCGAACGTGATCTCGGTGTCGGGCGAAATGAACGGCATCACGGTGGACGTCGCCCTGCAGTGGACCGACTCCTACCAGGAAACCATGTTCTGCTTCACCAACAACATCCCGCAGAAGGATGGCGGTACCCACCTGATCGGTTTCCGTGCCGCGCTCACGCGCACGCTGACCAACTACATCGAACAGAACGGCATCGCCAAGCAGGCCAAGATCGCCCTGACCGGCGACGACATGCGCGAAGGCATGATCGCGGTGCTGTCGGTCAAAGTGCCCGACCCCAGCTTCTCCTCGCAGACCAAGGAAAAGCTGGTCAGTTCCGAGGTCAGGCCGGTCGTTGAGAGCGCGTTCGGTGCACGTTTGCAGGAGTTCCTGCAGGAACACCCGCACGAAGCCCGCGCCATCACCGGCAAGATCGTCGACGCCGCCCGCGCCCGCGAGGCTGCGCGCAAGGCCCGCGACCTGACCCGCCGCAAGGGCGCCCTCGATATCGCCGGCCTGCCCGGCAAGCTCGCCGACTGCCAGGAGAAGGATCCGGCCCTCAGCGAACTGTTCATCGTCGAGGGTGACTCGGCAGGTGGCTCGGCCAAGCAGGGCCGGAACCGCAAGACCCAGGCGATCCTCCCGCTCAAGGGCAAGATCCTCAACGTCGAGCGTGCGCGCTTCGATCGCATGCTCGGTTCGGCCGAAGTCGGCACGCTGATCACCGCGCTCGGCACCGGCATCGGCAAAGACGAGTACAACCCGGACAAGCTGCGCTACCACCGCATCATCCTGATGACCGACGCCGACGTCGATGGCAGCCACATCCGCACGCTGCTGCTGACGTTCTTCTACCGGCAGATGCCGGAGCTGATCGAGCGCGGCCACATCTACATCGGCCTGCCGCCGCTGTACAAGATCAAGCAGGGCAAG
>DATDBI010000097.1:0-11009 GCA_036524915.1 Lysobacter sp. | reverse complement strand
GTCCACGGTTTCCGATCGGAAATGCTGTTTGCGCGGCACCAGGTCCGTGCCGTAGTCGTCGTTGAATGCGATGCGGTAGGCGTCGAGCCCGCCGAGGTAGAACCATTCCACGCCCGGATCGCTGGCGCCCTTGAACTGGCCAGTGGTCACGTCCATGGGCACCCAGCCGTACGGCGCCAGGTACATGAAGCCCCAGTCGTGCAGGTTGTCGTACTTGCCGTCGGAATAGACCATGCCCGATTGCCAGCGCGCCGGGATGCCGTTGAGGCGCAGCAGCGTCATCAGCAGCAGGGTCTGCTGGCCGCAGTCGGCGTGGTCGGAATGCAGCGCGTAGTGGCTGATGTTGGTGATGGTGGAGTACTCGCGCGCGCCGCCCCACGGGATGCTGTCGACGGCGGAGTACAACTTCTGCGCGATCCGGTACGGGTTCTTCTCGTCACCGACCACTTTCTTCGAGAACGCGCGGATGTCGTCGCTGAAGACGATGTGTGGCGCGCGTTCGCCCAGGTACGGCGCAAGCTCGGCGCTGGGAGCGGCCGGCACGACCCTGGACGGATCGATCGTGTGGACCTGGCCGAAGATGGTCAGCTCATAGGTGACGGAGAACGTGGTAGGCGTCGCCTTGACCGCCGGTTGCTCCATGTAGACGGTGCGCTGCATCGTCGACTCCGGCGCCGTGGTGTGGCGATCGGGCACGCTCGAGATCAGCTTGATGTCTTCCTGCTGGCCGGAGATCGCACGCGGGTACGGAATCCATGCGCGTACCGCCTCCCCGGCCGGGACCGCATCGGCATTGACGATGATCGACTGCGTGACGCGTACGCGGCGCGGTGCGACGCTGGTCTTGCCGGTCGCCCGGGCCTGCGTCAGCGCCTCATCGTGGTAGGGATTGGCCGATTCCATCGGCCCGTCGTTGCGCGCTGCCGGTTGCGCCCGGCGCGCGGTTGCTTCCGGGCTGACCCGGAACAGGTTGGAGACGGAACGGCTGAAGTAATAAGGAACGCCATCGATGACCATGTGCTCGAGCTGGTTCGATGCTTTCCAGCCAGCGAACTCCGCCTCGGTCATGTCCGGGATCAGCTCGCGCAGCCTGGCTTTTGCTTCCGGCTCGGTGATTGGAAAGTCGAGGCGGATCCTGCGCATGCGTTCGCGCTGGAATTCCAGTGCCTGGCGCGCTTGCGGGTCCAGCTGGGGCTGCCCAAGGGCGGCGTCGATCCCGGCATTGGCTTGCTTGAAGTGGCCGGCATCGATCTGCGCGGTCACGTCGCCGACGGTGTCGGCTGCCCCGCCGGCCATTGCCGCCGAAGCCATTAGCGACAGCCACAGAGCCGAGGCGACCAGCACGCGCTTTTGGCGCGTCCGGGTGGCGCTCGTTACAAGCAAAGGCGAAGGACTATCCACGTCGCAATCGTCCCAATGGATCCCGTTTCACGACTGTGTAACATGGGTGAAGCACTCGGTCAATAATTTATTCTTGACTAAACACAGAAATGAAGTATGTATTCTGACCCAGTCGGCCACCGCCTTCCGTCCGGTGGCCCAGAGGGGACGCAATGATTGAAACGGTCTGGCCCTACGCCGCGGTTTTGCTGGTATCGGCGGGCCTGTTTCCGTCCATCGAGAAGCGATACGAGTGGCGGCTGTTTTCGTTCCTGCCCCCGATCGTGCTGACCTATCTGCTGGTCACCGCCCTGGCGGTGGGCGGCCTGTGGCAGGCCACCCCGGAGATCGTCACAGCCCAGCGCGCGCTTACCGCCCAACTGCTGCCGGCATTGCTGTTCCTGCTGATGGTGGGCTGCGACCTGCGCGCGATCGTCAAACTGGGGCCACGGATGCTGGCGGTGTTCGCCTGCGCGATGCTTAGCATCCTGGCGGCGATCGTCATTGCCTACCTGATCTTCCGTAACGCCCTGCCCGCGGACGGCTGGAAGATGCTGGCCGCGTTGAGCGCCACCTGGACCGGTGGCTCGGCCAACCTGGTTGCGGTCAAGCAGTCGATCGGACTGCCCGACAACCTGTTGCCGTCGGTGCTGCTGGCCGATGCGATCTGTTATTCCGTCTGGGTGATCGTGCTGTTTTCGATCAACCGCTTCGCCCCGGCGTTCAACCACTGGACCGGCGCCGACTCGCGCGCCCCATTGCCCCAGGTCGAACCGCGCACGGTGGGCCACGCTGGCCCGGGCAGCGTGCTGCTGTGGCTGGGCATGGCATTGCTGGTGGGCAACCTTTCGTCGTGGGCGGCGGCGCTGCTGCCGGTCGGGGGCTTCCTGACCATCACCGCCTGGACGGTCCTCATCGCCACCCTGGTCGGCCTGGCGCTCGCCCGCACCACCCTCGCCCATTCACCCGTGCCGGCGCCGCTGGCCGGTGCCATGCTGGCGTGCCTGGTGGCGGTGCTGGCCTCGCAGAGCAACTTCCAGGGCCTCGATACCGCGCCGCTGTTCGTCGTCGTCGGCTTCACCGTGCTGCTGGTGCATATCGCACTGCTGTTGCTGGCCGCACGCCTGTTCCGCTTCGACCTGCATCTGTGCGGCATCTCTTCGCTCGCCCAGATCGGTGGCATGGCGACCGCGCCGGTGCTGGCCGCGACCTATGCACGCGCGCTCGTCCCGGTCGCCGTGCTGCTGGCGATGCTGGGCCTGGTGCTGGGCACCGGCATCGGATTGGCCATGGCCGGATTGCTGTCGAGCCTGGCGCCCGTGGCGAACATTGCAAGCTGACCGTTGGAATCCTGACCCATGCGACTGCCACTGACCCTTGCCCTCGCCCTGTGCCTCGCCGGCACCGCCCTGCATCCGGCGGCGGCGCGCGAAAAAACATGGACCATCCCGGGCACCGGCGTCATCGGCGTCGACCAGGCGCAACTGGATCCCGCGTTCTGGGTGAAGCAGCTCGCCGATGCCGATCGCGTCGTCCTCGACAGCGATGCGATCGCCGCGGAGAACGCGCGGCTGCACCAGCTCGACAAGAGCATTCACGATCTGCAAGCGCTTTCTGGCGCGCTCGATGGCGCGCAGGTAACAGGCTGGATCGAGTCGCTGTCGCGCCGCCCCGGCAAGCCGCTGTTCGACGAACACGGCAAGCCGGTGGCCAAGGCGACGATTGATGGAGTGGTGGACGCGATCAACCTCGGCGCCGTCCCGCAGCGACAGGACACGCGCTATGGGCTGACCGTCCACCGCGCTGCCCTGCGCACGTTCCCGACTTCGCTTCGCGTGTTTTCGTCCGACGACGACCACGACATCGACCGCTTCCAGGAAAGCGCGCTGTTCCCGGGCGACCCGGTGGTGGTCGCGCACGAAAGCCGCGACGGCCAGTGGTGGTTCGTGGTCAGCCCGCGTTACGCCGCCTGGGTGGAGAAGCGTTTCATCGCGCTGGGCACCAGCGAACAGGTGCTGGGCTACGGCCGCAAAGCGCCCTATCGCGTCGTCACCGGCGCCCGCGCCACCACGGTGTTCACGCCGGAAGAACCGGGCGTATCGGAGCTGCAACTCGACATGGGCGTGCGCGTGCCGGTTCTTGCCGACTGGCCGGTTGGCAAGCCCGTCAACGGCCAGCACGGCTACACCGCCCACGTGATCGAGCTGCCGGTCCGCAATGACGATGGCAGCCTGCGCTTCGCCCCGGCGCTGCTGCCGCGACGCGAGCCCAGCCAGGACCATTACCTCCCGCTGAGCGGACGCAACCTCATCGAACAGGGCTTCAAGTTCCTGGGCGAGCGCTACGGCTGGGGCCACAGCTACAACGGCCGTGACTGCAGCGGTTTCGTCTCCGAGATCTACCGCAGCATGGGCGTCGAGTTGCCGCGCAACACCAGCGACCAGGCCGTCAGCCCGGCCCTCAACCGCATCGCACTGAGCGACAAGGACAGCCGCGAGCGCCGGCTTCAGATCGCCCATGAACTCCAGGTCGGCGACCTGGTCTACATCCCCGGCCACGTGATGATGGTGATCGGCCAGTTCGACGGCGAGCCGTATGTCATCCACGACACCACCGGCCTGAGCTTCGCCGGCAGCGATGGCAAGACCGTGCGCGCGAAGACCAATGGCGTGACGGTGTCGCCGCTGACGCCACTGCTGTTCAACGGCAAGCAGACCTACGTCGATCGCATGACCAACATCCAGCGCGTGCGCCCATGAATTGCCCCACTGAACTGCGTCCCTGAAGGATGCCGGCGCGCGAGCGCATGCATCCCCTCCCCATCCCAGCACCCGTGAATCAATGAAAATCACCGATATCCGCTTCGGCATGCTCCGCGTCCCGCTGAAAACGCCCTTCAAGACCGCCTTGCGCACGGTCGAGGCGGTGGAGGACATCGTGGTCTCGGTGCACACCGACACCGGCGAAGTGGGCTACGGCGAAGCGCCGGCGACCGCGGTCATCACCGGCGACACCCACGGCTCGATCATCGAAGCGATCCGCAAGTTCATCGCACCGCGCGTGATCGGACAGGAAGTGGCCAACCTCAACCACATCACCCAGCTGATCCAGGGCGCGCTGGAGAAGAACACCAGCGCCAAGGCCGCGGTCGAGATCGCGGTTTACGACCTGTTCGGGCAGCTCTATGGCGTGCCGCTGTACAAGATGCTCGGCGGAGGCGACCCGGTCATCACCACCGACATCACCATCAGCGTCGACTACATCGACAAGATGGTCGCCGACTCGATCAGCGCGGTCGATCGCGGCTTCGAGTCGCTGAAGATCAAGGTCGGCAAGGACATCGGCGTCGACATCGAGCGGGTCAAGGCGATTTACGCCGCGGTCGAGGGCCGCGCCCTGCTGCGTCTGGACGCCAACCAGGGCTGGAGCGCCAAGCAGGCGGTCTATGCAATCAGCATGCTCGAGGATGCCGGCGTGCGCCTGGAGCTGGTCGAGCAACCGGTCAAGGCCAAGGATCTGGACGGCATGAAGTACGTCACCGAACGCGTGCACACCCCGATCATGGCCGACGAGAGCGTGTTCGGCCCGACCGAGGTGATCGACCTGATCCGCATGCGCGCGGCCGACATCATCAACATCAAGCTGATGAAGACCGGCGGCCTGTCCAACGCCATCCGCATCGCCGACATCGCCGCGCTCTACGGCGTGGAATGCATGATCGGCTGCATGCTCGAGAGCAGCATCAGCGTCGCCGCCGCGGTGCATCTGGCGGTGGCCAAGTCCAGCGCGATCACCAAGGTCGACCTGGACGGCCCGTCGCTGTGTGCATTCAACCCGGTGGATGGCGGCGTCAACTTCAACGAGTCCGAGATCTCGGTGACCGATGCGCCCGGGCTGGGCATCCGCGAGATCCGCGGCCTGGTTCCCATCGAGGCCTGACGGGACCTGCCATGCCGCCGCTGCTGAAGATCCGATCCGAACGCGACCAGATGTCCGCCATCGAACGCCGCATCGCCGACTTCCTGCTCGACAACGCCCACCTGCTGCGCGACTACTCGTCGCAGCAGCTCGCCGATGCCCTCGGCATCAGCCAGTCGAGCGTGGTGAAGTTCAGCCAGAAGCTGGGCTTCAAGGGCTATCCGGACCTGAAGTATTCGGTCGGCCAGGCGGTCGCGCGCGGCGACGGCGGCGAAGACAGCGTTGCCAGCGAAGTGCGCCGTGACGACCCCCATGCCGCGCTGGCCGAGGACCTGTGGAACCTCAAGGCGCAGGCCGTTGCCGAGACGCGCCTGATCAATCCGCCCGACCGCATCGATGCCATCGCCGCATCGATCCAGCAGGCGGGCAAGGTCTTCATCATCGGCCTGGGCGAGGACGGCATCCCGGCGCGCGCGTTTGCGACGCGACTGTCGATGCTGGGCATGCTTACCGTCCATTACGTCGACGCGATCCTGATGCAGGCCGGCGTCTCCAGCGCCGCGGCGGGCGACGTGCTACTGGTGTTCTCCGAGCATGGCAAGCAGCCCGCCCTGTGCCAGATCAGTCGCCTGTTCCGCGAGCGCGGCGGCAAGGTGATCTCGGTCACCCGCCATACGCCCAACCCGTTGCGCGCGCACGCCGATGCGGCATTGCTGGTGTCCGCGCACGACGAGCGCCGCCATATCGAACCGCTGCTGTACCAGTCGGCGCTCCAGCACCTGCTCGACCTGATCTTCGTGTTGCTGTGCGATGCCAGCGAAGACCGCCGCAGCCAGCTCGACTTCAATTTCGAACGCATGCAGGACCTGCTGGACAGCTGACATGACCAACCGCATGCGCGCAGGCGCCGCACGTTTCCTGCCCACCCTCGCCGCCATCGCCATGGTGGCCGGCTGCGCCAGCATCGGGACCGGCCCGGCCACCGGCCCCCTGGACGACGCGCAACAGCTGATCGTGGTCACGACCGCGGACTGGAATGCCAACACCGGCACGCTGCAACGCTACGAGCGCGATGGCGACCATTGGCGCGCGCTCGGCCAGGCCTCGCCGATCACGGTGGGTCGCAGCGGCTCGGCCTGGGGTGTCGGACTGCACGCGCCGCAGGCCGGTGAACCGCACAAGCGCGAGGGCGATGGCCGCGCGCCGGCCGGCGTGTTCCGCATCGGCACCGCGTTCGGCTATGCCGACAGCAACACCGGCACCTGGCCGTACCAGGCGATGACGGCCTCGGACTACTGCATCGACGTCGATGGCTCGCCGCTCTACAACCGCATCGTCGACGCCGGCCAGGTCGGCGCCGACGCCGTCGCGGGCTCGACAGAACCCATGCGGCGAGACCTGCATGCCAATGGCGACCAGCGCTACAAGGTCGGCTTCGTGATCGAGCACAACCCCGAAAACCGCAGCGGTGCCGGCAGTTGCATCTTCGCCCACCTGTGGAAAGCACCGGGCGAGGCCACCGCGGGCTGCACGGCGATGGCCGAGCCGGTGATGCGGCAACTGCTGGCGTGGCTCGATCTCAAGCGCAAGCCGGTGTTCGTCTTGCTGCCGAAGGCGGAATACGCGCGGGTGCAACAAGCCTGGGGATTGCCTACTCTGTAGGAGCGACCTTGGTCGCGACCGGCCGCCGAAAGCTTGATCGCGACCAAGGTCGCTCCTACACCCCCTTTTTCCAGGATTTCCCTTGTCGACCACCGCCCGCGTACTGCTCGGACTCTTTCTCGGCGCCCTCTTCGGCCTGCTGCTGGCCTGGTGGGACGTCACCGCCGCCACCGCCGTCGCCGACTTCGTCCAGCCCGTCGGGCGGCTCTGGCTCAACGCCCTGCAGATGACCGTGGTGCCGCTGGTGGCGGCGCTGGTGGTGATCGGCGTCAACACCGCCACCGATGCCGCCGCCTCCGGCCGCACCGCGCGCAAGGCGATCATCACCTTCGTGATCATCCTCAGCGTCTGCGCCGCGTTCGCCGCGATCGTGGCGCCGCTGCTGTTCTCGCTGGTGCCGCGCCAGGAGGGCCTGGCGGAATCCCTGCGCGCCGCCACCGCAGGCACGGCCCAGCTGACCCTGCCCAACTCCCTCGCTGACTGGTTTGTCGGCGTGATTCCCAGCAACGCGATAGCGGCTGCCGCGCAGAGCGCGATGATGCCGCTGGTGGTGTTTTCGCTGTTCTTCGGCTTCGCCCTCACCCGGATCGAGGCCACGCGCCGCGCGCAGGTGCTGGGCCTGGTCCAGGGCATCGCCGACGTCATGGTCGTGATCGTGCGCTGGGTCCTGTGGGCGGCGCCGGTGGGCGTGTTCGCGCTGGTGCTGGCCGTGTGCGCGCGGGTCGGGCACGGCATGATCGGCGCCTTCGGCTGGTACATCGCCATCCTGTCTGCCATGTACCTGTGCGCGACTGCGCTGATGTACCCGATCGCGGTCATTGCCGGTGGCGAGCGTGTCCGCCGCTTTGCCGCGGCGATCGTGCCGGCGCAAGCGGTGGCCGCCAGCACGCAGTCGTCGCTGGCCTCGCTGCCGGCCATGATCGAAAGCTCGCGCGTGCGCCTGGGCCATCCGCTCAGCGTCACCTCGCTGGTGCTGCCGATGGCGGTGTCGCTGTTCCGCATCACCAGCCCGATGCAGTACATCGGCGTGGCCTCGTTTGTTGCCTGGGCCTACGGCGTCGACCTGAGCGTGGCGCAGATGGCCGCCGGCGCGGCGCTGGCAGTGGTGATCAGCATGGGTTCGGTCGGCCTGCCCGGCCAGGTCAGCTTCATGGCGACCAACATGCCGGTGACCCAGGCGATGGGCCTGCCAATCGAGCCGCTGGGCCTGCTGCTGGCGCTGGACACCATCCCCGACGTGTTCGCGACCCTGGGCAATGTCACCGGTGACCTGACCGCCACGGCGGTGGTAGCCAAGGGCCAGAGCGAGCCCGACGCGGAATCGTCCCCCTTGTAGGAGCGGGCCTGCTCGCGACCCGGATGCCCCGGCCAACCCGAATCAGGCGCAATCATGCGAAAATGCCGCGCTCGCATTTTTCAAACCCCTGATTCATAAGCTTGGCCCCGTAGCTCAGTTGGATAGAGCGGTCCCCTCCTAAGGGACAGGTCGCACGTTCGAATCGTGTCGGGGCCGCCATTGCGGCGCGCCAGGGTTGGCGCTGGGAGCGCGGTCATCCGCTGCTTCCACCTGCAACCCTGCCATGCCCTTAGTCCCCCAGGAGCAAGTCCGATGACCCACCCCGTCCTCACCGCCCTCGGCCTGACCGATACCGAATCCGGCACCTACCTCGGCAGTGGCGAATGGTCGCCCACCCGTGATGCCGGCGTTCTGGAGTCGATCAACCCGACCAACGGCGAGGTGCTGGCCAAGGTCCAGGCTTCGTCGCAGGCCGACTACGACGCCATCGTCGAGCGCGCCCAGGCCGCCTTCAAGGTGTGGCGCACCACCCCGGCGCCGCGTCGCGGCGAAGCCGTGCGCCTGTGCGCCGATGCGCTGCGCAAGCACAAGGACGCACTGGGTTCGCTGGTCGCGCTGGAGATGGGCAAGTCCAAGCCCGAAGGCGATGGCGAAGTCCAGGAGATGATCGACATCGGCGACTTCGCGGTCGGCCTGTCGCGCCAGCTCTACGGCCTGACCATGCACTCCGAGCGCCCCGGCCACCGCATGTACGAGCAGTGGCACCCGATCGGCATCGTCGGCGTGATCTCGGCGTTCAACTTCCCGGTCGCGGTGTGGGCCTGGAACAGTTTCATTGCCGCCATCTGCGGCAACATCACGCTGTGGAAGCCCTCGCCGAAGACGCCGCTGTCGGCGATCGCCTCGATGAAGATCTGCAACGCCGCGCTCAAGGCCGGCGGTTTCCCGGACATCTTCTTCCTCTTCAACGATGCCGGCACCGAGCTGGCCTCGAGCTTCGTCGACGACAAGCGCATTGGCCTGATCAGCTTCACCGGCTCGACCAAGGTCGGCCGCATCGTCGGCGAGCGCGTCGCCCGCCGCATGGGCCGTTCGCTGCTCGAGCTGGGCGGCAACAACGCGATCATCGTCGACTCCAGCGCCGACCTGAAGCTGGCGATCCCGGCCATCGCCTTCGGCGCCGTCGGCACCGCCGGCCAGCGCTGCACCACCACGCGCCGCCTGTTCGTGCAGGAGTCGATCTACGACGACGTGCTGGGCAAGCTCATTGCCGCCTACAAGCAGGTCGAGAAGAAGATCGGCGATCCGACCGACCCGGCGAACCTGATGGGCCCGCTCAACAGCAAGGACGGTGTCGATGCCTACCTCGACGCGGTCGGGAAGGCCAAGGCCGCCGGCGGCAAGATCGAGACCGGCGGCGCCGCGATCGAGGGCAAGGGCAACTTCGTCCTGCCGACCATCGTCACCGGTCTTGGCAACGACGCCGCGATCGTCCAGCACGAGACCTTCGCGCCGATCCTGTACGTGATGAAGTACTCGACCCTCGACGAGGCGATCGACATGCAGAACGACGTGCCGCAGGGCCTGTCGTCGGCGATCTTCACGACGAACCTGAAGGCGGCCGAGGCATTCCTGGCGGCGTCGGGCTCCGACTGCGGCATCGCCAACGTCAATATCGGCACCAGCGGCGCCGAGATTGGCGGTGCGTTCGGTGGCGAGAAGGAAACCGGCGGCGGTCGCGAGTCGGGTTCGGATGCATGGCGCGCCTACATGCGCCGGCAGACGAATACCATCAACTACTCCGACGCGCTGCCGCTGGCACAGGGCATCAAGTTCGACCTCTGACCGCCAGCCACCGGAACCCCACATGTATTCCATCGTCCGCCCCTTCCTGTTCGGACTGGACGCAGAGACGGCGCACGGCGCCACTCTGGCGGCGATGGAAGCGGCGTATCGCAGCGGGCTGAGCCCGCTGCTGGGCCGCCGCCCGGCGCCGCTGCCCACGCGCGCGTTCGGCCTGACCTTCCCCAATCCGGTCGGCCTGGCCGCCGGCCTGGACAAGAACGGTGCGCACATCGATGCACTGCTTGCGTTGGGTTTCGGCTTCGTCGAAGTCGGCACGGTCACGCCGCGTGCGCAGGAAGGCAATCCGAAGCCGCGCATGTTCCGCCTGCCGGAACAGCAGGCGGTGATCAATCGCCTGGGCTTCAACAACGGTGGCGTCGACGAACTGGTGCGCAATGTCGGCAAGGCCCGCCGTCGCGGCGGCCTGCTCGGCATCAACATCGGCAAGAACAAGGACACGCCGAACGAATCGGCGGAAACCGACTACCTGCACTGCCTCGAGCGCGTCTACCCGCTCGCCGACTACGTCACCGTCAACCTCTCCTCGCCCAACACCGCCGGCCTGCGCGAGTTGCAGGAAGAGCTGTCGTTGCGGCGCCTGGTGTCGATCCTGCGCGAAGCGCAGGAGCGCCTGGGCGCTTTGCACGGCAAGCGCGTGCCGATGCTGGTCAAGATCGCCCCGGACCTCAGCGACGACGATGTCCAGGCGGCCGCGCGCGTGCTCGGCGACCTCAATGTCGACGGCGTCATCGCCACCAACACCACCGTCTCGCGCATCGGCATCGACGGTGCCCCGCACGCCTCCGAAACCGGCGGTCTGTCGGGCCGGCCTCTGATGGGGCAATCCACCGCGGTGTTGCGGATGATGCGCACGCGCCTGCCCGAATCGATCCCGATGATCGGTGTC
>DATDBI010000096.1:0-11743 GCA_036524915.1 Lysobacter sp. | reverse complement strand
TCATCGGCGACGTGCCCTGTTGATTTGCCATTGACCTTATCCGGCACCGCCGATCCGACTGCACCACCGCCGCGCATTACTACGGAGATACCCATGAATTTCCTCGATGGATCGTTGTTCCCCGAGAACCAGCCCAAGCTGGTGATCACCGCCGCGCCGTACGGACCGGAGTGGCTGCCGTCGGACTTCCCGGAAGACATCCCGGTGACGATGGAGGAGCACATCCAAAAGGCCGTCGACTGCTACAACGCCGGCGCCACCGTGCTGCACATGCATGTGCGCGAACTCGACGGCAAGGGCTCCAAGCGCCTGTCGATGTTCAACGAGCTGCTGGCGGGCATCCGCGCCCGCGTGCCGGACATGATCCTGCAGGTCGGCGGTTCGATCTCGTTCGCGCCGGAAGGCGATGGCAACGTCGCCAAGTGGCTGTCCGATGACACGCGGCACATGCTGGCGGAGCTGAAGCCGGCGCCGGACCAGGTGACGATCGCAATCAACACCAACCAGATGAACGTCGTCGAGCAGATGTGCGAAGCCGACCTGGCCGGCACCAGCCTTGGCACGCCGGAGGGTTACCGCGCCTATCGCGAGATGACCATTCCGGCGGGTCCGGAGTGGGTGGAGGAGCACATCCGCCGGCTGTCGGCCAACGGCATCCAGACCCACTTCCAGCTGGCCAACATCACCCAGATCGAGACGGTCGAGCGCATGATGCGCAAGGGCACCTGCAACGTGCCGTTGATCCTGACCTGGGTTGCGATCGGCGGCGGCTTCGATGCGCCCAACATCTACAACCTGGCCAACTTCGTGCGCGCATGCCCGGACGGCTCGGTGCTGACGCTGGAGTCGTCGATGCTCAACGTGCTGCCGCTGAACATGATGGCAATCGCCATGGGCCTGCACGTGCGCTGCGGCAACGAAGACAACCTGTGGACCCAGCGCCGCGACCGCAAGATGGGCAGTGTCGAGCAGATCGAGCAGCTGGTGCGGATCTCGCGCGAGTTCGGCCGCGACATCGCCACCGCCGACGAGGCGCGCGCGATCTACCGCATTGGCACGTTCTTCAAGGATGCCGACGAAACGCTGGCGGAGAACGGGTTCTCTCCGAACCGCAGGGCCGTGTGGAAAGGCGTTCCGCAGAACGCATGACGTCATCGAACGACAAGACAGCCGCCTACTGAACTGCAGGTCACCCTCATGGCTTACCACTCCCTCCCGAATGACGGCAGCGACGACCCGGGCGCGCGCATTCCGCGCCGGTATGCCTGGGTGGTGTTCGGGCTGAGCTTCGGACTGCTGCTGTCGGACTACATGTCGCGGCAGGTGCTCAATGCCGTATTTCCGCTGCTCAAGCAGGAGTGGGCACTGACCGATGCGAGGCTCGGGCTGCTGAGCGGCATCGTCGCGTTGATGGTGGGGCTGCTGACGTTCCCGTTGTCGCTGCTCGCCGACCGCTTCGGTCGTGTCAGGAGCCTGGCGCTGATGGCGGCGATCTGGAGCCTGGCGACGCTCGCCTGCGGCCTGGCCCAGCAGTATCCGCAGATGCTGGTTGCGCGCTTCTTTGTCGGTGTGGGCGAGGCGGCATACGGCAGCGTGGGGATCGCGGTGGTGTTGTCGGTGTTTCCCAAGGACATGCGGGCAACGCTGACGGGCGCCTTCATGGCCGGTGGCATGTTCGGTTCGGTGCTGGGCATGGCGCTGGGCGGGGCGGTGGCCGCGCACATGGGCTGGCGCTGGGCATTCGCGGTGATGGCGCTGTTCGGTCTCGCGCTGGCGTTGCTGTATCCGATCATCGTCAGGGAAAAGCGCATTGCGCCGGGGGCCACCAGGTCCCAGGCCCGCGGTGATGACACGCGCACCGATGCGGCGCCTGCCGCACGCGTGCCGCTGCGCAACCTGGTCAACAGCCGTTCCGTCATCGGCGCCTACGTTGGCAGCGGCCTGCAGTTGTTCGTCGGCGGCACGGTCATCGTCTGGATTCCCAGCTACCTCAATCGCTACTACGCGATGGCGACCGACGCCGCCGGTGCCGTGTCGGCCATCATCGTGCTGGTCAGCGGCATCGGCATGATTGCCTGCGGCATGCTCAGTGACCGCATGTGCCGACAGGCGCCGGAGCACAAATTCGGGCTGGCCATCACCTACTGCCTGGCCAGCTGCGCATTGCTGTCTGTGGCGTTCGCGCTGCCGCACGGCACGCCGCAACTGGTCATGATCGCGCTGGGCATGATGCTGGCCGCCGGTACCAGCGGGCCCGCAGGCGCCATGGTCGCCAACCTCACGCCACTGCCCATCCATGGCACCGCGTTTGCCACCCTGACGCTGGCCAACAACCTGCTTGGCCTGGCGGCCGGACCGCTGGTCACCGGCTTGCTCGCCGACGCCCTCGGTCTGGCCACGGCATTCCAGCTGGTGCCATTGGTCAGCGTGGTCGCAGCCATCGTGTTCTATTTCGCCAAGCGGCATTACCTGGATGACGTCGCGCAGGTGGGAAGCCGCGGCCGCAGCCCCGACATCGGATTGCAGGCCACGACGTGAGTGCCGGTAACAGACTCACGATCGCCATCCACTTCGACCTGATCTGCCCCTGGTGCTTCATCGGCAAGCGCCAGTTCACGCTGGCGCGGGACCGGTTCATCCAGATGCATCCCACCGTCGTGGTGGACTCGGTGTGGCGTTCGGTGCAACTGCTGCCGGACGTTCCGGAACAGGGCCTGCCGTTCCCGGAGTTCTACGAACGGCGACTGGGCTCGGCAGAGGCGGTGCGGCGCCGGGCGCAGCAGGTTTCGGCGGCGGCCAGAAGCGTCGACCTTGAGCTTGATCTTTCCGCCATCGAGCGCATGCCCAATACGGCCCGCGCACATCGCCTGCTGCGAAAAGCCGCCGAGTTGGGCGAGCCACACCTGTACGAGGCGCTGCTGGAGCGACTGTTTGCCGCGTACTTCCAGCGTGGCGAAGACATTGGCGACGCAGCGACGCTAAGGGTGTTGGCCGCCGACGTCGGTGTGCCGGTGCATGTCGTGGACGCGGCGCAGGGCGACTCGTGGAGTGTTCCGGCCGCGACCACCCTCGAGGGGGTGCCGAATTTCGACTTCAACGAACGCCTGTCTCTGTCCGGTGCGCGCGACGCGGCCATCCTGCTGATGGCGATGAGGAAGGCCATGCAGATGGCCGGCGCGGTCGGCCGCACCGGGGCGTGAAGCGGGCGCAGGCGCCCGATCATCGATATCGCAGCCTCAGGAATAGCTTATGACCCGCAAATCGCAGTCCACCGTCCTCATCGTCCCCGGCTTGCGCGACCACGTCCCGGAGCACTGGCAGACGCTGCTCGCGGCCAAGTTGCCCAGGGTGCGTACCGTGCCGCCGCTGGAACACGACAAGCTCAGTTGCGCCGCCCGGGTCGAGGCACTGGAACAGGCGCTGTCGTCCATCGATGGCCCGGTCATTCTCGTCGCCCACAGCGCCGGCGTGATGATGGTGGCGCACTGGGCGCAGGCGTCAACGACACGACGGCCCATCAAGGGCGCATTGCTGGCCACGCCGGCGGATGTCGAAAGTCCGTTCCCGGCCGGCTATCCCGATCTGGATACGTTGCGCGAACAAGGATGGCTGCCCATTCCCCGTAGCCCGTTCGCCTTTCCCAGCGTGGTTGCTGCCAGCAGGAACGATCCGCTGTGCGCGTACACGCGCGCGCATTCGCTGGCGCACGACTGGGGCAGCGAGCTGGTCGATCTGGGGATGGTGGGCCACCTCAATCCTGCCGCGGGATTCGGCGAGTGGCCACAGGCGATGGAGCTCATCGCCGGTCTTGATCACTGACCGGGAGACGGCGAGGGCAGTGACCTCGCGCCGTCAAGGCCGGGCACTTGCCGCCCGGCCTGTGATCGCTCAGCAGTCCGGGAAGCGATAGTCGCGGAACTGTTCGCGCAACGCAGCCTTGTGGAGCTTGCCGGTGGCGGTGTGCGGCAGCTGGGCAACGAACACCACATCGTCCGGAAGCCACCACTTGGCAACGCGATCCTCGAGGTAGCGCAGCACCGTCTCACGCTCCATCGTCTGGCCGGGTTTGACGACCACCAGCATGAGCGGACGCTCCTGCCATTTTGGATGGGCGATGCCGATGACCGCGGCCTCGGCAACGGTGAGGTGACCCATCGCCGCGTTCTCCAAGGCGATCGACGAGATCCACTCGCCGCCGGACTTGATCACGTCCTTGGCCCGGTCGGTGATCTGCATGTAGCCATCCGGATCGATCGTCGCCACGTCGCCGGTATCGAAGTAGCCTTCGTCGTCGAGGATGCCGCCGCCTTCGTCGCGGAAATAGGCGCCCGCGACCCAGGGGCCACGAATCTTCAGGTGACCGGCGGCCTGGCCGTCATGCGGCAATCGGTGGCCTTCCTCGTCGGTCAGCTTGAGGCTGACACCAAAGACCGGACGACCCTGCTTCGCCTGCACCTGCAGGCGCTCCTCCAGCGGGAGCGCGCGATGCCGCGGCAACAGGTTGCACACGGTGCCGACCGGCGAGGTTTCGGTCATGCCCCAGGCGTGCACGACGAACGCACCTAAGTCACGCTCGAATGCTTCTGCCATTGCCTTCGGCGCGGCTGCGCCACCGATGACGACGCGACGAAGTGCGAGTTCGCTGGCCGGCTTCAGGCGCTCGGCTGCAACGTACTGCAACAGCATCATCCAGACGGTCGGCACGCCCAGTGCCAGTGTTACCTGTTCGTCGCGCAGAAGCTGGTAAACGCTGGCGCCGTCCATGGCCGGGCCGGGCAGGACCAGCCTGGCGCCGCTCATGGCGCCGGCGTAGGGCATGCTCCAGGCGTTGACGTGGAACATCGGCACGATCAGAAGTGCGGTCTCGTCCCTCGACACGGCAAGGCTGTCCACGGTGCAGGCGCCGAATGCGTGCAGCACCGTGGAGCGATGCGAGTACAGCACGCCCTTGGGCATGCCGGTGGTGCCGGAGGTGTAGCACAGTGACGCGGCGCTGTTCTCGTCCAGGTCGGGCCAGGCGAAGTCGGCGGTCTGCGCCGACAGCAGGTCCTCGTAGCACAGCAGGCCGGGAATCGCGCACTCGGGCATGTGTGCCCGGTCGGTCATCACCACGAACGCACGCACGCTCTTGAGCTGCGGGCGCAGCTTCTCCACCAGCGACAGGAAGCTCAGGTCGAAGAAAAGGACCGTGTCTTCGGCGTGGTTGATGATGTATTCGAGCTGCTCGGGGAACAGGCGCGGGTTGGCCGTATGCAGCACCGCCCCCATGCCCGACACGCCGAAGTACAGCTCCATGTGCCGGTAGCCGTTCCACGCCAGCGTGGCGACACGGTCGCCGCGCTGCACGCCCAGTTCGACCAGTGCCGCCGCAAGCTGCCTGGCGCGCCGATCGATGTCACGGTAGCTGCAACGGTGCATCGGGCCTTCGACCGTCCTGGAGACGATCCCGGCGTCGGGGTGGCAGGCCACCGCATGCTCGATCAGTGACGAGACCAGCAGCTTGTGTTGCTGCATCAGACCGAGCATGTCATGCCTCCACTTTGCGCAGCAGGAAGTACGAGAGCGCGGGAATCAGGATCAGGGCGCCGATCATGTTCCACAGGAACATGAAGGTGAGCAGGATGCCCATGTCGGCCTGGAACTTGATCGGCGAGAACGCCCAGGTGATGACGCCTGCGGCCAGGGTGATGCCGACCAGGGCGACGACCTTGCCGGTGAACATCACCGCGTTCCGGTAGGCCGCCGCGAGCGGCACGCCGGCGCGCTGCTGGCTCAGCTGGACACTCAGCAAGTACAAGGCGTAGTCGACGCCGATGCCGGCGCCAAGCGCGATCACGGGCAGGGTCGCGACCTTGACGCCGATCCCCAGCCAGACCATCAGTGCTTCGCACAGGATCGAGGTCAGGATCAGCGGCAGCACCGCGACCACGACCGCGCGCCAGCTGCGGAAGGCGATGAAGCACAGCAGCGCGACCGCGCCGTAGACGTACAGCAGCATCGAGCGGCTGGCGCGGCTGACCACGTCGTTGGTGGCCGCCTCGATGCCGGCCGAGCCGGCAGCGAGCTTGAACGTCACGTCCTTGTCGTTGTGGCGCGCCGCGAAGTCCTCGGCGATGGCGGCGACACGCTTGAGCGAATCGGCCTTGTGGTCGGCCAGGTAGGCGATCACCGGCAGCACCGTGCACTCGGTGTTGAACAGGTCCGGATTGAGCACCGTCGCCTGCTGGCCCGAGTAGTTGATGACGTCCTGGTTGCGGTTGAGGGTCAGCCACTTCGGGTTGCCTTCGAACGAACCGGCGGTGATGTTGCGCACGGCGTCAGCAAGCGACACGGTGGTCTGAACCGCCGGGTCCTGCTGCAGCGCCCAACCGAGACGATCGGCCTGCACCAGCGTCTTGTAGTTGAGGCAGGCGTCCTTCGGCGTCTTGACGATGATCGCGAACAGGTCGCTCGACAGCGCGTAGTTCTCGGTGATGTAGGCGTTGTCCTGGTTGTAGCGCGAATCCTTGCGCAACTCCGGCGCGCCCGGGTCCAGGTCGCCGATCTGCAGGCCGCGACTGACCCACAGGCCGCCCGCTGCGAGCGCGATCGCGCAGGCAATCGCGCCCAGCGCCCAGCGTCGCTCGGTGAAGCGGTCGAGGACGTTCCAGAACGCACCGAGGCCGCGGCCGCGTGCTTCCTTGTCCTCCTCGCGCAGGCTGCGACGGGCCGCCTTCTGGCTGACGCCGAAGTACGACAGCAGCACCGGCAACAGGATCAGGTTGGTGAACACCAGCACGCCGACGCCGATGCTCGCCGTCATGGCGAGCTCCTTGATGACCGGGATGTCGATCGTCATGAGCACCGCGAAACCGACGACGTCGGCGAGCAGCGCGGTCAGACCGGCGAGGAACAGGCGGCGGAACGTGTAACGGGCGGCGACCAGGCGGTGCGTGCCACGTCCGACATCCTGCATGATGCCGTTCATCTTCTGGGCGCCATGGCTCACACCGATGGCGAAGATCAGGAACGGGACCAGCACCGAGAACGGATCCAGCTCGAAGCCCAGCAGGCGCACAATGCCAAGCTGCCAGATGACCGCGACCACCGAGCAGGCGACCACCAGCACCGTGCTGCGCACGCAGCGGGTGTACAGGAAGATGATCAGCGCCGCGATCAGCGCCGCGCCCAGGAAGAAACTGGCCACCTTGACGAGGCCTTCGATCAGATCGCCCGCAAGCTTGGCGAAGCCGATTACATGGATCTTGACCTTGCCGTGCGCGCTGCGCTCGTATTTTGCGCGGACGCGCTGTTCGAGCTTCTGCGAGAACGCGTGGTAGTCGAGCCGCGCACCGGTCTCCGCATTGCGCTCGAGCAAGGGCACGAACACCATGGTCGAGCGGAAATCGTTGGCTACCAGGTTGCCGACGATGTTGGCGCGGCGGATGTTGAGCTTGAGCGCATCCACCGACGCGGGCGTGCCGTCGTAGTTGTCGGGCATCACCGGGCCGCCGACGAAACCTTCCTCGTTGACCTCGCTCCAGCGCACGGCCGGGGTCCAGATCGACTTCATCCAGGCCCGGTCGACGTCCTGCATCAGGAACAGTTCGTCATTGACCTGCTTGAGGGTTTCCAGGTACGCCGGGTCGAAGATGTCGCCGTGCGGGTTCTCGACCACCACGCGTACCGAATTGCCCAGGCCCCGGAGGCTGCCCCGGCTTTCCAGGTAGTTCCGGATGTAGGCGTGGCCGTGCGGAATCATCTTTTCGAAGCCGGCGTTGATCGCCAGCTTGGTGGCCTGGAAGCCGAGCAGCACGGTCAGCAGCGCGCAGGCGACGACGATCAGCAGCCGGTGGTTGAAGATGGCGCGCTCGAAGAAATGTCCCGAGCCGTGGTCGAAGTCGTCGATCGACTTGACCACCGGCATCCCATCAAGCGGGGTGTCTAGCTTGTTCAAACGCGAATCCTCACAGGCAGATCGACTTACAGTTCAGGACGTATGACGCGCACGCCGCGAAGTCCGGTCAGGACCACGGCGTCGCCCGACACGGCCAGGCCGGTGCAGGGCATGGCGGCTTTCAGCGGAAGCGGGCGGAAGTGCGCACCGTCGTCGTCGCTCACCAGCACGTCGCCGGCCATCGAACACAACAGAACGCGACCGTCGGGCATGACCTGGCTGGCGGTGATCGATGCGGTGACGCCGGTGTCGACCGTTTCCCAGGTCTGGCCGGCATCGCGCGAGCGATAGGCGGTGCCGCGCAGGCCGTAGGCGAGCACGAGGCCAGGCTTGGTGGCGAGGCCGAAGTAGCTGCCTTCGTATGGGGTCTGCAGCGCATTGAAGCGGCCGGTTGCGGGATCCAGGCGCAGTGCGAGCCCGAGTTCGCCGACGATGTACAGGCCATCGCTGCTACCGCGGATTCCATACAGGTGGTAGAAGCGTTCGTTCTGCGTGCGATCGACCCAGGGCACCCAGGTCTTGCCGCCATCGACCGTTCGGAAAATCAGGTTGTAGGCACCGACGACGAATCCTTCGTGGTCGTTGGCGAACCAGACGTCGAGGAAGGGCCGGCTCGGTCCTTCCGCAACGGCGCGCTCGGCTTCGGCTTTGAGCGCTTCGAGCACGGCCGGGTCGGTGTCCGCTGGCAGGCGCTGCACATGCTCGAGGATGAGTGCGTTGGCGCGGCGCCCGTCGAGCTGCACGCTCCAGGACTTGCCGCCATCACTGGTGTGGAGGATCACGCCGTCGTGACCCACGGCCCAGCCGTTGTTGGCGCCGACGAAGGCGAGCGCGGTGAGGTCGGAACTGACCGGGACCTTTGCCTGCTGCCAGGTCGTCCCGCCATCGTCGGAGTAGACGATGTGGCCGCGCGCACCGGCGGCGACGAACCGCTTGCCGGCAACTGCGCTGGCCTGCAGCACGCGTTGCGCGGCCAGCGCGCTGGTGGTTGCGGGCTGATCGAGGACGTCGGTGAAGGTGCTGCCGGGTTTCGTCAGCGCGACGGATGCGACCAGCAGCAGCGCCAGTCCGGACAGGGCGGCGAGCTTCAAGCGTGGGTGCTTCATGAAATGGATTCGTTCTGCGTCGGGGCAACCTGCACAGGCAGGCGTCCGGCGGCCAGACCTCCGGCGGCGAAGAGACCGCCGGAGGCCAGGTCCGTCAAGGTTCAGCGGATACCGGCACCGGCCAGCGCATCGGGCGACCACTGGTTGACCGGGAGCGGGTTGGTGTAGCGGATACCGTCGTAGGGGCCCATCAGGAAGCTGATGTTGTAGACGCCCGAGGTCAGGTCATAGAACACCTGGGTTTCGGCGTTGGGCGTCCTGGCGTCGTAGCTGGGCGACATGTGCGCGAACGATGCCCGGTACAGACGACCGTTGGCGTCGTACTGGTCAGCCGCCAGGGCGGTCCAGCTGTCCTCGTCGAGGTAGAAAGTGCGCTTGGCGTAGATGTGGCGCTTGCCCGGCTTGAGCTTGGCTTCCACGACCCACACGCGATGCAGTTCCCAGCGCACCAGGTCCGGATTGACGAACTGCGGCGTGGTGACGTCGGCCGCCTTCGGGTGATAGGTCAGGCGATACGTGTTGTACGGAACCAGCATCTCCTTCTTGCCGACGAGCTTGAAGTCGTAGCGGTCCATCGCGCCGTTGAAGATCCACGCATCGTCGTACGTCGCCGAGCCGGCGGTGCCTGGATTGGGCGTGTCATACGAGATGTCGGGCGCAAGCTTCACGCGGCGCTGGCCCGGCAGGTACAGCCAGGCGCGGCGCGGCCGCTTGAACGGATTGACCACGTCCACCGCCATCAGCGCCTCGCCGGCGCGGCGTGCCGGCGCGGTGTAGGCGATCTTGGTGCGGAAGTAGACGTCGGTTTCCTCGGCCGGCTTGGTCGCCGCCGGGTCGTAGTAGGGGTACTCGACGACGAGCTTGCCGCTGGTGGCCAGCGCCGGCGTGCCGGATGCGTCGACGTTCCAGTTGTCGTACTTGAAGTTGCTGGCGACGCCGACGTAGCGCAGCAGGTGGTTCCACATCGCTTCAAAGCCGCTCTTCGGGATCGGGAACGGATAGCCGCCGATGGCGCCGGTGATGCCCAGGCCGCCGTCCTTGGTGCTGGCGCGGGTGGCATTGGCGGCGGTGTTGTCGAGCACGCGATCGGGCAGCGCGACGGTGCGGTGGGTCGGGTACACGTCGATGCGGTACTTCGGATACTTCTTCAGCAGCGCCTTCGCGCCGACCGTGAGCTGATCGTCGTACTGCGCCATGTTCTTGGCGGTGATGGTCAGGCGCGGCTTTTCACTGGCGAATGGATCGGGACGGATCGAACTACCGGGCTTGAAGCCGGCCGGTGCCGTGGTCAGGCCGCCGGTGTAGACCGGGATGGTGCCGTCGGCGTTGGCGCCGGTCTCGGCACCGACGCGGGTGAGGCGCGTGCCGAGCTGCTTGGCCTCGTCCGCGGTCACCGCCGCACTGGCGTTGCCGAGGACGGCCAGCAGCGCGCCGGCCAGGAGTGTCTTGGCGAATGTCATGGTGTGTTCCTCTGCAGATGTCTGGAGTGCTGTCAAAGCGTGGTCTTGAAGGTAAAGACCACGAAGCCGCGATCCGTCAGCAGCGAGTTCGCGCCGCCATAGGAAGTGATGGCATTGGCGGGATTGGTGGTGGCGTCGCCCAGGAAGTCGACGTACTTCAGGTCGAAGCGGTACTTGGAGTGCAGGTCGACGGCCACGCCGACCGAGTAGCTGCCGGCGCCTTCATTGCCGCCCAGCAGCACCGCGGAGTTGCCGCTGATGCCCTGCGACCAGGTGATCGGCAGTGACAGGTCTGCGCCGGGGAACATCTGGTACTTGGTCGGGGTGAAGTTGACGGCCAGGCCGTAGAAGTCCTTGGTCACCTTGTCTTCCGGCGTCACCAGCGTGCCGTCCGGGCCGACGACGGCGTAGCTGCTGCGGCCCTTGAAGACGGAGGCGTTTTGCGTGACCTCGCTCCAGTGGTTCCAGACCAGCTCAACGATCAGGTTGGCCGAATCCCATGCCGGCGACTCGGCGAAGCTCGCAAAGCCGTTGAGGACGCCGTGCCAGGTGTTGCCGCGCGCGCCGCCGCTGTCGCCTTCCGCAGGCGGAGCAAACAGGCTGCCTGCCGGCAGGGCCGACGCAAACGGCGCAAACGACGCCGGCAGCACGCTGACGGTATCGCTGAGCAGCGGCATGTTCTCGCGGTAGTTCAGGTCCGCGCCGACGCTGACACCCCACAGGTTCTTCGACAGGCTCAGGCCGTAGATCTTGATGTCGTCGGCGTAAGCGGCGGCATAGCGACCGATGGTGCCGCCGACGACCTCCGGCACGGTGGCCGCGGAAGGATTGATGTAACAGGTTGTCGAGGTGGGCGGGCCCAGCGGCGTGGCGCCCAGCGCGCGGCACAGGCCCGGGGGCGTGGCCGGTCGTACCGCCGGGGTTGCGTTGCCCTGCGGCAGGATGTCGGCGGTAACGCGGTAGTAGGCGCCCAGCGTGCCGTCGAGCCACTGCGGGCTCCAGCGCGCCGACAGGCCCCAGTCGCCGTGCTTGTCCGGGTCGCTGTCTTCGCCGCGCACCAGGCGGTTGACGCCCAGCGGGTTGGCCGCGGTCACTGCCGCTGGTCCGAAGATGAACGACTCGCCGCCGCGCAGCAGGTGATCGTTGAAGCCCAGGAACGAGCCCGCCTCGGGGATGCGCGCCTGTTCCCAGTCGAAGAAGTATTGGCCGGCGAAGGAGAGTTCCGGCGTCGGCTGCGCCTG
>DATDBI010000095.1:0-2962 GCA_036524915.1 Lysobacter sp. | reverse complement strand
CGTGGTGATGGAGCTGTTCCAGATGTCGCAGGCACGCGGTTTCCGCGTCGGCGGCACGGTCCACATCGTCATCAACAACCAGGTCGGCTTCACCACCAGCGCCGTCCAGGACGCGCGCTCGACCATGTACTGCACCGACGTGGCCAAGATGGTCGACGCACCGGTGCTGCATGTGAACGGCGACGACCCGGAAGCGGTGGTGTTCTGCGCCGAGCTGGCGCTGGACTTCCGCAACAGGTTTGGCAAGGACGTGGTCATCGACCTGGTCTGCTACCGCCGCCACGGCCACAACGAGGCCGACGAGCCGGCGGCGACGCAGCCGGTGATGTACCAGGTCATCCGCAAGCACAAGACCCCGCGCGAGCTGTACGCGACCAAGCTGGTCGCCGAAGGCACGCTCACCGCCGACGATGCGCAGGCGCTGGTCGATGGCTACCGCCAGAAGCTCGACGACGGCGCGGTCACCACCGAGGTGGTCGAGGTCAAGCCGGACGAGTTCACCATCGACTGGTCGAACTACCTGTCGGGCAAGCTGAGCGACAAGGTCGACACCACCTTTGATCGCAAGAAGCTCGACAAGCTCGCCGTCACCATCAACGACGTGCCGGCCGATCTCAAGCTGCACCCGCGCGTTGCCAAGATCTACGACGACCGCCGCAAGATGATCGCCGGCGAACTCGGCGGCGACTGGGGCTTTGCCGAAAACCTGGCCTACGCCACCCTCGTCGACGAAGGCTACAAGCTGCGCCTGGTCGGCCAGGACTGCGGTCGCGGCACGTTCTTCCACCGCCACGCGATTCTGCACGAGCAGACCAACGACGAGTACGTCCTGCCGCTGCGTCGCCTGGTCAAGAACCCGTCGGATGTCACCATCATCGACTCGCTGCTCAGCGAGGAAGCGGTGATGGCGTTCGAGTACGGCTACGCCACCGCCGATCCCATGACACTCGACATCTGGGAAGCGCAGTTCGGCGATTTCGCCAACGGCGCGCAGGTCGTGATCGACCAGTTCCTGTCCTCGGGCGAGGCCAAGTGGGGTCGCCTGTGCGGCCTGGCGCTGTTCCTGCCGCACGGCTACGAAGGCCAGGGCCCGGAGCACAGCTCCGCGCGCCTTGAGCGCTTCCTGCAGCTGTGCGCGCTGGAGAACATGATCGTCTGCACGCCGACCACGCCGGCACAGGCCTACCACATGATCCGCCGGCAGATGCGCATGACCACGCGCAAGCCGCTGGTGGTGATGACGCCCAAGTCGCTGCTGCGCCACAAGCTGGCCGTGTCGACCATGGACGAGCTGGCCAAGGGCGAGTTCCAGCAGCTGATTCCGGATGCAGGCGCCGATGCCACGAAGGTCAAGCGCGTCGTGTTCTGCGGCGGCAAGGTCTACTACGACCTGCTCGAGGAACAGCAGAAGCAGGGCCTGACCGACGTCGCCATCGTCCGCGTCGAACAGCTGTATCCGTTCCCGCGTCCGCAGCTGGTGGCCGAGCTCAAGCGCCTGCCCAAGGCCACCGACGTGGTCTGGTGCCAGGAAGAGCCGCAGAACCAGGGTGCTTGGTACCAGATCCGCCACCACCTGGCAGCCTGCCTGCAGTCCGGGCAGACGCTGCACTACGCAGGTCGCGCGCGCTCGCCGTCGCCGGCTGCCGGCCACCTCGCCGACCACGTTGCCGAGCAGGCCGCGCTGGTCGCCGACGCGCTGCGCAACCCGCTGCGCGGTGAGGTCACCGCAGAATAATTACCGTGTCGCCCCGGGCTGCGCCGTCGCCGCCCGGGAACATCGATTCCTCATTACGTTCGGAATGACATTAGGACGCACCCCATGAGCACCGAGATCAAAGTTCCCGTTCTGCCCGAATCCGTCTCCGACGCCACCATCGCGACCTGGCACAAGAAAGTCGGCGACGCGGTCAAGCGCGACGAGAACCTGGTTGACCTGGAAACCGACAAGGTCGTCCTGGAAGTCCCCTCGCCCGTCGACGGCGTGCTCAAGGAAATCAAGTTCGCCGAAGGCACCACGGTCGTCAGCGAGCAGTTGATCGCCGTCGTCGAGGCTGGCGCCGTTGCCGCCGCGGCTCCGGCCGCCACCAAGGCCGAGGCGATCGACGCCAAGAACGTGGCCGCCACGACCGCCGAAGCGCAGCCGGTGCAGCCCAAGGCCGAAGCCGCCAAGGCCGCCCCGGCCGCCGCTGGCACCGACAGCCTGCCGCCGGGCGCACGCTTCACCGCCGTCACCCAGGGCATCGACCCGGCGCAGGTCGAAGGCACCGGCCGTCGCGGCGCGGTGACCAAGGAAGACCTGGTCAACTACGCCTCGGGCAAGGGCGTCGGCGCCGCCGGCGGCGCACGTCCGGAAGAGCGCGTGCCAATGACCCGCATCCGTGCCCGCATCGCCGAGCGCCTGATGCAGTCGAAGAACTCGATCGCCATGCTGACCTCGTTCAACGAGGTCAACCTGGGCAAGGTCATGGCCATGCGCAAGGAGCTTGGCGAGCAGTTCGAGAAGGCCAACGGCATCAAGCTCGGCTTCATGAGCTTCTTCGCCAAGGCCGCTGCCAACGCACTGCAGAAGTACCCGGTGGTCAATGCATCGGTCGACGGCAACGACGTGATCTATCACGGCTACGCCGACATCTCGATCGCGGTCTCGACCGAGAAGGGTCTGGTCACGCCGGTCCTGCGCAATGTCGAGCGCATGGGCTTCGCCGATATCGAGAAGGGCATCGCCGACTACGCCAAGAAGGCGCGCGACGGCAAGCTCGGCCTCGACGACCTGCAGGGCGGCACCTTCACCATCACCAATGGCGGCACCTTCGGGTCGCTCATGTCGACGCCGATCGTCAACCCGCCGCAGTCGGCGATCCTGGGCATGCACGCCATCAAGGAGCGCGCGATCGTCGAGAACGGCCAGGTCATCGCCGCGCCGATGATGTACATCGCGCTGTCGTACGACCACCGCATCATC
>DATDBI010000094.1:0-6267 GCA_036524915.1 Lysobacter sp. | reverse complement strand
AACGTGCACGGCCATCTGGTCGCCATCGAAGTCAGCGTTGAACGCGGCGCAGACCAGCGGGTGAAGCTGGATGGCTTTGCCCTCGATCAGCTTCGGCTCGAACGCCTGGATGCCCAGACGATGCAAGGTCGGCGCGCGGTTGAGCAGGATGGGATGTTCGCGGATAACTTCTTCCAGGATATCCCAGACTTCCGGCTTCTCTTTCTCGACCAGCTTCTTGGCGGCCTTCACCGTGCCGGCGAGACCTTTCGCGTCGAGACGCGCGTAGATGAACGGCTTGAACAGTTCGAGCGCCATCTTCTTCGGCAGGCCGCACTGGTGCAGCCGCAGTTCGGGACCGACCACGATCACCGAACGGCCGGAATAGTCGACGCGCTTGCCGAGCAGGTTCTGCCGGAAGCGGCCCTGCTTGCCCTTCAGCATGTCGGCGAGGGACTTCAGCGGCCGCTTGTTGGCGCCCGTGATGACGCGGCCGCGGCGGCCGTTGTCGAACAGCGCGTCCACAGCTTCCTGCAGCATGCGCTTTTCGTTGCGGATGATGATGTCCGGCGCGCGCAGCTCCATCAGCCGCTTCAACCGGTTGTTGCGGTTGATGACGCGGCGGTAGAGGTCGTTCAGGTCGGAGGTCGCAAAGCGGCCGCCGTCGAGCGGCACCAGCGGACGCAGGTCCGGCGGAATCACCGGCACGACCGTCAGCACCATCCATTCCGGCTTGTTGCCGGAAATGCGGAAGGCCTCGACGATCTTCATGCGCTTGGCGAGCTTCTTGCGCTTGATGTCCGAGTCGGTTGCGAGCATGTCCGCGCGCAGGTTCGTCTCGAGCTTTTCGAGCTCGAGTCCGGCCAGCATGTCGCGGATCGCTTCCGCGCCGATCTTGGCGGTGAAGTTGTCCTGGCCATACTCGTCCTGCGCCCGCAGATACTCTTCTTCCGAGAGCAGCTGGCGGTCCTTCAGCGCGGTCAGGCCCGGCTCGAGCACGACGTAGTATTCGAAGTAGAGGATCCGCTCGAGATCCTTCAACGTCATATCGAGCAGAAGGCCGATGCGCGACGGCAGCGACTTCAGGAACCAGATATGCGCAACCGGAGCGGCGAGTTCGATGTGGCCCATGCGCTCGCGCCGGACGCGCGACAGCGTGACCTCGACCGAGCACTTTTCGCAGATGATGCCCTTGTACTTCATCCGCTTGTACTTGCCGCACAGGCACTCGTAATCCTTGATCGGCCCGAAGATGCGGGCGCAGAACAGGCCGTCGCGCTCGGGCTTGAAGGTACGGTAGTTGATGGTCTCCGGCTTCTTGATCTCGCCGTAGGACCACGACAGAATCTTCTCCGGAGACGCGATGGAGATCCGGATCTGGTCGAAGACCTGAGCCGGTGTCGTCGGATTGAAGAGATTCATAATTTCTTGGTTCATGGTCTTCTCCTCGCGTGCCGATCGTCACCGGCAGCAAATTCGAAATTCTTTTTGACGCCACGCGTTCCGCCCAACGTCCGAGCGAACCGCGGATGCCCGGCGCGTAGCGCCGGGCATGTCGCTTTTTGAGTTACTCGGCCGCCTCGGATGTCGCGCCGCCCGCCTTGGAATTGTGCAGGTCGACGTTGAGGCCCAGCGAACGCATCTCCTTGACCAGCACGTTGAACGATTCCGGGATACCCGCCTCGAACGTGTCGTCGCCGCGCACGATCGCCTCGTACACCTTGGTACGGCCGGCGACGTCGTCCGACTTCACAGTCAGCATTTCCTGCAGCGTGTAGGCTGCGCCGTAGGCTTCCAGCGCCCACACCTCCATTTCGCCGAAACGCTGGCCACCGAACTGCGCCTTGCCGCCCAGCGGCTGCTGGGTGACGAGCGAGTACGGACCAGTGGAACGGGCGTGCATCTTGTCGTCGACCAGGTGGTTCAGCTTCAGCATGTGCATGTAGCCGACCGTGATCGGACGCTCGAACGACTCGCCGGTGCGACCGTCGAACAGCATGGTCTGGCCGCTGGTGGGCAGGTCGGCGAGCTCGAGCATGCGCTTGATCTCCGACTCGGCGGCACCGTCGAACACCGGGGTGGCCATCGGCACGCCATCGCAAAGGTTCTTGGCGAGCGTCAGCAGCTCCTCGTCGCTGAACTGGGTCAGGTCGACGCGGTCACCGGCGATCTTGGTGTCGTGGTTGTAGATGTCGTCGAGGAACTGGCGCAGTTCGGCGACCTTCTGCTGTGCTTCCAGCATGCGCTGGATCTTCTGGCCCAGGCCCTTTGCGGCCCAGCCCAGATGCACTTCGAGGATCTGGCCGATGTTCATACGCGACGGCACGCCCAGCGGGTTCAGGACGATGTCGACGGTCTGGCCGTCGGCCGCGTACGGCATGTCCTGCACCGGCACGATGGTCGACACGACACCCTTGTTGCCGTGGCGGCCGGCCATCTTGTCACCCGGCTGGATGCGGCGCTTCACCGCGAGGAACACCTTCACCATCTTCAGCACGCCCGGTGCGAGGTCGTCGCCCTGGGTGATCTTGCCGCGCTTGTCAGCAAAGCGCTTCTCGAACTCGGCCTTGTGGATCTCGATCTGCTTCTGCGCGCGCTCGATGGCCTCGACCGCTTCCTCGTCCTTCATGCGCAGGGTGAACCAGTCCTTGCGGGACAGGCCCTCGAGCACGAGCGAGGTGACGGTGTCGCCCTTCTTCAGGCCGCCGCCGCCATTGGCGACGCGACCGATCAGCTGGGTGCGCAGGCGGTCGTAGATCGCCGCTTCCAGGATGCGGAACTGGTCGTCGAAGTCCTTCTTGACGCGACGGATCTCGTATTCCTCGATCTGGCGCGCGCGCTTGTCCTTCTCGATGCCATCGCGGGTGAAGACCTGCACGTCGATGACGGTGCCGTCCATGCCCGGGGGAACGCGCAGCGAGCTGTCCTTAACGTCGGAAGCCTTCTCGCCGAAGATCGCGCGAAGCAGCTTCTCTTCCGGGGTCAGCTGCGACTCGCCCTTCGGCGTGACCTTGCCGACCAGGATGTCGCCTGCACGCACTTCGGCGCCGATGTAGACCACGCCCGACTCGTCGAGGCGGTTGAGGGCCTGCTCGGAGACATTCGGGATGTCGGCGGAGATTTCCTCCGGTCCCAGCTTGGTGTCACGGGCGACGCAGGTCAGCTCTTCGATGTGGATCGTGGTGTAACGATCCTGCTCGACCACGCGCTCGGAGAGCAGGATCGAGTCCTCGAAGTTGTAGCCGTTCCACGGCATGAACGCGACCAGCATGTTCTGGCCGAGCGCAAGCTCGCCGATGTCGGTCGACGGACCGTCCGCCAGCACGTCGCCGCGCGCAACCACGTCACCGACGTTCACCAGCGGACGCTGGTTGATGCAGGTGTTCTGGTTGGAGCGGGTGTACTTGATCAGCGTGTAGATGTCGACGCCGGCATCGGTCTCGCCGACGATTTCCTTCTCGTTGACCTTGACCACGATGCGGCCTGCGTCGATCTGCTCGATCACGCCACCACGACGGGCATTCACGGTCACACCCGAGTCGCGCGCAACCGCACGCTCGATACCGGTACCGACCAGCGGCTTCTGCGCACGCAGCGTCGGCACGGCCTGGCGCTGCATGTTGGCGCCCATCAGTGCGCGGTTGGCGTCATCGTGCTCGAGGAACGGAACGAGCGCCGCTGCGACCGACACGGTCTGCATCGGCGAGACGTCCATGAAGTGGATCTCGTTCGGCGGACGCAGCATCGACTCGCCCTGGTAACGGCAGGCGACGAACTGTGCGGTGATGTGGCCGTCGTCGTCGGTCGGCGCGTTGGCCTGGGCGATGACGTACTCGTTCTCCTCGATCGCCGACAGGTACTCGACGGCGTCGGTGACGCGGCCGTCGATGACCTTGCGGTACGGCGTCTCGAGGAAGCCGTACTTGTTGGTGCGGGCGAACACGGCGAGCGAGTTGATCAGGCCGATGTTCGGGCCTTCCGGCGTCTCGATGGTGCACACGCGGCCGTAATGGGTCGGGTGGACGTCGCGCACTTCGAAGCCGGCACGCTCACGGGTCAGGCCGCCCGGGCCGAGGGCCGAGACGCGACGCTTGTGAGTGACTTCCGACAGCGGGTTGTTCTGGTCCATGAACTGCGACAGCTGCGAGGAGCCGAAGAACTCCTTGATCGCGGCGGCCACCGGCTTGGCGTTGATCAGCTCCTGCGGGGTCAGGCCTTCCGACTCGGCCATCGACAGGCGCTCCTTGACCGCGCGCTCGACGCGGACCAGGCCGACGCGGAACACGTTCTCGGCCATTTCGCCGACCGAACGCACGCGACGATTGCCCAGGTGGTCGATGTCGTCGACCGTGCCGCGACCGTTGCGGATCTCGGTCAGCACGCGGATCACGTCGAGGATGTCGGACGTGGCGCCGTTGGCGTTGCGCAGGCGCACCGATTCCTCGTCCTTGCGCTCGGCAAAGTACTTGGAGTCATAGAGCACCGAGGAACCCTCGGTCTCCTTGCGGCCGAGGCGACGGTTGAACTTCATCCGGCCGACGGCCGAGAGGTCGTAGCGCTCGAAGGTGAAGAACAGGTTGTGGAACAGGTTCTGAGCGGCGTCCTTGGTGGGCGGCTCGCCCGGACGCATCATGCGGTAGATCTCGACCAGCGCTTCCAGCTGCGTCTTCGACGGATCGATGCGCAGGGTGTTGGACAGGTACGCGCCGCGATCGAGGTCGTTCACCCACAGGGTGCCGACCGCGTCGATGCCGGCCTTGCGGAACGCAGCCAGCTGGTCTTCATTGATCTCGTCGTTGGCCGTGGCGAGCAGCTCGCCGGTCTTGGAGTCGATGACGTCGTGCGAGAGGATGCGGCCGACGAGGTAGCTGTCCGGCACGGCCAGGGCGGCGATGCCCGAGGCTTCCAGCTGCTTGACGTGGCGAGCGGTGATGCGCTTGCCGGCCTCGACGATGATCTTGTCGCCATCGGCCAGGTCGAAGTCGAGCGTTTCACCACGCAGGCGCTCGGAGACCAGCTCCCACTGCACGCCCTCGGGCATGATGTGGAAGGTGTTGATCTCGAAGAACTCACGCAGCATTTCTTCGTTGTTGTAGCCGAGCGCGCGCAGCAGCACGGTCACCGGCAGCTTGCGGCGACGGTCGATACGGGTGAACAGCGCGTCCTTCGGGTCGAACTCGAAGTCGAGCCAGGAACCGCGGTAAGGAATGATGCGGGCGCTGTACAGCAGCTTGCCCGAGCTGTGCGTCTTGCCGCGGTCGTGATCGAAGAACACGCCCGGGCTGCGGTGCAGCTGGGAAACGATGACGCGCTCGGTGCCGTTGACGATGAAGGTGCCGTTGTCGGTCATGAGCGGAATCTCGCCCATGTAGACCTCCTGCTCCTTCACATACTTGATGGCCTTGGTCGACGACTCGCGGTCGTAGATCACCAGGCGCACGGTCACGCGCAGCGGGGCGCCGTAGGACAGGCCGCGATTACGGCACTCGCGCTCGTCGAACGGCGGCTCGCCTAGCTTGTAACCGACATACTCCAACGCGGCATGCAGGCCCTTGTCGTCACGCTTGGCGGGTTCGACGTTGGCCTGCAGGAATTCACGGTACGAATCGACCTGAATCGCGAGCAGGAACGGAACCTCGAGGATGGACTTGCGCTTGCCGAAATTCTTGCGGATGCGCTTCTTTTCGGTGAACGAGTAGTTCGTTTTGGAAGCTGTCGTCATGGGGAGCTACCGCCTCGTTAGAGCCGGGAATCGGGAACTGAGAATCAGAATCATCAAGGCGCGGTGCGGCAATTGAGGTTCTGCGTTCTCGGACACGACTCCACTTGGGAAAAAGATTTGAACTGTCAGTTGGAAGCCGCGGGTATTGCCGGCACCCGCACGCCTTCTGCTGCTGCTTCCAACTACCAACTCGGTTGGCTTTTTGCTTCGCTGGTAAATCTCGCTGTCGTAACCCGGATGGAGCGAAGCCAAATCCGGGGACTGACCATTCCACCCATTTCCGGGTTTGTTTCAACAACGGCCAAAGGCCGGGGACTTTCGCCCCCAGCCTTAGGTGGTCGCCAATGTGGTCCGGCGACGCAAGTACTGCTTACTTGACTTCGACAGTCGCACCAGCGGCTTCGAGGTCCTTCTTCATCTTGGCAGCGTCGTCCTTCGACACGGCTTCCTTCACGAGGCCGGTCGCCTCGACCAGGTCCTTCGCTTCCTTCAGGCCCAGGCCGGTGATGGCGCGGACGGCCTTGATGACCTCGACCTTCTTCTCGCCGGCGGCCTTCAGGATGACG
>DATDBI010000093.1:0-13283 GCA_036524915.1 Lysobacter sp. | reverse complement strand
GTCCACGTCCCGCCAGTACTCGATCTTGAGCAGGTAGGCGATGATGGTGAACATCGCCAGGAACAGGATCACCCACACGCCCAGGCTCTGGCGCTTGAGGGCGGCCGGTTCGCCGGCGTACTCGAGGAAAGTGGTGATGTCACGCACTGCCTGGTTGAAGCCCTGCTCGTCGAGCTGGCCGGCCTGGGTCACCTTGAGGCCGTGCACCGGACGATCGCCGGTCTTCTTGTCGGCTTCACCGAATTCGGCGTGCTGAAGACCCTGCAGCTCCCACAGAACGTTCGGCATCGAAGCGTTCGGGAACAGCTGGTTGTTCCAGCCCAGCGGACGCGACTCGTCCAGGTAGAACGACTTCAGATAGGTGTAGACCCAGTCGCTGCCGCGCACGCGGGCGATCAGGCTCAGGTCCGGCGGCATCTTGCCGAACCACTGGTTGGCGTGCTCCGGCGTCAGGCTGACCTGGACCTGCTCACCGACCTTGGCGCCGGTGAAATTCAGGTTGGCCATGACGTCGTCCTCGCTCAGGCCGAGGTCTTCGGCCATGCGCGAGTAACGCAGGTACTTGAGCGAATGGCAGCCCGAGCAGTAGTTCATGTACAGCTTGGCGCCGCGCTGCAGCGAAGCCTGGTCGCCCAGGTCGGTGCCCGACTGCAGCAGGTGGCCGCCTTCGGATGCGAAAGCGGTGACCGACACCAACAGGCCGGCGGCAAAGATGGCGAGCTTCTTCACGATGTGCGTCTTCTGGAAGGGCTGGCGGACGTCGGTCTGGTTAGTCATGCATCGTCACCCGTTCCGGCACCGGCTTGGTCCTGTCGAGCTTGGTCCACAGCGGCATGGTGATGAAGAAGGTGAAGTACAGGAAGGTCAGCACGCGGCCGATGATCGTCTCGACCGGGTCGGTACCCGGGCCGGCGCCGATCTTGCCCAGCCACAGGAAGCAGATGGCGAGCATGCCGAGCATGATCTTGGTCAGGATGCCGCGGTAGCGGTGCGACTTGACCGGCGACTTGTCCAGCCACGGCACCAGGAACAGCACCGCGATCGCGGCGAACATCACGATCACGCCGCTCAGCTTGTGCGGGATGACGCGCAACATCGCGTAGTAAGGGGTGTAGTACCAGACCGGCTTGATATGCTCCGGCGTCACCAGGCGGTTGGCCTCGGTGAAGTTGTCATGCTCCAGGAACCAGCCACCGAAGGCCGGCGCAAAGAAGATGACGAACGCGCAGATGATCAGGAAGAAGCTGACGCCGAACAGATCCTTGACCGTGTAGTACGGGTGGAACGGGATGCCGTCGAGCGGCTTGGTCGAATCCCAGCGGTTGCCCTTGGGGCCCTTCTTGATCTCGACGCCGTCGGGGTTGTTGGAACCGACCTCGTGCAGTGCACCCAGGTGCAGCACGACCAGCAGCAGCAGCACCAGCGGCAGCGCGATCACGTGCAGGGCGAAGAAGCGGTTGAGGGTGGCATCGCCGGGCAGGTAGTCGCCCATGATCCACTCGGTCAGGCCGTTGCCGATCACCGGGATCGCGCCGAACAGCGAGATGATCACCTTGGCGCCCCAGAACGACATCTGGCCCCACGGCAGCACGTAGCCCATGAAGGCTTCGGCCATCAGCACCAGGTAGATCAGCATGCCCAGGATCCACACCAGCTCGCGCGGCTTCTGGTACGAGCCGTACATCAGGCCGCGGAACATGTGCAGGTACACGACGATGAAGAACATCGACGCGCCGGTGGAGTGCATGTAGCGGATCAGCCAGCCCCACTCCACGTCTCGCATGATGTATTCAACCGACGAGAACGCTTCGGCCGCGGACGGCTTGAAGTGCATCGTCAGGAAGATGCCGGTGACGATCTGGTTGACCAGCACCAGCAGGGCCAGCGACCCCATGTAGTACCAGAAGTTGAAGTTCTTCGGCGCGTAGTACTCGGTCATGTGCTTGCGGTACGCCGGCATCATGCCGGGCGCGCGCGCGTTGACCCAATCCCAGGCGCCCAGGGCGGTACGGGTAATGATGTTCGACATGACTTACGCCGCTCCCTTGCTGCCGGACGACGGATCGACGCCGATGATGATCGTGGTGTCGCCTTCGTAGTGATGCGGCGGCACGACCAGGTTGGTCGGCGCCGGGACGCCCTGGAACACGCGACCGGCCATGTCGAAGCGCGACTTGTGGCACGGGCAGAAGTAACCGCCCTTCCAGTCGTCGTCGAACGGCTCGGGGCGGATCTCGGCCTTCATTTCCGGCGAGCAGCCCAGGTGCGTGCACAGGCCGACCAGCACGGAGATCTCCGGCTTGATCGAGCGCAGCTCACCGGTGATGTAGGCCGGCTGCTGGTCCTTGTTTTCCGACTTGGGATCGCGCAGTCGCGGGTCCAGGGTCGGCAGCGCGTCAAGGATGGCCTTGGAGCGCTTGACGATCCAGATCGGCTGACCGCGCCATTCCAGGACCATGCGCTGACCTTCCTCCAGCGCGCTGATGTCCGCGGAAATCGGCGCGCCGGCGAGCTTGGCTCGGGCACTGGGATTCCAGGACTTGATGAACGGTACCGCCACAAAACCGGCTCCGACCGCACCGACCACGGCAGTGGTCGCGGTCAGGAACCGACGGCGGCCCTGGTTGACAGGATCGTGGACCCCTTGGTTGGCCATCCGGCACTCCGCAAAGCTGTTCGAAGTTACACCGCGTAGCCCGCCACTGGCGACGGCTCGCGGCACAAAAGACGGGGAAGTGTAACGGAACGGTGAATGGCCCGACAATCCGCCGATGTTGCGTAAACCGCCGGCTGGGCCCCGTGGGCGCCCCAGGCCCTTGCACGGCCCCTTGAATCAGCGGACGACGCTGGTCGCGCCGCGGTAACGCTCGGCCAGCTGCCCCACGCGAACCACGTAGCGCTGGGTTTCGCTGTAGGGCGGGACGCCCTTGTACTTGTCCACGGCGCCCTCGCCGGCGTTGTAGCCGGCCGCGGCCAGGGTCAGGTTGTTGTTGAACCGCTTGAGCAGCCAGGCCAGGTACTGCACGCCACCCTGGATGTTCTGGCTGGCGTCGAACGCGTTGCTGACCCCGAAGCGCCGAGCCGTCGCCGGCATCAGCTGCATCAGGCCCTGGGCGCCGACGCGCGACAGCGCGTTGGGGTTGTAGGCCGATTCGGCGTGGATGATCGCGCGCACGATGGACTCGTCGACCCCGTGCTGGCGGGCGGCGGCGGCGATCTCGTCGCGATAGGCGTCCGTGTTGAGCCGGACCGTGCCGAAGTTGACGCCGGGACGTGCGCCGCAGGCGTAGCAGGTCTGGATGTAGCTGTAGCGGATGGTGCGCACGGCACTGGCGTTGGCCAGCCCGCGCGGCGCCTTGCTGGTGTAGTGGCGAACGCCGTCCTGGATGTACGAGTACACCTGCCCCTTCACCACGCGGGGCGCGGAGCCGGTCGAATAGGCCGGTGGCGTGGTGGCTGGAATGGACGTCGCGGCGACCTGCATGGCCGCCGGTATCGAAACGACCGGGGCAGCCATGGCCGGAGCTGGCGCTGCGGCGTGGACCGAAGCCGGCGAGCCGGCGACGGCATTGACCGGGATGGCGCTGCCCATCGCGGACGGCGCCTTGGCCGGCGTGGTGGTCGGGCGATCGCCCCCGCGCGACTGGCTGATGACGGTGCAACGGGCGCCGGCAGGCTTCTTGCTGACGTAGCTGCGGCTGCCATCGGGCAGATCGCAACGGTACAGCGCACCGGCCACGGACGGCGCCGCAGCCAGCAAACAGGCAATCCCCAGTAGCAGTGAGCCCCCCCTCATGGCCGCGAGTGTGTCCTGTCTCCCCTGGTGCTTCAAGTACTTGATCGGACTGGCTGCTGCGAAACGTGACCCGCGCCGCGTCGTCCCACCCCTTTTGTCTTCCACAGCGGGCGATGCCGGAGCCCCACCCCCGGCCTCGCCCACTCCGCCCCTGTCATTGCACGCTCAGGGGGCCGCCCTGGCGTTGCGGTAGCGATCGGTCAGCACCGCGACGCGTTCGACGTAGCGCTGGGTCTCGCTGTAGGGCGGCACGCCCTGGTAGCGGTCGACCGCGCCTTCGCCAGCGTTGTAGCCGGCCGTGGCCAGCGTCAGGTTGCCGTTGAAACGCTTGAGCAGCCACGCCAGGTACTGCACGCCGCCGCGGATGTTCTGCCCGATATCGAAGACATTGGCGACACCGAAACGGCGGGCCGTGTCCGGCATCAACTGCATCAACCCCTGCGCCCCGACCCGCGACAGCGCGCGCGGGTTGTACGCAGATTCGGCATGGATCACCGCCCGCACAACAGCCTCGTCGACACCGAAATCGCGCGCGGCCGAGGCGATTTCACGGCGATAGGCGTCGGTGTTGAGGTTGATTTTTCCGAAGTCGACGCCCGGGCGGACGTCACAGGCGTAGCAGGTTTCCATGTACGTGTAGCGGACCCGGCTGACCGGTCCAAGGCCGGGCCGGGCGCTTGGGGGGCGGCTGCTGTAAATCACCTGGCCCTCGCTGGAGTACCGGAAGACCTCGCCCTGCGCTACCCGCATGGGTACGGCGACAGGCGCCACGGCCCCGCTGGTGCTGGCCACCTGCGGCTCCTGCAGCTCGCGCGCAACCGGGGGCAGCAACGCCACCCCACCCACCTGGGACGGCATCGACGGACGGCTGACCTGACCCAGCGGAGCGGTATCGGCCGACGGGTGACCACCCGGGCATGCCGGTGCCGACCGCCCGGAAGCAGGCGCCAGCGGCTCGCCAACGCGCTCGCAGCGCTCCAGGCCCGCGGCCAGTGCTGGCGACAATGCCAGCAGGCACACGACTCCCAGACCCCACGCGCCTGCCTTGACCACCATCCCTCGACCCCTCGATCCCGATGGCGCACCGGGCGCCCCTTCGATTGAGATAACGCGGTGCGCCGCGAGACCCGGCCCTTGCCCCTCACCCGACCGGGACGGCGCCTGTAGAATGGCCCACCCTCCGGCGCGGAATAACCGCCGCCCTTCCCGGATCGAGCCAATGACCGCCACGATTACCCCAACCGCCCCCGCGGACGCTCCCGCCAGCCCCACCCCGGGCAGCAGGAAGCTCTTCATCCAGACCCACGGTTGCCAGATGAACGAGTACGACTCGGCCAAGATGGCCGACGTGCTCGCCGCCAGTGACGGCATGGAGCTGACCGACAACGTCGACGAAGCCGACGTGATCCTGATCAACACCTGCTCAATCCGCGAGAAGGCGCAGGAGAAGGTCTTCAGCCAGCTCGGCCGCTGGAAAGCGCTCAAGCAGGGCGGCCGCCCGGTCGTGATCGGCGTCGGCGGCTGCGTCGCCTCCCAGGAAGGCGAGGCGATCGTCAAGCGCGCCCCGTACGTCGACCTGGTGTTCGGCCCGCAAACCCTGCATCGCCTGCCCGAACTGATCGCCGCCAAGCGCGCGACCGGTCTGCCGCAGGTCGACATCAGCTTCCCCGAGATCGAGAAGTTCGACCGGCTGCCCGAGCCGCGCGCCGATGGCCCGAGCGCATTCGTCTCGATCATGGAGGGCTGCTCGAAGTACTGCTCCTTCTGCGTGGTGCCCTACACCCGTGGCGAGGAGATCAGCCGACCGTTCGAAGACGTGCTGGTCGAGATCGCCGACCTGGCGTCTCAGGGCGTGCGCGAGATCAACCTGCTCGGCCAGAACGTCAACGCCTACCGCGGCCCCATCGCCCCGGGCGAGGACGGCGGCGAGGCGGAAGTCGCCGACCTGGGACTGCTGATCCGCGCCATTGCCGAGATCGAAAGCATCGGCCGGATCCGCTTCACCACGTCGCACCCGCTGGAGTTCTCCGACTCGCTGATCGAGGCCTACCGCGACGTGCCCAAGCTGGCCAACTACCTGCACCTGCCCGTGCAGGCCGGCAGCGACCGCATTCTCTCGGCAATGAAGCGTGGCTACACGGCGCTCGAGTTCAAGCAGAAGATCCGCAAGCTGCGCGCTGTGCGTCCGGACATCAGCGTGTCGTCGGACTTCATCGTCGGCTTCCCCGGCGAAACCGATGCCGACTTCGACAAGACCATGAAGCTGATCGAGGACGTCGGCTTCGACCAGTCGTTCTCTTTCATCTACTCGCGCCGCCCGGGCACGCCTGCCGCCGACCTCGAGGACACCCTCTCGAGCGAGGAAAAGCACGCGCGCCTGTCGCGCCTGCAGGCGACGATCAACGACAACGCACGGAAGATCAGCCAGGCCATGGTCGGCAGCGTCCAGCGCGTCCTGGTCGAAGGCCCGTCGAAGAAAGATCCGAACGAGCTGACCGGCAAGACCGAAAACATGCGCTCGGTGAACTTCCCGGGCCATCCGCGCCTGGTCGGCCAGTTCGTCGACGTGGTGATCACCGAAGCGTGGAGCAACTCGCTGCGCGCCCGCGTGGCGACAGCGTGAGTTCGTAGCCCGGGCAAGGCCGCAAGGCCACCCCCGGGCGACAGTGTTACGGAGCGCGGTAGACGGGGCGACCGTCGACGTAGGTCGCTTGCACCGTCAGCTCGCGAAGTCGCGCCGGCGGCACCGCCAGCGGGTCCTCCTTCAGCACGACGAAATCGGCACGCTTGCCGACCGCCAGGCTGCCGACTTCGGTCTCGGCGAATCCGGCGTAGGCGGCATCGAGGGTGAAGCCACGCAGCGCTTCGAAGGCGGTCAGCTTTTCCTGCGGGAACCAGCCGCCCACCGGCAGCCCGTGCGAATCGCTGCGCGTTGCCGCCGCGTATAGCCCGAAGCGCGGATCCACCGACTCCACCGGGAAGTCCGAACCCAGCGCCAGTCGCGCACCGCTGTCGCGCAACTGGCGCCAGGCATAGGCACCGACGATGCGCTGCGGTCCGACCCGGTCCTGCGCCCAGGGCATGTCGCTGGTGGCGTGGGTCGGCTGCATCGAGGCGATCACGTGCAACTGCGCCAGTCGCGGCAGGTCTTGTGGGGTCAGCAGCTGGGCATGTTCGATCCGCCAGCGGTGGTCACCTGCCGAATCGGAACCCAGCGCGCGTGCGTACGCTTCGAGCACTTCGTGGTTGCCGCGGTCGCCGATCGCATGGGTCGCAACCTGCACGCCGCAGCCCTTGGCCTTGACCGCCGCGGCCAGCAGCGCTTCGGGCGACATCACCATGATGCCGCGGTTGCCGTGATCGTCGGTGTAGTCCTGCAGCATCGCCGCGCCGCGGCTTCCCAGCGCGCCATCCGCGTAGAGCTTGACGGTGCGCATCTGCAGGCGGCCGGACGGATGACGATAGAGGCCGTCGCGGCAGATCTCGGCGAGCGCGTCGCCATCGCCCGATGCCATCGCGGTGATCCGCAGCGGCATCTCGTTGCGATCGGCCAGGCGGCGGTAGCGCTGGAGTTCGGACAGGCTCACGCCGGCGTCGTGCACGCCGGTCAGGCCGTGTTCGACCGCAGACTGCATGCCCAGCACCAGCGCGCGTTCGGCCGTAGCCTCGTCCAGCGGCGGCCGAGCTTGATCGACGAGGGCCATGGCGGCATCGACGAATATCCCCGTCGGCTTTCGCGATGAATCGCGTTCGATGCGGCCACCATCGGGTTGCCAGTCCCCGGCGAGATCGCGCTTGACCACGCGCATCGCCGCCGAGTTGGCCCAGCCGGCATGACCATCGATGCGCTCCAGCCAGACCGGGCGGTCAGGGAAGGCGGCATCGAGGTCGGCAGCGCTCGGGAAGCGTTTTTCCGGCCAGTCGTTCTGGTCCCAGCCGCGGCCGATCAGCCAGGCGCCGGCCGGCAGTTGCCCGGAAAACTCGCGCAGCCGCGCGATCACGTCGTCCTTGCTGGTCGCGTCGACCAGGTCGGCGGTGAGCATGGTCAAGCCAAGACCCGAGACGTGCGCATGCGCATCAATGAGACCGGGGACGACGGTGGCATCACCCGCGTCGACGCGCCTGGCCTTCGGGTATTGCTTCAGCAGCGCGGCCGGGTCGCCGAGGGCGAGGATCCGGCCGGTGTCGTCATAGGCCAGCGCCCGCACGCGCGGCTGGGCGGTGTCCATCGTGTGGATCCGGGCGGCATTGAGGACTGTGACGTCGGCCGCGGTTGCACTGCCTGCCGCCAGCGTGAACAGCAACGTTGAAATGGCCAATCCGAGCGTTTGCATTGCGCCTCCCCAGGCGATTGGAGCTTGCGGACTTTGCGCAATCAACGGCTGTCGTGCAAGTCGTCAGTCCAGCCGCTTGCGGAAGCGCAGGATCGCCGCCGTCATCATCACCGTGATGAAGGCCAGCAGCGCCAGCACTTCCGGCCATAGCTCGAACAGGCTCGCGCCGCGCAGCATCACGCCGCGGATCAGGCGCAGGAAGTGGGTCAGCGGCAGCACCTCGGCCAGCCACTGCACGACCTTGGGCATGCCGGCAAACGGGAACATGAAGCCCGACAGCAGGATCGACGGCAGGAACACGAAGAAGGTCATCTGCATCGCCTGGAACTGCGATTGCGCCTTGGTCGAGATCAGCAATCCCAGGGTCAGGTTGGCAACGATCAGCAGCACCGCAGCCAGATAGACATCGAGCACGCTGCCGCGGATGGGGACGTCAAACAGCCACATCCCCAGCAGCAGCACCAGCGTGGTCTGGACCAGGCCGATGGCGGCGTACGGCAGCACCTTGCCGATCATCAGTTCGCTGCTGCTCAGTGGCGTGGCGATCAGCAGCTCCATGTTGCCGCGCTCACGCTCGCGGACGATCGCCACGGCGGTGAACATCACCATGGTCATGGTCAGGATGATGCCGATCAGGCCAGGCACGATGTTCACCGCCGAACGCCGCTCGGGGTTGTAGAAGCTGACCACGCTGATCTGCCCGCCGGCGAGTTGGCCGGTGCCGCCGCGCGTGGGCGACAGGTTGTCCTTTGGCTTGTTGTCCAGTGGCAGTTGCGCCAGCTGCACGGCTGCGCTCTGCACGACCGTGTCGCTGCCGTCGACGAGTACCTGCACGGCCTCGCGACCTTCAAATCGGCGCCGTTCGAAATCCGGCGGGATCACCACGCCGACGCTGATCTGCCCGCGCCGCAGGTGTTCCATCAGCTCCTGCGGCGTAGTCGCACTCACCGACGGGTCGATCACCCCGGTCGCGACCATGTCCATGATCACCGCGCGGGATGCAGCGGTGTTTGCCTGGTCGGCGACGCCGGTGGTCAGGCCGCGCAGGTTGAGGTTGATCGCGTAGCCGAACAACACCAGCTGCATCACCGGTATGCCGACGATCATCGCCAGGGTGATTCGGTCGCGGCGCATCTGCCGCAGCTCCTTCTGCACGATTGCGAACAGGCGGCGCAGGTTCATGCCGCCTTCTCCTGCGGCTTGCCGCCGTTTTCGGCGCGCCCGCGCGTGGAGGAGACGAACACGTCCTCGAGGTTCGGATTCGTCTGCGCGACCTCGGCCTCCATGCCGGCGTCGGCCAGCGCCTTCTCCAGCCGTGCCGCGGCATCGCCATTGCTTTCGTTCAACACACGCAGGCTGTTGCCGATCTGCGCCACGCTGAGCACGCCCGGCACCTTCACCAGCAGCTGCTGCGCGCGGCGCGGCTGCGCCGCGATCACCTCGACCGTGCGCCCGGCCAGCGCCTGGGTCAGGTCCGCCGGTGTTCCGTCGGCCACCAGCACGCCGCGGTCGAGGATGGCGATGCGATGGCAGCGCTCGGCCTCGTCCATGTAGTGGGTGGAGACCAGGATCGTGGTGCCGGCATCGGCGAGGTCGAAAAGCTTTTCCCAGAAATCGCGGCGCGACTCCGGATCAACCGCGCTGGTCGGTTCGTCGAGGAACAGCAGTTCGGGCTCCTGAATCACTGCGCCGGCCAGCGCCAGCCGTTGCTTCTGGCCGCCGCTCATGGTGCCAGCGAGCTGTTTCTGGCGGTCCTCGAAGTGGTACTGCACGACCAGGTCGTCGATGCGCTTGGCCGCCTTCGCGCGCGGGATGTCCTGGACCGCGGCGAGGAACTCGAGGTTCTCGCGCACGGTGAGGTCCTCGAACAGCGAGAATCGCTGCGTCATGTAGCCGATGCGGCGCCGCAGTTCTTCGGCCTGCTCGGGAATGCGCAGGCCCAGCACTTCGACATCACCCTGCGTCGGCGTCAGCAGCCCGCAGAGCATGCGGATGGTGGTGGTCTTGCCGGACCCGTTGGGGCCCAGGAAGCCATAGACGTTCGCCCGCGGCACGCTCAGGTCGACGTGATCAACCGCGACCAGCGAACCGAAGCGCTTGGTCAGCCCGCGTGCGCGGATGGCGAGCTCGTCGCTGGCGGCGTTCATTGCACGCCCGTCCCGAACTCGACCCGTACCGGCAGCCCGGCGGGCAGGTTCGCGGTCTGGCCGCCTACCAGTTCGACCTCGGCCAGGTAACTCAGGCGCGCTGCGTCCTTGCCGATCAGCGCGTAGTACGGGGTGAAGCTGGCCTCGTTGCGGATCATCCGCACCCTGCCCTGCAGCGACCCGTCGCGACCGTCGACGAACACACGCGCCGACTGCCCCACGCGTACACCGGCGCGAATCGGTTCTGGCACGTAGACCCGTGCGTACGGTGCATCGCCCACCAGCATGATCGCCAGCGGCGCGCCGACCGGCGCCTGGTCGCCAAGGCGGTACGGCAGGCTGTCGACCACGCCGGCACGCGGCGCGACCAGGTCGAGTTTCTGCAGCGTCACTTCCTGCGATGCCGCCTGCGCCTTCGCGGCCGCGAGTGCCGACTCGCCCTGCGCGATCTGTTCGATGCGGGTGCCGTGCTCGAGTTCGAGCAATGCCGCCTGCGCTGAACGGACCTGTGCCTCGGCATTGGCTGCGGCGGCCCGCGCGCGATCGACATCCGACGCGGCGACCAGTTGCTGCCGACCCAGCGGCTGCAGCCGTGTGTAGTACCTGCGCGCGTCGGCCGCCTCGGCCTGGGCTGCGGCGAGATTTGCACGCGCCTGGGCGATGTCCTCGATGCGCGGGCCGGCTTCCAGCTCTGCCAGCACATCGCCGGCCTGTCGTGCCTGCGCCTGCAGCGCGGTGAGTTCGGCCTGGGTACGCGTGACTTCCAATTGCACCAGGCGCGCTCCGGCCTTGACCCGCTCGCCTTCACGCACGTCGATGCTGACGATCCGTTCCGGCGCCGTTGCCGGCAACGCGATGCGGTCCCATTCCAGGGTGCCCAGGGCCTGTTGCGGCTCCCTGGCACAGGCGGCCAGCAGTGCGGCGCAGGCCAGGGCGGCCAGGAGGTTCGTGGGGTTGTCGCTCATGGTTCCACCTTTGATCGCATGCCCAGGCCGCGGTCGAGCAGCGCCAGCGTGTGTCGGCGCAGCGCATCGAAATCCAGGTCGTCGGCCTGGAACATGTGGCGCCAGATCGGGGCGCCCGCCGCGGGAAACAGGGTCAGACCGACCAGCGACACCATCAGCAGGCGCGGGTCGAGGTCTTCATTGATCTGGCCGCGCTGCTGCGCCTGCGCGAAGCGCGCGGCCATCATCTGCGGCATCTGCGGGCCGATCCGCTCGAACAGCACTTCGCGCAGGGCGCCGCCTTCGCACAGCACCTCGCGCACCCACAAGGCCGGCAACCACGGATGTTCGGCCACCAGCTTGCCGATACCCATCACGAAGGCAGCGACCAGCTCGGCGATGTCATCACCGGCATGCATCAGCGGCTCGCGCAGGCGCCCGAATGCGGGCAGCACGCGTTCGACGATCACCGCCTCCTGCAACTGCGCCTTGTCGCCGAAGTAGTAGTGCAGGAGTGCCGGCGTCACGCCCGCCTCGCTGGCGATCGCGCGCAGCGGGGTAGCGGCGATTCCCTGCCGGGCGAAACAGGCGAGCGCTGCGTCGAGCAGGCGCTCGCGCAGGTCGGGGCTGTCGGGGCCGGGGCGACCCGGGGCGCGCCCCGGAGTGGCCTCCCTGGCTGCCCGACCCGCCTTCGAGGCGGGGACGGGCTTGCCGCCCTTTCCGGGCCCGGCTTTGGAGGTCTCTGTCATGGCCGACATATTTAATTCAATGATTAATTAGTTTCAACCGGGAGCCGACGAACGGTCGACCGACCCTGGCGATGCCGCCCACCCCCGCAATCACCGTCGAGCCGGGGTGGCCTATCGTGTCGGCTGATAACGCCACCCCCGACGCTGCCGTCATGCCTCACCCGATACCAGGTTCAAGCCTCCTCCAGCGCTGCGCCCTCGGCCTGTGGTTCTGCGCCATCGCCGTGCTCGGCCTGTTGCGCTATGCGATGCGCTACGTCCGCGACGCCGAGCATGCTGGCGACCCGGTGATGTGGCTGTGGCTGGTCGGGTCATTGCTGGTGGGCGCCATCGGCGTCCGCCTGATCATCCGCGCCATGAAAAGCGACGCTCCGCTTCCGCGCGACTGAGCGAGCACACCGGCGCGACGGCCATCGCTTTGCGAAATGGCCCGCGCAGGTGCAAGCTGTTTTCCCCCCGGCGCGCCAGCGCGCGCGCCGCGTCCGTCACGCACTCGCCCCGCTCGCCACGGAAGACACCCTCCCTCGATGTCCGCCAGAACCACTTCCGAATTCGCCCTGGAACCTGCCCAAGCAGAACGCCTGGCCAACCTCAACGGCCCGTTCGACGGCCACCTGCGCATGATCGAACTGCGCCTTGGCGTCGAGATCGCCAATCGCGGAAACGTGTTCCGCATCGTCGGGCCGCCACTGGCGGTCAACAAGGCAGAACGCCTGCTGCGCGACCTTTGGCGCGACGCCGCCGACGAGACGCTGACCGAACCGGCCATCCACCTGCGCCTCACCGAGATCGATGCCGACGCGGTGGCCAACGACGACGTTGAACCGCAGGAAGTCAGCATCCGCGTCAAGCGCGGCACCATCCGCGGTCGCGGCCTCAACCAGGCCCGCTACCTGCACGCGATCGCCACCAACGACATCAACTTCGGCATTGGCCCGGCCGGCACCGGCAAGACGTTCCTTGCTGTCGCCAGCGCCGTGGAAGCACTGAACGAGGCGCGCGTGCAGCGGTTGATCCTGGTGCGCCCGGCGGTGGAGGCCGGCGAGAAGCTGGGCTTCCTTCCCGGCGACCTGACCCAGAAAGTCGACCCCTACCTGCGCCCGTTGTACGACGCCCTCTACGAGATGCTTGGTGTCGAGAAGGTGGTCAAGCTGCTGGAGAAGAACGTCATCGAGATCGCGCCGCTGGCCTACATGCGCGGACGCACGCTTAACGATGCCTATGTGATCCTCGACGAAGCGCAGAACACCACGATCGAGCAGATGAAGATGTTCCTGACCCGCATCGGCTACGGCAGCACTGCCGTCGTCACC